>NZ_JAVDUA010000022.1:0-118011 GCF_031456105.1 Pseudomonas sp. BE134 | reverse complement strand
GCGCGGGGCGGGTGCCCTCTCTCTCTAAACCCGTTGTGGTGCCCCCCCACCCCCCCCCCCCCCCCCCGCGCCCCCCCCCCCCCCCCCCCCCCCCCCCCCCCCCCCGACGCAGGCTTCGCCAGCTGCTACAACAATTGCGTTACCGCAGAAATTGCTTAACTGATCGGCATTAGGGCAAGCCCGGCTCCTACAATGGCGCAATTCTAGGGGGCGGCATGAACCGCGATAAGCCGGGATTCTTGTGAATCTTTGTTACCGTTAACGCGATAATCCCTTGGTCGGGGGTCACCGACCTTGAAACCTTGTGTCACAATTTGCCATCTCCCTTGAGAGCACCCCATGGACACTTTGCAAAACATGCGCGCCTTCAGTTACGTGGCCGAGGCCGGCAGCTTCACCGCTGCCGCCGTGCAACTGGACACCACCACGGCCAACGTCTCGCGCGCGGTCTCCAACCTGGAAGCCCACCTGCAAACCCGCCTGCTCAACCGCACCACCCGCCGTATCGCCCTGACCGAGGCCGGCAAGCGCTACCTGTTGCGCTGCGAGCAGATCCTGGCCTACGTCGAAGAAGCCGAAGCCGAGGCCAGCGACGCCCACGCGCGTCCAGCCGGGCAACTCAAAGTGCACACCATGACCGGCATCGGTCAGCACTTCGTGATCGACGCCATCGCTCGCTATCGCAAGACGCATCCCGACGTGACCTTCGACCTGACCATGGCCAACCGCGTGCCGGACCTGCTCGACGAGGGCTACGACGTGTCCATCGTCCTCGCCAGTGAACTGCCGGACTCGGGCTTCGTGTCCCAGCGCCTGGGCATCACCTACAGCATCGTCTGCGCCTCGCCGGCGTACGTGAAGGCCAACGGTTGCGCGCAGAAGCCCAGCGATTTGTTGAACCACATGTGTCTGCGCCTGGTGAGCCCGGTGATCCCGCTGGAAAAATGGGCCTTCGACGGCCCTGAAGGCCAGGAGACCGTGACCATCAACAGCTCGCCGTTTCTGGTCAACTCCGCGGACGCAATGAAGACCGCGATCACCAGCGGCATGGGCGTGGGCGTGTTGCCGGTGTATGCAGCGATTGAAGGGTTGCGCAACGGCTCGCTGGTGCGGGTGATGCCCAACTACCGCTCCCAGGAACTGAACTTGTATGCGATTTACCCTTCGCGGCAATATCTGGATGCGAAGATCAAGACCTGGGTCGAGTACTTGCGCGGGTCATTGCCGGAGATTCTGGCGGCGCATCAGGCGGAATTGGCGGCGTACGATTTGAGCGGCAGCAGTTTAGGCGGGATTCGGCTGGCGAACTGATTGCACGGTCCTACAGACGCGCTGATTTTGGGGAAGGATTCCGACGCGTTCTGTCGGTTGTTGGGTCGGACGGGAAATGGGTAGGCTTTGTGGGTCGCTGACGAATCAGCGATCAGGCTTGGAAACCTGATATTCCCATCACAGCACATGGCATACTGCGGCGCTTTTTCTGCACGCAATTCCTTGTTATGGCGGCTGTGCGCGGGAGACCTTCGGGTCTGCCGGTTTTGATGGGATATCCGGTTTTCCAGACCGCGCATGGCTGCCACCCTTTCGCTTGGAAACGAAAATGGCAGCTCGATTAATCCCAAATCGAGTAAATTTTTATGATCAAAGAAACTCCGAACCCTCCTGAAACCGACGACGTTTCCCCCTACGAATCCATCGATTCCAAAAAATTCCACGATGCTGCCGAACGCGCGCTGAATCACTACCTCAACCCCGCTGCCATGAAATCACCGCCCACCCGCAAACCCAGCACGATGTTCATGCTTGCGCCCGATATCAAAGACGAAGACCTGTTGGCCCACACCTGTGAATCACTGGCCCAGGCCAGTGTGATGGCCAGCGATTTTGCCGGCTATCTGGAAGGCCCGCATCGCAACACCGCCATGGCGATCCAGCAAATCGTCATGCTGGCCGAACTGGCGGCGAACCGGATGATGGACAACCTCGAACTACCCAAATCCACGCCACACCGCTGATTCCCCTGCAGCAGCTACCCCCTGTGGGAGCGGGCTTGAACTCGCGATAGCGGTCGGACATTCAAGAATGAGGTCGACTGACACTCCGTTATCGCGAGCAGGCTCACTCCCACAGTTTTGTATGGCGCACCAGACCGGAATTGGCTTTCACATTGAGTATCGGGTTGTTTGGCCTGGAGCCTGACTCCCTGCACCAGATAGAAAAAAACCCGCCAGTTGGCGGGCTGAATTTATGGTTATTCACCAGCTTCCGTAGGGGATACCGTATTTTTCGACATAGCGTTTGGAATCGTCCTCCAATGGGAAGTAACTCCCTCCGGAGAGCCCTAAACCAGGTCCCTTGGGCTCTACTCCGACCTGTGCATGTGCGACTTTGACAGGGTGTAGGCATTCGTCAAATGCCCAGACTTGCACCACGCCGCCAGGTGCAAGTCCAAGACGTACAGAAGCCCTTTTCGGAATGGCAGCCATTTCGGGAATACTTGGGCAATCCAAGGACAGAGCTTTGCGTAAGACCTGACGTGCATCCTCCGGTATTTCAATCCAGCCTTGATAGGTTTGCGGCTCAACTAACGATTGCCAGCGAACGTAGATGCGTACCGGAAGTTTGGCGTCTCTCACTTCTCTTTCGGTGCCTGTACCAACAACGGCCCAGCCACGTGCGCCGCTTTTACCATTTTTCTTTCCTCCTGAGGCACCACTGTTTATTCGACGATAAAGAGTTCCATGAGTATCAATAGTGGCAGCGTCCTCAACCCAACCATCCATCGCATAAGGTGTGACGAAACCCAGCGCCCACGGGCCAGCATCTGGATCTGAACGTCTCCAGGACTGGTCGGAGGCTTGGCAACCGCTCACCAACAGAACCCCGAACAAGATCCATAGTGTTCGCATATTCGTGACTCCTAGTCAGGTACATGGGGATGTTGTACGCGGATCCCGTCCGTGGTTGGGGCATTAAAGTAGAGTAAACCCGAACTGGTTCGAGGTGTTGAACCCTGCAGGATTGACGGTGGGTTCCAGTTGGCCGAGGTGTGAATGTACTTCAATTTCAGCAGTTGCTCTTCGGCGGGCGTTGTACTGTAGTCACCCGCGACGAAGCGGTCACACAGCGCCTGAAGCTCCGATGGGATGGTGTAACTCGGGTACTGCTCATCAAGGCGTTTAAATCGCACTCCCCTTTGCTTGGCCAACTCGTACATGACTCGCAGGTAAACCCGCGACAGCTCGCCTCGTACCGGTCGCTTGAGCTGCAACGCCGCATAAACCTGCTTCTCAGGGTTAAAGCTTTTTTGCTGAGACGGAGGCAAGCCCCTAACATAGGGAGTCACGACCTCGAGCATTTGGGACGGCCAGCCTTTGGCTTCCCACTTAGCCTTTACCTGTTGCGCATCACGGTAGATCGAAGTGTATTTCACGTCCGTCGTACCGGGAACAACTAACACCTGCATGGGGCTGATCAGCAGGTTCTCTTCGGATTCAGGAAAGTAGCCTCCGCCAAGGTCTGAGTGAACACCTGGCAATGTGATTTCCAGGTGAGCGGGTTTTACCCGGTTCAAGGCGAAGTTGGCACGGATTTCATCCCGGGCAGCCAATTGGACGACATTGGGAAACAAGCTACGAGGCAGGTACAGTTTGAGTCCTGGGGCTGTTTGACTGCGCACATTGCCTAGATTGGCCAAGCCTCCTACCGACGGCACGGTATCAAACAAACCGATAAAGCCCATGTTGATATCGCGCTTGAATTCACCGCTGAAGTTTTCGTGAAAAGCTCGTCGCAACATCTTGATGGTTTGACCCAAGGGGCCTTGCCGACCTAGAGCCACTTCATTGGCAAAGTGCCGTGCAGCCGCTGCACCTCGGCTGAAACCAAAAGTGTCAAAGGTGAGGTTGATGATTTTAGAATCTGGATTTGTTTGGCTGAATTTGAGGATAGTCCTCAATATTTCACGAAAGGCGTCTTCTACTTTAGCGCTAACCCCAGTTGCACCACGCCCCATGCCGGCGCCAGTCATGCTATCCGGCTGGCCGGATGACGTGCCGATACCCTCAATGTAGAGAGATTTGAATAGCTGCTGCTGACCGGCAATATCTTGAAGTTCGTCGGGAGCAAAATACAGATCACTGAGCTTCTTGATGTTCGACTCGTCATTTGCGTAGCTGCTGTCCGGGTCAGACATATAAGGTTTACAACTCGCTTCCAGATCTTCGGGCTTGATGGCATGGCTAGCACCACATAGCAGTCCCATTTCACCGTTGTTCGCATTGTTCAGCGTCCCATCAAAGAACACGCCGATCCGTAGCGCGATACCCACAGGCTTCTCTTCATCCAGCTCCTCTTCTTCCTCTTCCTCCTCTAAAACCGAATCGTCAATAGCAGCGGCGCGCGCTGGCGTGGGGGCAGGTGCAATGACCGAGGGCTGGTAACTGGCAGGCTCAACCAAATGCGCGGGCATCGGACTAACCGGGGAAACAGGTGCAGGCGTGAAGTTGTTCCCGATGATGATGCTCGATGACCCACCCGTAATGGTGTCGCCATGCGTACCTTGCGAGCCGGTGACCAGCGCGGCCTGGCCATTGATCTGTACCGAGGACATGGCGCCCATGGTCAAGACACTGCCGCAGGTGGTGCAGTCGGTTACCCGAGCAGCAGGCAGACCATCAAAAAATACATTCGGTGACCCGGAATCGATGGCTGTTCCACCGCAGCGGGGACAGTTCACGGTATCGGTCTTGCGCGCAGCAGGCTTGCCGGACATTTTTGACTTCCATATCAATATTCAGAGGCAGCACCATGCTGACGCTCTTTATAGAAAACAATCAGACGTTTCCCAAAGTACTCGACCACGTAAATAGGTCGTGGCCAGGATGTTAGAACACATGAGCGTGCAAAAAAAACCAACCCACAAAAAATCATCGGAAAAGCACTCGTCTCCTCCCGCCGACGGGATTCGTGTCCCTTCGGGTCTGGGCATCGCCATTAGCATCGCTTACGACTCGCCGGCCAAGTGGGCCAAGTGGGCCAAGTGGGCCAAGTGGGCCGACAACACCCCGGAAAGCCGGGAGACGTTCGGCTGGCGAACTGATTTCACGGTCCTACAGACGCGCTGATTTTGGGGAAGGATTCCGACGCGTTCTGTCGGTTGTTGGGTCAGACGGGATTTGGGTAGGCTTTGGGTGTCGCTGGAACTTCAGCGATCAGGCCTGGAAACCTGATAAACACGTCAACAGCTCATGGCATACTGCGGCGCTTTTTTCTGCTCGCAATGTTCTGTTATGGCAGCTGTGCGCGGGAGACCTTCGGGTCTGCCGGGTTTTGGCGGGTTTATCCGGTTTTCCAGCCTGCGCACGGCTGCCACCCTTTCGTCTGGAAGCGAAAATGGCGGCTCCAATAAATACGCCAATGAGTAATTTCCGCATGATCAAAGAAACTCCGAACCCTCCTGAAACCGACGACGTTTCCCCCTACGAATCCGTCGATTCCAAAAAATTCCACGACGCCGCCGAACGCGCACTGAATCACTACCTCAATCCCGCAGCCCTGAAATCACCGGCCACCCGCAAACCCAGCACGATGTTCATGCTTGCGCCCGATATCAAAGACGAAGACCTGTTGGCCCACACCTGTGAATCACTGGCCCAGGCCAGTGTGATGGCCAGCGATTTTGCCGGCTATCTGGAAGGCCCGCATCGCAACACCGCCATGGCGATCCAGCAAATCGTCATGCTGGCCGAACTGGCGGCGAAGCGGATGCTCGACAATCTGGAACTACCCAAATCCACGCCACACCGCTGATCCCAAAACAAAAAGCCAATCCCTTGTGGGAGCGAGCCTGCTCGCGAAAGCGGTCGGACATTCAAAATTGATGTCGACTGACACACCGCTATCGCGAGCAGGCTCGCTCCCACAGTTTTGGTCGGTGTACATCCGGTAATCCGGGGACTCGCATAAAGCCGGGGAAGAATGTTAGCGTGCTTGGCATTCTCCACGCCCGACGAGCCCTCCTCCCATGAAAAAGACCGTCCTCGCCTTCAGCCGTGTCACTCCTGAAATGGTTGAACGCCTGCAACAAGAATTCGACGTCATCGTGCCGAACCCGAAAAACGGCGACATCAACGCCCAATTCAACGAAGCCCTGCCTCACGCCCACGGCCTGATCGGCGTCGGTCGCAAGCTTGGTCGCGCGCAACTGGAAAACGCCGCCAAACTGGAAGTGGTCTCCAGCGTCTCGGTCGGCTACGACAACTACGATGTCGCCTACTTCAATGAACGCGGGATCATGCTCACCAACACCCCCGACGTGCTCACCGAAAGCACCGCCGACCTGGCGTTTTCCCTGCTAATGAGCAGCGCTCGTCGTGTTGCCGAACTGGACGCCTGGACCAAGGCGGGCCAATGGCAAGCCACCGTCGGCGCACCGTTGTTCGGCACCGATGTGCACGGCAAAACCCTGGGCATCGTCGGCATGGGCAACATTGGCGCGGCCATTGCCCGCCGGGGTCGCTTGGGGTTCAACATGCCGATCATTTACAGCGGCAACAGCCGCAAGACCGAGCTGGAACAAGAACTCGGCGCTCAGTTCCGCACGCTGGATCAACTGCTGGCCGAAGCCGATTTCGTCTGCCTGGTCGTGCCGCTCAGCGAAAAAACCAAACATCTGATCAGCCACCGCGAACTGGCGCTGATGAAACCAAGCGCGATCCTGGTCAACATTGCGCGCGGCCCGGTCGTCGACGAACCGGCCCTGATCGAAGCGTTGCAAAACAACCGCATTCGCGGCGCCGGTCTGGACGTCTACGAAAAAGAACCGCTGGCCGAGTCGCCGCTGTTCCAATTGAAAAACGCGGTGACATTACCGCACATTGGTTCCGCGACTCACGAAACCCGCGAAGCCATGGCCAATCGCGCATTGGCCAACTTGCGCAGCGCCTTGCTGGGCGAGCGACCGCAGGATCTGGTCAACCCGCAAGTCTGGAAAGTCTAACTAAAACGGGCAGATACTTTTAATGTATCTGCCCGCTTGTTACACAACTTGCAATTCAGTCCAGCGACGAAAAAAAGTTCAGCCCTATACACTCCAGATACCTAATCCGAACTTACGGACAAACAGTGATGGAGCACTTTAACCTTGAACAACATTTCCACGGACAAACTCATCAGATACAGCAAGTTTTCGCTAATGGCTTATATAAGCTTTTTTGGCCTGCTGGTGATGTACAGTAATTTCACCGACTATTCATCCAACTATGAATATGTCGGTCATATCCTGAGCATGGACACCACTCGGGAAAACCTGAACCTGAGCTACAGGGCCATTACCTCGCCCATGCTGCACCACCGCATCTATTGGTTCATTATTACCCTGGAAGTGATCTACACGGCTTTTTGTCTGGTCGGTGCCTATCACCTTTACCGGAACATAAACGCGCCTGCCGAGGTTTTTCATGAAGCCAAAAAGTTTTCAATCATCGGATTAGTGATCGCCATATTTGTCTATTACGTCTGTTTGCAAGTGATCGGTGTCGAATGGTTCAACATTGATGAATCACAAACATGGAACGCCAAGGACTGGGCGCGGCATATTGTCGATTTCATACTCCCGTTGCTGATATTCGTCGCCCTCAGGACCGAGCGTTGAGTAGCCTCGACGCTCACTCCAAGCCGTTCATGCAAGTTTGCCAGTGCCTTGCGCCATCGGTGTCCTGGGCTTACGAAACACCAGGACATTGCCGAGCATTACCAACACCAAACCGACCAGTGCCGGTGCGGTCCATTGATAGCCTTCGACAAACGCCGAGACATTCAGCGCCACCACCGGGAACAACACCGTGCAATACGCCGCGCGCTCGGGCCCCATGCGACCAACCAGTGTCAGGTAAGCGGTGAAGCCAATCACGGAACCCGGAATGACCAGGTACAGCAGCGAACCGATGTAGCGCGCATTCCATTCGATATCGAACGGGATGCCTTTGACCAGGCACCACACCGTCAACATTGCCGCGCCATAGGCCATGCCCCAGGCGTTGGTGGTCAGCGGCTTCAGACCGGCCTTCTGTTGCAGGCTCGACAGCATGTTACCCGCCGAGAAGCACAGGGTTCCGAGCAGCGCCAGGCCCAGGCCGAGCAAGGTTTGCGGGCTGGCGGTGCGCCCGGCCAGTTCAGGCCAGAACAACAGACCAAGCCCGAACAAGCCCAGTGCGCCACCCATCAGCACATTGCGGGCAATTTTCTGACCGAAGAACACCCGCGCATTCAGCGCATTCCATAGCGTGGCGGTGGAAAACACCACCGCGACCAGGCCGCTGGGGATCCACTGGCTGGCGGTCAGGAAGCACATGAAGTTGACGCAGAACAGACACAACCCCTGCGCCAGACAGATCAAGTGTCCGCGACGGTTCATCACTTGCAGGCGCCGACTCAACAGCAACAGGGCAAACAGCACCAGCGCCGCGAGGCCGAAGCGATAGACGATCGACACCGGAATTGCCACCACGCCCAGTTGCCATTTCAAGGCAATCCAGGTGGTGCCCCAGATCAGCACGGTCAGCAAGTACAACGACAGGTTCATGGCAAGCGCTCCTCAATAGAGGTTCAGTGTCCTGCGTCGCCCCTTTTCGCACTTGCATAAACTTGCGCTTTTGTCAGCGCAGAGGCTGGCAGGTCATTGTCTACGGAGTAGGATGCAAGGCGTTGGAGATTACTGATCATGCCCGCACTGGAAACACTGCAAGTCTTTCAAGCCCTTAACCGTTCGCCCAATGCTCGCCTGGAGCACAGCGCCGAACTCGGTGACGGCATGGCTGCAGCCTTGTGGAGCAATCATCACGACGCCCAGGACTACGAAGCGCCGAGCCATCACACGCTGTCGTGTTACATCGCTGGCGGCACCGGCACCTTCCGCCGCGACCAGCCCGGCACCATGGGCGGCCCGGACAAATTGTGCATTCTGCCCGCCGAACATCAATCGGGCTGGGTGATCAACGGCGACATTCGCCTGGCCCACCTGTATTTCAGCCCCGAACAATTCGCCCTCGGCTGCGTCACGCTCCTGGACCGCGAACCGCGCGAGTTGCAATTGCGCGAGAGGACCTTTCTCGACGATCCGGCGCAAGCCCGGCGCTTTCGGCACATGCTCACCCTCAACTGGGACGAACCCGCAGAACGCTTGCTGACCAGCAGCCTGGCCCATGAAATGCTCAGCCACGTGTTGCTTGGCCAGGTCGGCATGCGTGAGGGGTTACGACTTAAGGGTGGATTGGCGGCGCATCAACGGCGGCAGTTGGTGGACTTCATCGATAACCAGTTGGCCGAGGCCATCAGCCTAGGGCAATTGGCTGCGCTGTGTGCGCTGTCGGAGTACCACTTTGCGCGGATGTTCAGGGAGAGTTTTGGCTTGCCGCCGCATCAGTACGTGCTGGCTCGAAGACTGAGTCGGGCGCGGGAGATATTACGTTCGACGTCGCAGCCGTTGGGGGAGATCGCATTGGCGTGCGGGTTTGCCAGTGCGAGTCATTTCACCAATCGATTTCGGCAGGCTTTGGGGGGGACGCCTGGGGAGTATCGGCAGGCGTTTTTGCGGTAATTCCCAAGATAATCGGTGACTGTCAGGCCGCCATCGCCGGCAAGCCGGTCTCGCTCCCACATTGGAATGCGTAAACCCTCGCAACCCCTGAAACAAGAACGGGCCTGCATCAGCAGGCCCGTTGTCAGTGGTGGAAAGGTAAAAGTGAATCGGCATCAGCCGTTCTGTGCAGCCTGTTCGTTCTCGAGGAACTCGTCTTCCAGCAGCGCATCGGCTGCGGCTCGCTCAAACGGCACAATAGCGGCACGTGGTTTGCCCCGCAGTTTGCCGAACAGGTGTTCCAGCGCATGTTCGAGTTTTTCGGCCGCGCCGTCGATCGCCAGTTCCAGGTTGGCGGCTTTATGGGTGACAGAAATCGGTTGGTGGCCTTTTGGCCGCGCTTCCAGTTGGCAGCGCATGTCATGCGGTCCGGGCTTGTCGCCGTTTTCGTCCCGCAGGTGAACCTCGACGCGGGTCAGGTCCTCTTCATAACGTTCGAGCGTGCTCTCAATGGTAGTACGTACCCACTCCTCCAGTCGGATGCTGCTTTGAATATGGTTATCGCTGTTGACTTGGATTTGCATAGTTCATCCCTTATTTCAGCTAGCTCGCGAGAGGCCTTTCGGCTAGCCCTTGGGCGTCGTCACCGTGACCTCTTACTTACACAATCGGTGTGTGCGCGGAACATTTCAACCCCTACAAAAAGATAAATATGGATTAGCAAAAAAACCCGGACAACGGACAAAAGCGCTGCTAAGGTCGGGAGTTGGGTCCGCTCGCTTGTTTGTCACAATTGCTCACATCTGTTGCTCTGCCAGCGGATGCAAACTTCGAAAAATCCCCGCCTCCTCTACCAGCCAGTCATGCACCGCGCGTACGCCCGGATGGCTCAAAGCCCCCGGCGCATACAGCAGCATATAGCGCTTGTGATTGGGCACCGCCAACCCGAACGGCACGATCAACGCCCCTCGCTCCAGTTCATCGTTGAGCAACGTGCGGCGTGCAATCGCCACGCCCATTCCGGCAATGGCCGCTTCGATGGTCAGGTGATTGCGATTGAAGGTATGCCCGCGTCGCACATCCGCACCCTCGAAGCCGATGGCGTCGAGATAGAACTCCCATTCCGCGTATTCGTAGCTGCCGCGCCACGCGGTGATGTCGTGCAACAACGGGAAATGCATCAGGTCCGACGGGCCATGCAGCGGCGGTCGACCTCGTAGCAGGCTGGGGGCGCAGACCGGGAAGATCTGTTCGTCGAGCAAGGCTGTGGATAACAGGCCGGGGTAACTGCCATCGTTCAGGTCGATGGCCAGATCGAATTCGCCCTCGTGCAGCGGCACGCTGCTGTCCTCGGCCACCAGGCGCAGCTGAATGTCCGGAAAGCGCTGCTGCAAACGTGGCAGGCGTGGGGTCAGCCATTTGCTCAGGAACGACGGAATCGAGCGCACCCGCAAAATTCCGCTGATCATTCCGGCGTCCAGACGGCGCAATTCTGCATCGATGCTGCCGTAAGCCTCGTTGACCGTAATGGCCAGGCGCTGGCCTTCAGCGCTCAGTTCCACGCCCCGGGCACGACGATGAAACAGACGAAAGCCCAAGCGCTCTTCCAGCTGGCGAATTTGCTGGCTGACCGCCCCCGGCGTGATGTGCAGTTCTTCGGCACAACGGGTGAACGACAAGTGCCGCGCGGCACAGGAAAACACGTGCAGCCAGACATAGGTCTGGGCATGCAATTGACGACTCATCGTTTAGTCCTGCTAAAGGCTGTCTTAGGAAGTTTCGTTGGTCACGTCAGACCGAGGTTGGCAGTATCGCCTACATTGCGCTCGTCCTACAAAAATGGCAGCGATTCCTCTTCCATTGCTTGTATAGGCTTTAGCATGGCTATCAGTGTTTTTGATCTCTTCAAAGTCGGCATCGGTCCGTCCAGTTCCCACACCGTCGGCCCGATGCGCGCCGCTGCGACCTTCGCCCAGGCATTGATGGACCAAGGTTTGCTCGACGCCGTACGTCGGGTGGAAATCCGCCTGTACGGTTCGCTATCCGCTACCGGCGTCGGCCACGCGACCGACCGCGCCTGTGTCATGGGCCTGATGGGCGAATGGCCGGACAGCATCGACCCCACGTCCATCGACAACCGCATTCAAACGCTGCGCGACACCGGTGAATTGTCCCTGGCCGGCAAAGCGGCGGTCCCCTTTGACTGGCAGCGCGACCTCCTGCTGCTGGACGAGAGCCTGCCCTACCACCCCAACGCAATGTCTCTGACAGCCTTCGGCGAAACCGGCGAACTCTACGAGCAAACGTACTATTCGATCGGCGGCGGTTTCATCGTCGAAGCGGCGCAAGCCGAGTCCGGCATTGCGCCCGGTAGCGATGTAGTGCTGCCCTACGATTTCTCCAGCGCTGCCGAATTGCTCAGGCTCTGCAACAAGCACGGTCTGCGGGTTTCTGAACTGATGATGGCCAACGAACTGGCGTGGCGCAGTGAAGCCGAAATCCGCCAGGGCTTGCTGCACATCTGGTCGGTGATGCGTGAGTGTGTCGAACAAGGCCTGCGTCACGAAGGCATCTTGCCGGGTGGTCTGAATGTGCCGCGTCGTGCCGCGAAATTGCACCGTAGCCTGCTGGAAATCGGCAAGCCGAATGTCATCACCTCCACCCTGTCGGCCATGGAGTGGGTCAACCTGTTCGCCCTCGCCGTGAACGAAGAGAATGCGGCGGGCGGGCGCATGGTCACGGCACCGACCAACGGAGCGGCGGGGATCATTCCGGCGGTGCTGCATTACTACATGAAGTTCAACCCGGACGCGTCGGACGATGATGTGGTCGCGTTCTTTCTGGGTGCGGCGGCCGTCGGCATTCTGTGCAAGAAAAACGCCTCGATATCCGGCGCTGAAGTCGGCTGTCAGGGGGAAGTCGGTTCGGCCTGTGCGATGGCCGCCGCCGGTCTGGCCGACGTACTCGGAGCCACGCCGGAGCAATTGGAAAATGCCGCCGAAATCGGCCTGGAGCACAACCTCGGACTGACCTGCGACCCGGTCGGCGGCCTGGTGCAAGTGCCTTGTATCGAGCGCAACGCGATTGCCGCCGTGAAGGCCATCAACGCCACGCAAATGGCCCTGCGCGGCGACGGCAAACACTTTATTTCCCTGGACCGGGTGATACGCACCATGCGCGATACCGGCGCTGACATGCAGGACAAATACAAAGAGACTTCACGGGGCGGACTGGCGGTGAGCTGGGTGGAGTGCTGATTGCACTGTCTGCGATCATCTCTTCATTTATGCCCTGAAACGGGCAGGCGCAATCGCACTTTGTAGCAGCTGGCGCAGCCTGCGTCCGGCTGCGCAGCAGTCGTAAAATCAGATGATGCGGTGTTTGATAAAGACCGCAATCTCAGGTTTTACGACTGCTGCGCAGTCGGACGCAGGCTTCGCCAGCTGCTACGGATCGCGGTGCACACAACGTCCGTCGCTTTTTTGCCGGGATCACTGTTCGACAATTTTTTCGGCATGCCCCTTGCTACGTCACCGGTGAGGCTGTTGAAACCTTAGCGAACGATCTGCCAATGGTCCGGAGTTGCGAACCAACCCGAACATGGCCGGTCAACAACTGCACGTTCAATCAGGCGGTGACGCATCATGGACAACCCTTTCCAAGTCATTACCGATGCCTTTGCACCGGAATACCAGATCAACCTGAGCATTCAAGGTCTGGATGGCAGCATCATGCTGACCCTCTCCAACACTGGCCGCGTGGTCGCCAAACGCATGATCAGCGCCGAGCAGCGCAACGACCCCAAACGCCTCAAACGGCTCGTGCAAAGCATTCAATTCGGCATCGCCATCGAACAAGGCCAGAGTGCCATGACGATCCTCGAAGCCATGACCGACGGCGACAATCACTCCCTGCCGCCGCCTCCGCTCAAAGGCCAGCCCCGACCTGCCATCAGGGTTTAAAGCTCGCCCTTCTCCACTTCAGGATGTTCACCGTAACCCGCACCGATCTTGCGTTGCGGGTGTTCGATCTTCACCGAAGGGAATTGCGACGAGGCGTAACGCACTACCAGAATCGCAAACGCCAGCAGCAGAATCCCGCCGCACAGGTAGATGATCCCGACATCCGGCGGATTATGGTGCGAAACGTTGGAGATCAGCAGCCGCGTCAACGCGGTGATTGCCACGTAGATCAGGAATCGCACCGGCATGTGATTGGTCTTGAAATAAATCCCGACCATCGCCCCCAATTCCAGGTAGATGAACAGCAGCAAGATGTCGTCGATCTTGATGTGTCCTGCTTCGATCATCCCCAGAAATTCCATCACGGCGGCCCACGCGGTCACCGCACCAATGGCAAACAGCGCCAGGTAGTGGAAGGTTTCGACGAACAGGTTGCCCAGGGACTCGGCCAGTTGATGCACGTTCTGCCGCAGGTTCTCGGCCCAGTTGATTTTCACGATGATGCTTCCTTAGCTCGGTTTGAGCGGATGATGCGGGATGGACGTGACGGTTGTTCTGCATGCAGAAAAAAGGCCAGAGGCTGTGGATGAGAAGGTGATGGATTGTTTCTGGACACTTTTGTAGTGTTTTCACCGACGCCATCGCGTGCAAGTCGAATCGTCGCACCGCCCGCTCCCACAGGGTTCATAAACGCCAATTTCGGTCTACATTGAAATGCCACTACCCAAAGCGCAGGGATTCGCTTATCCTTTTCGCTGTATATAAATACAGTGGTCTAAACAGACAACTAAATGTGAAGGCATGTGAGGTGGTGAATGGCCGTCGAAGTGGTATACCGCAGCAGCCGAGATCTGGAGCGCTTGTTCATGGATAAAGCCGAAGCTGACCGTCATGACAAAATGCTCGAACTGGCCGAATTGCTGGCTGAAGTGTTACAAAAAGCCGTTCCGTCCCTGACCGAGCAGCAAGTGGAAGAAGCCGGGATCTACATGGCGAAGAATCGCGATGTGTTCGCCAAGGCATTCAAGAGCCAGCCGGATGCACTGTCCGAACTGCTGAATGCGCCGGTTGAAGTCGCCGCGCAAGCCGAACCTGTCGAGGCCATTGAAGCCGCTGAGCCGACCAAGCCAGCCAAAGCGACCAAGACGCCGAAGTAAGCAACGCCCAAATTGAATAGGCCCTGAGTCGACTGACTCAGGGCCTTTTTCATGTCTGGAATAACGGATTGACTCAGCGGTACAACACCTTCTCTGCCAATTCATCCGCCACCCGCGCCGGAGAACGTTTTTCCGCCTGGGCATGGGCGAAGACCTCGGTCAGGCGTGAGGCGATTTTCGACAGGTGCGCGGTGATGGTCGTCAGTTCTTCGCCACGGTGTTTGAGGGAAACGTAGATCAGCCCGCCCGAATTGATCACGTAATCCGGCGCATACAGAATGCCTCGCCGTTCCAGTTGATCGGCGACTTCCAGGTGCGTCAGCTGGTTGTTCGCCGAGCCGGCCACCGCCGAGCAGCGCAATTGCGTCACGCTGTGGCTGTTGAGCACGCCACCCAGGCCACAGGGCGCGAGGATGTCGCACGGCGTGCTGAGCAGTGCGTCGTTGGCAATCGGGTGAGCGCCCAGTTGCTCCATCGCCAGTTGCACCTTGCCGTGATCAATATCGCTGACCAGCAATTCCGCGCCAGCCGCGTGCAGTTGTTCGGCGAGTGCATAACCGACGTTGCCCAAACCCTGGATGGCCACGCGCAAGCCTTCCAGATTATCGCTGCCCAGCCGCGCCATCGCCGTCGCTCGAATCCCGGTGAAAACGCCCATGGCGGCATGCGGCGCAGGGTCGCCCGCCGACGTGGTGCTGGTGACGTGTTGAGTCTGCTGGGCGATGCAATCCATGTCGGCCACCGAGGTGCCGCTGTCGATGGCGGTGATATAGCGGCCGTCGAGCTGGTCAATACAGCGCCCGAAGGCTTCGAACAGTGCGCCGCGATTTTCTACATGAACCGGGCGAACGATCACCGCCACGCCGCCGCCCTGGGCCAGCCCGGCCAGTGCAGCCTTGTAACTCATGCCTTGCGCAAGGCGTATGGCATCCTCGACCGCCGATTCGTCGCTGGGATAGGCAAGGTAACGACAACCACCCAGGGCAGGCCCGAGCCGACTGTTATGAATGGCAATGACCGCCTTCAACCCGGTGACCGAGTCGACACTCAGATGCAGCGATTCAAGGCGAGTGCTTTGCATGAGAGCGAACATCGTGGGGCTCCCGAATCACTTCTTGTAGTCGCCAGTATAGGCTTGCGCCTAAAAATTGCAGAAGCACACCGGAATAAGCAGCGTTGCTTTGAGGGCTTTTGGACATAACCCAAAACTGCATGTGTGAAGCACTGGACGAATGCCGGAGACGGGGCTAAAACGAGGCATTCGCCGGAGATTTTGATGACGCCTCGCCAATGCTTCTTCGATTGCCTGAACCGTTCACCGCCCGCGCTGTTCGAGGCGGCACTGTGGATGGCGGTCGAGCACGATACCCAGCTGAATCCCGAGGCGGTGCTGGCCAACTTCAACGACCTGACACAGCAGGTCAGCTATGGCTTGCCGATGCTACCGGTCAGCGAACTGGCCCAGCCATTGTTGCGGCGGATGAATGATCTGGGGTTCGCCCAGGACGACTTCACACCGCTGCGCCCACAAGTGGCCTTGCTCAATAAAGTGCTGGAACTGCGCCGCGGCCAGCCGTTGTCCCTTGGGCTGATTGCGCTGGAGTTGGCCAAGCGCCTGGAAATCCCGCTGGTGGGAGTCAACTTCCCCGGGCACTTCCTGTTGCGGGTTCCAGGGGCCGACCACCTGCTCGACCCCTGTGGCGGGCGTCGGTTGTACCCCAACGACTGCCGGGAACTGCTGCAACGCCAGTACGGCCCGAACATGCAACTCAGCGCCGACCATTTACTGATGGCTGATCCGGTGCAGATGCTGCAACGCCTGTCGCGAAACCTGCGTCAACTGCACCTCTCCCACGATGACTACATCGGCGCCCTGGTCGACGCCGAACGTGTGCTGGAACTGGGCAACGCCAACGCCGCCGATTACCTGGCTCGTGCGAGCCTCTATCAACGACTGGACTGCCCGAATGCCGAACGCTTCGACCTGGAGCATGCGCTATTGCTCAGCGACGACCCGATCCAGCGAATTCGCCTGACTGAGCGCCTCGGGCACCTGCCACCCAACGCCATCGTCCATTAATCGGCGATCCCCTGTGGGAGCGGGCTTGCTCGCGAAAGCGGTGTATCAGTCAAAGTAGATGTCGACTGACACTACGCCTTCGCGGGCAAGCCCGGCTCCCACAGAGTTCAGGTGCCCAGGGATCAGAGTCTGGCGTTATGGGGTGTCTGGCTGGTGGGCCGGGTGGGCTTTGAAGAAGGCCGGATGCGTGGCCGCCAGTGCCGCTACCCGGCGAATCCGTGGGTACGCCTCAAGGGAAATGTTGAATCGCTGCGCCGCATACAGCTGCGGGATCAGGTAGACATCCGCCAATCCCGGTTCGTCGCCAAAGCAATAACCTTCATCCCCGATCAACTGTTCCACCGTCGCCAGCCCCTGGCTGATCCAGTGCCCGATCCACTCCACCACTTGCGGTTCGTCATGGCCCAGCTGACGCAGCTTGTTGAGCACGCTGACGTTGTGCAGCGGATGCACATCGCAACCGATCACCGCCGCCACACCGCGCTCACGGGCGCGGGCAACGAGGTCCTTGGAGAGCAGCGGCACCTGTGGATAACGTTCTTCCAGGTACTCGATGATCGCCGGCGACTGAATCAACAGACTGCCTTCATCCGTGCGCAAGGCCGGCACCCGGCCTTGCGGGTTGATGCCCAGGTACGCCGGCTGTCGATGTTCGCCACCTGGCGGTGCAATCAGGTTGACCGGCAGGGCCTGGTAATCCAGGCCTTTGAGCGCCAGCGCGATACGCACCCGATAAGACGAGGTCGAACGGTAGTAGGTATAGAGTTCCATCACCCAATCCTCTTAACGCGCCGGCAATACTTTACCGCGGCACTCGCCGAAGCCGATGGAAGCAAATCCTTCGCGGCTGCAACGGGCACGCAGGATGATTTCGTCGCCGTCTTCAAGGAATTTACGCACTTCGCCCGACGCCAGTTCGATAGGTTTTTTACCGCCTTCGGTGATTTCCAGCAGGCTGCCGAACTGACCGTTTTGCGGCCCCGACAAGGTGCCCGAACCGAACAGGTCGCCGGCCTGCAACTGGCAACCGTTGACGCTGTGGTGCGCAACCATTTGCGCCACGGTCCAGTACATGTGTTGGGTGTTGCTGAGGGTCAGGCGATGGGCCGGCAGGTTTTGCTCGCGCAGGCCTTCGGTGAGCAGCAGCACTTCCAGTTCGATATCGAAACCGCCAGCGGCCTGGTCGCGCTTGTCGAACAGGTACGGCAGCGGCTGCGGATCGCCTTCAGGGCGCGCAGGCTGGGCACGACGGAACGGCTCCAGCGCCTCGGCGGTGACGACCCACGGCGAGATGCTGGTGATGAAGCTTTTCGACAGGAACGGCCCCAACGGCTGGTATTCCCACGCTTGAATGTCACGCGCCGACCAATCGTTCAGCAAGCAGAAACCGGCGATGTGATCAGCGGCGTCACCAATGGCGATCGAGTCGCCCATTTCGTTGCCCTGGCCGATCCAGATACCCAGTTCCAGTTCGTAATCCAGGCGCGCGCACGGACCAAATGTCGGCTCGGTCTGACCGGCCGGCAAGGTCTGCCCTATCGGACGTCGAACGTCAGTGCCGGACGGGCGGATGGTAGAGGCGCGACCGTGGTAGCCGATGGGCACGTACTTGTAGTTCGGCAGCAGCGGGTTGTCGGGGCGGAACAGTTTGCCGACGTTTTGCGCGTGCTCGATCCCGACATAAAAGTCGGTGTAATCGTTGATTTTCGCTGGCAGGTGCATCGCGCAATGGGCCGCCAAGGGCAGCAGTTTTGCGCCTTGGGCTTCGATCTTGCCGTGCAGGGTGCTGCCTTCCTTGAACAGTTCGATCAGGCGTTCACGCAGGGCAACACGAGCCTCGCGGCCCAGTTCGAAGAACGCATTCAACTGACCGCCACGGGTCGCTTCAACGGCAACTTTGGCAGCGCCATCGAACAGGCCTGCTTCCAGCGCTGCTTCCAGATCAAAAATTTGCTCGCCAATCGCCACGCCGCTGCGCGGGGCAGAGCCGTTTACGCTGAACACACCCAAGGGCAGGTTTTGCAGCGGGAAATCGACATGACCGTTGGCGGAGGCAACCCAGCTACGAGTGATGGAAGTCTGAGTCATGGGGTTATCTCCGGGTCGGGTCGAAAGTGGCGGGCAGCGTGGCCCAGCAGGCATCGTAATTAGTTTGTAGTTGCGGGCAATCCAGCGCGAAACGGCTAGGGCGCAATACCTGGCTGGTCTCGAACATGAAGGCCATGGTGTTGTCGATTTTCGCCGGAGCAAGGTCCGCGTTGATAGCCCTGGTGCAGGTTTCGCCATCCGGGCCGTGAGCGCTCATGCAACTGTGCAAGGACGCGCCGCCTGGCACGAAGCCTTCGGCCTTGGCATCGTACTCGCCCTTGATCAGGCCCATGAACTCGTTCATCAGGTTGCGGTGGAACCACGGCGGACGGAAGGTTTTCTCGGCGACCATCCAGCGTGGCGGGAAGATCACGAAGTCCAGGTTGGCCAGGCCATGCACACTGGTTGGCGAGGTCAGGACGGTGAAGATCGACGGGTCCGGGTGATCGAAACTGACCGTGCCGATGGTGTTGAAACGGCGCAGGTCATATTTGTACGGCACGTTATTGCCGTGCCAGGCGACCACGTTGAGCGGCGAATGATCGAGCTCGCAGCCCCACAACTGGCCAAGGAATTTCTGCACCAGCGTGGTCGGTTGTTTGAGGTTCTCGTAATGTGCAACCGGCGTCAGGAAGTCCCGCGGGTTGGCCAGGCCATTGCTGCCGATCGGCCCAAGGTCCGGCAGACGCAGCGGTGCGCCGTGGTTCTCGGCGATGTAACCGCGAGCTTGTGGGTCGAGCAGTTCGACGCGGAATTTCAGCCCGCGTGGCAGCACGGCGATTTCCAGCGGCGCAAGCTCCAGCACGCCGAGTTCGGTGGCGATGCGCAAACGGCCGAGCTCCGGCACCAGCAGCAATTCGCCGTCGGCGTTGAAGAACACGCGCTCCATGGAACGGTTGGCGCGGTAGCTATGGATGCTGATTCCGGCCGGTTTTTCCGCACCTGAGTTGGCGGCCATGCTCACTAGACCGTCGATGAAGTCTGTCGGCTCGGTCGGAATGTCCAACGGGTTCCAGCGCAGGCGGTTGGGGGTTACTTCACCCAAGGGGCCGCCAGCCAGTTGCCGATCCAGTTTGACGAACGCCGGGTGATTGGCCGAGGGCTGAATGCGGTACATCCAGGTACGCCGCGCTTCACTGCGGGCCATGGTGAACGCGGTGCCGGAGAACAATTCAGTGTAGAGGCCATAGGGGGCTTTTTGCGGGGAGTTCTGGCCAACGGGCAATGCGCCGGGCAACGCTTCACTGCTGAACTCGTTGCCGAAGCCAGACTGATAAGCCAGCGCTGGCGCGGTTGAATCAGGGTTCATGGAGCCTCCTGAACAGGGAGAAGGCGATGACCTGTCACTCTATTGCAGAGGTTCGGCACGCCGGGTTATTTTTATCGTAATTTGATTACGCATAACGTAATTTGATTGGTATTGACCGTCAAGCTATAAAGACGCCCATTCGTCCCGGGATCAGACCGCCTCCATGGAAACGCCGCGCAACAACGACAAGCAAAAAGTCCGCTCGGCCGAGGTCGGCACCGACATTCTCAAGGCCTTGGCCGAGTTGTCGCCCTCGACCTCGCTTTCGCGCCTGGCTGAACACGTGCAGATGCCGGCGAGCAAGGTTCACCGCTATTTGCAGGCGCTGATCGCCAGCGGATTTGCCGAACAAAACACCGCCACCAACCACTACGGCCTGGGCCGTGAAGCATTGCGCGTGGGGCTGGCGGCACTCAACAGTATGGACGTGCTGAAAGTCGGCGCCCTGCCCTTGGCCGAGCTGCGCGATGAACTGAACGAAACCTGCTTTCTGGCGGTGTGGGGCAATCAGGGTGCGACCGTGGTGCACATCGAACCCGCCGTACGCGCGGTGACGGTGGTGACGCAATTGGGATCGGTGTTGCCGCTGTTGAGTTCGTCCACGGGGCTGGTGTTCGGAGCGTTCCTGCCAAAGCGTGAAACCGTCGACTTGCGCGCGCAGGAGCTGCAAACCGGCAGCCTCCATGCTCTGGCGGACGACCAGGCTTACTCGGCATTGTGCGAACAGATTCGCGAACGCGGCCTGCACCATGTGCATGGTTTGCTGATGCCCGGGGTCGATGCATTGTCGGCACCGGTCTTCAACGCCATCGGGAACGTGGCAGCGGTCATGACCATTGTCGGCCCGGCCTCATTGTTTCACGCCGACGAGAACGGCCCGGCGGCGCAGCGTTTGCTGACGGCGACACGGGCCGTGAGTTGGCGGATGGGGTATCAGGCCGATGATGTCAGTCGCTGAGCCCGGCAGGACATCGGCGATCAGCCATTGCCATTAGCGGATGGTGGTTTTACTGGTGATGCTCTCAGGGTCGTCGAGAACTTCCTGAATGACCTCCAGCGCCCGCTCATGTAATCGGGGCTGCCCGGATATTTCAGCAAACAGTTTTTCCACGGTGTACACATCCCCCAGCAATCCGATCAGGCTTTTCTGCACTGCAGTAGCACCCGACTTTCCCAGACCTGCCTTGCCCAAGGCCGCCAACTCAATCACCGCCTTCGCGAAATGACTCAGGGCTTTGGACCGATTACCCTCGGTATAGGCATGAACACCTTGCACCAAATTCTGAGTAAGCAAGGCGACGCTCAATGCGATACCGACGGGGGCGTAAACAATGGCGATGACACTCACCGCCGATACCACAGCGTTGTAAATCAGGCCCGTGATAATCTCTTCAAGGCTTTGCGTTTTCTCGTCGACATCGGAAATGACCTTGGTCAACACGTCGTAATAGCACCAGTACAAATCTGTGACGCGACTATTACGCTCCAGTGTCGGCGCCTCGGTGAAGTTGGCCCGCTGCTCAAGATCAGTCAGATATGTACCCACCTGCGGCTGATATTTCCCAAACACCCGATCACAGAAGTAGTCGCCGAGGCCGTGGGTTTTCACCGCTCTCACGAAGTCCTCGAATGGCCTCAACTCACGTCCATCCGGAGCATCCGGGGTAAACAGATCTTCCACGATCTTCCCGGCAACATGCAGCCTGAAGACGAACACCCCGACGACTAAACGTCCCCTCAGATGAAGTTTGTACAGCGCACTGTGGCGCACATCGTCAGGTGCCTCGCCCAAGGGGCTTGCCTTTTGCGGTTGATCGAACGCTTCGACGACCTTCACCAGCTCCTCGAAATGTTCCTTGGCCAACCGGCCGGTGAACAGTGCCTGCATGATTGCCACGCGCATCTGGCGTTGCATGATCGCCTTGGATAATTGCTGCTTGAAATAACCTTTGGAGCGGTCGATATAATTGGCGCGCAACATGTCGATGTACTTTTCGCCGGGCCGTAATATTCTCGAATGTATGGCGAGATCATTGATAGGGAGATTATTGATTGAGGGGTGGCCAGCCTCCACAGTAAAACGCGGGTAATGGGACTTTTCGTTATCTGCGTAAAACACCACTTCGCCGACAATTAACTGCGTCAGCGTCATCTTTTGTTCCGGTGTAATTTCCACATAAATATGATCTGGGTTGATCTCGATACGCTCGCCTTTGCTCAGAAGGTGTTCTTCTATTCCTTGCTTGATCAGTTGATGACAAAAACGCTCATAGCTGACAAAACCACCCTCGCGAACTTCAATTGTTTTCAGTGCGCGGAGTTCGCAATTGATCCGGGTAAAGTTTTGGCGTTGCTGATCGGTCGCGGTGCGATAACCATAGGGCGTGTGGTTTTCTTCCTGCGCCACGAGCCAAGCCCGATGGTTGTAAACAACCGGGTTCAAAACTTCAGCCCCTGTGTAAGGGGTAGGCGCGAGCGCCACTCCTCGCCACAGATTGGGCAGTTTGGAGACCTGTTTCAGATAACCGCTGATTACCTCGCGATCCACCGCATGGGAGTGCCACTGCAGGTAGTCGCGTCCCTCTGACGTTGCCGTCCATCCGCCGATATCCAGGCTCAATCGCCTGAGGGATGGCAATTCGTACCAGTCTTGTCCACCCGGCGAATCCGGAGCATACAAAAGCCAATCATCCTCGCTGGGGATGCGGCTGCCGACGGTAACCAGTTCCCTGAGTGGGCGGGTTTCGTCGCGCAGTTGTAACGGCGCGATCATCAGGTTCGCATTTCCGTCCACCGCACGTTGAACACGATGAAGACCGGCATCGCCGAGATGCCCCTGAAGCTTCGCGCCAAAGGCACTCACCAGTAATTGACACCGGGTGACGCGGGTCATGGCGGCGAGCACCTCAGTGCGCTGGAACATAGCCCTTAGTTCAGCGCCATAAGCAGCGCGAACGTCTTCGGTCAGCACTTTCTCCAACCATTGCTGGTTCAATCCGGAAGGAAGATCCTCACCGACAAAGGTGATCCACCCCCGCCATCCTTCCTCGTGCAGGCCGCACAGGAGCAAATCCGTGAGGGACCGTTTGTCTTCCTGCATGACTCGACGCCCGCCCACATTGAAGCTGTAACGGCTGGTGGTCATCAGATTGTCGGGATCCAGCGTGCTGCCAAATTCCAGCTGCAGCAACTGACTGGCAATGCTTTTTGCGTAGGTCCGAAGACTGGCGTGTGCTCCCAGTTGTTTATCCAGTTCGGACTGACTGGCAACCAACTGTTGTTCAAGCTCGACAAAATCTAATTGCTCACTAATATTGGCACGTTCAAACCACTGCGGACGACGACCATTAGTATCGGGTAAGTAGTTGCTCACTACGTTCATATCGCTGCCTTTGGTTAATAAAATGGAAAGAGCGAAAAACTCGCACAGCCAAAATTACCCCAAGACAAAACAACACCCAAACCACTAAGCAATACCAGCTATTTACAATTAAAACTCTATGTAAAAACCCAACCCTTGAACATCAATCCTGGTGCTTTGCTGATCACCTGAATCACTCCCACAACCCCAACAACTTTGCCTTCGCCACTGCTTGCGTCCTGCGCTCAACCCGCAACTTTCCATGTATTCGCCGGCTATGGGTTTTAACGGTATGCAACGATATAAACAGAGCATCGGCAATTTCTTGATTGGAATGACCAAGCGCAATCAGCTTTAGAACTTGCAGCTCACGCTGACTTAATGTTTCCGTTGCATCTGCACGACTGTAAAGTTGATGGCAAGACAATAGTGAGGTCTGCTCATCGTGCAGCAACAAAGGCTGACGCAGGTGCAACTCATTTAACGCCTGGAATGTTTGATACCGGGTAACGCTGACCACTCCCTCCTGCAACACATCGCTGGCCTTCGTGGTTTGACCGCCAAGCCACAACACTTCCGCCAGAGCCAGTTGTAATTCGGTAGCGAGCGCCCACATTCCACGCGTCTGAGCCTGCTTCATCAAAGATTCAACCTGTGCTGCTGCATCGATTGCATCCAGCTCTGACCGAGTTCGGGCGAGGATCAACAAATACTCGATGCGCGGTATCAGCTCAAGCGTGGCCGGGGGCGCCTGACGCGCCTGGGGTCCGCGATAATGTTTGAGCACACGCCCCAAAGCCTCGCACGCCAGTTCGGCACGTCCCTGTTGCAACCAGAAATGGCTACTGATTTGCAGCAAGACACCGCGATAAACCGTGTCAGGAATATGCCGTTGCTGCATCAGTCGCTCTGCGTCGCGCAGCAGGACAAACGCTTGGGCATAATCGCGTTGATTAGCCGCCACTTGTGCCAGACCAAGAAAGCCATACAGCACGCGCTTGTCGTAGCTGCGTAAGCACTGCTGCAGGCCGGCCTGAAAAAAAGCCTCGGCGCGTTCATCGTGTCCCAGGCACAGTGCAAGCCGCCCCCTGCGCAGCGCGATTCGACCGAGCAACGGCACTGGTCGCTCGACTGGCTGACTCAGCAACTCATGAATGTTCGCGAGCAAGCTTTCCGCGCGCTGGGGAGCGCCACGCTGTTCAAGCAATTGCGCATGATCGAGCTCCAGGAGTCCTTCGAACACCAGCGAGCCTTGCGCACGCGCCAGGCACAACGCTTCACGGTTCAACGCCTGCGCCACATCGAGCTCGCCCCGCAGCAAGGCCTGCTGCGTCAAACCCGACAGGCTCATCACGCGCACGGTCCATAGGTCGGGGCCAAGGTCATTAAGTGCATCGATAAAATGTGCGCGCGAAGCTTCCATACGCCCCTGCAAATGCAGCAACCAGCCTTGTTGGGCCTGCCAGCGAGCGATCAATTGCTGCTGCAGAATCGCCGTCGGCTGCGGCGTGAATCGCGACAAGTGCCCGATGCATTCGGCGGCCTGCTCGAATCGCCCGGCAAACAACGAGGCTGCCGTGATCAAGCCGACCAGTTGCGGTGAGCCGAACATAAGCTCTTCGCCTTGATGCTCATACAATCGCAACAACAGCACGACGGTCTGTTCCTCGAACAAGTGCTCGAAACTGAAGTGCTGCAACAGGCTCACGGCGACTTCGAACTCTTCAGCCAGCAACGCCTGTTCGAAGGCCGCTTTCCAGTCCAGCTCTGTGGCGAACCACTGACACGCGCGACGATGCCAGGAACGCCCCGCGGGCCATTGTTCGTCGCGCATCAATTGCGTCAGCGGCGGGAAAATCTGTAGCCAGTCGGTCGAGTCTTGCCAGGGCTCGATGAAGCACCCCAGCTCCTGCAAGGTCTTGAGACATTGCGCGCCCTCACCCGCGCCAAACAGGTGATCGCATAACCGTGCATTGAATCGTGGCAAATGCGCGAGCACCCGCCAGGCCTCGGTCAACTCCGGGGTCAGGGAGGTGAAGAGTTCGTGTTCGAGGTAATCGAGCAACGTGTCCGCTCGACTGTGCAACGAGTCATTGCGTGACCAGTCGCATTTTTGCAGCAGAGCCACGCGAACCCCGGCACACCAGCCGCCGCTGCGCTGGATGATCTTGCTGGCGGCGGTGTTGGCATCGGCCGGCGTCAGGTGGTGCAACAGCGAGGTGATTTCAGCTTGATTGAAGGCCAGCGTCGAGGACTCACATTCGAACAGTTCGTCGTTGAGCAACAACCGTGGCCAATTGCATTGCGGGCGACGGCGAGTCCCCAGCCACCAGGTCAACATCGGACTGCTGACGGCCAGCATGCGATCCAGCAGCAGGTCGAGTTCCGGGTTTGGCACACGGCAATAATCGTCCAGAAACAGCCAGGTCGGCGCTTGCAAACGCGCCAGTGCGCGGAGCATCGTAGCCTCCTCCGAAGACGCCATCCCCAGTGACTCCGCCAGACGCTGACGAAACTCCTCCACGCTCATGGCAACACCTGACAGTGGCAACCAGCAGACGCGGCAATGCGGCGGTGCCTGCAACAGGCAGTCGGCGAGCAGCGCCGATTTGCCACTGCCGGCAGGAGCGCAGATTAATTTCACCCGCGCGGCCGACGCCAGCAACGGTTCGCTCAGGCGATCACGCGACAGGTGATGCGAAGAAAGTCGGGGCAAAAATCCAGATCGGTCCAGACACGGAGTCATGGCGGTCATTGCGGCGTGCCTTTTTATAATTGTGGGGCAACCCTAGACCTGTCTAGCCCGCTTGTTGAGAAGTATTCAGCACGCTTATTGGCGCCCATAAAAAAGGCGACCACCCGGTCGCCTTTTGCCCTGCGTCTGTATCCACCTCCTTATCTGACACCCTCGGCACGCAACGCCGATGGCGTGAAGTCGGCAGCCTTGGCTACAAAGCCAAACTGGTAACTGTGTTTCTCTTCGTTCTTCATTCCAAGCGCGATGTAGCGGCCGGCAATAATGTCGTAGAGCGCTTCCAGCGTATAAGCCTGAGCCTGGTGATCGTAGACGTACTCAGAATGCCCCTCTGCCACTCGCCACAATTGACCGCGACCGTCGTAGTGATCCACCAGCGCGGCTTGCCAGCTGTCTTCGTCGATGTACATGTGGCGCTTGGCGTAGATATGGCGCTCGCTCGGCTTGACTGTACCGATCACTTCCCAGACACGGTGCAGCTCATAACGGGTCAGGTCCTGATTGATATGGCCGGCCTTGACGATGTCGTCGTATTTGAGGCTCGGCGAGTCGAGTTTGTAGCTGTTGTAGGGGATGTACATTTCCTTCTTGCCGACCAGTTTCCAGTCGTAGCGATCCGGCGCACCGGAGAACAGGTCGAAGTTGTCGGACGTGCGCAGACCATCGGATGCGGTGCCCGGGCCATCATAGGCCACTTGCGGGGCGCGACGTACACGACGCTGCCCGGCGTTGTAGATCCACGCCAGACGCGGTTCCTTCACCTGATCGAGGGTTTCGTGCACCAGCAGCACGTTACCCGCCAGACGCGCCGGCGCGGTGACTGACTGTTTGAAGAAGGTCAACACGTTGGCGGCTTTGTCCGCGTCCAGATCCTTTATCAGTTCCGGGACGGAGATTTCTTCCTCGAAGCGAATCGGCGTGTAGCTGCCGTTCGTTTGCGGGGTCACCTGGGTGATGATGCGTTTGATGTTGCCACCGTGGTAACGGGTGATGTGGTTCCACAACACTTCGACGCCGTTCTTGGGAATCGGGAACGCGTAGTAACGTTCGCCCGTGAAACCCGTCAGGCCGTTACCGTCGTTGATGGTGGACGTATTCAGTGCGCTGCGCTTGGCCGACTCGAAGATTTCCGGTGGCGCGGTCACGGTACGGTGGGTTGGGTATACCGGGATCTTGTAGGTTTGCGGATAGCGCTTGAACATCGCCACCTGGCCTTCCGACAACTTGTCCTTGTACTTGTCGACGTTCGCGGCGGTGATGACAAACAGCGGCTTTTCGCTGGCGAACGGGTCAGACAGGAAGCCTTTGCTGTCCACCGGGGCGGCATTTTTCGGGAGGCCACCGGTCCAGGCCGGGATTGTGCCGTTGGCGTTGCCAGCCTTTTCGGCACCCAGCGGTGTGAGGCTGGTGCCGAGTTTGTTCGCTTCTTCCGGCGAGACTGCCGCCATCACGTTGACAGCCAGCAAGCTCAGGGCCAGGGCGCCGCATTGCAGAATCATCTTGTTCATTGAATTCATCCTTCTCAGCCAGATCAGAAGTTCACGCCGAAGCTCAACGCCACGAAGTCGCGGTCTTCGAGGACGTTGTAGTCACCGCCAAAGTAATCGGTGTAACTGAGGCTCGCGGTATAGGTGTTGCGGTAGTCGGCATCGACACCAACGCTGACCGCCTTGGAGCCTTTGTTGAACACCCCGTTGGGGGCGTAGCCGGCGACGTCGTGCGCCCAAGACAAGTTGGGTTTGAGGTTGACCCCGCCAATTACGTTGGCGTAGTCAAGGATGGCCCGGGCGCGGTAGCCCCAGGAAGTCGAGGTGATAAAGCCTTCGGTGTCGCCGCCGAAACCGTACTGGCCGTAGACCGAGTCACGGCCATAACGCAGTTCGCTGCGCGGCTCCAGACCACCAACGAATACCGCTGCCGCTTCACCGACAATGGTCAGACGTTGAGCGCCCAGCACCTGGTCGAAGAACTGCGTCATGGTGCTCTGGATTTGCGTGACTTCTTTGCGGCGATAGCCTTTGTTGTCACCGCCAGGTGTCGTGACGATGGGCGATGCGGCACCACCGGCAATCGGGTTGATCAACGCCAGCGTCAGGTCGTTGGTGCTGACCTGCACCGGAGCGTTCGGGCGATAGCTGATCTCACCGCTCCACGCGGTGCCGGTAGGCAAGGTGGTGGAGAAACTGGCACCGTAGAGTTGAATGTCTTCGGGGTAATCGAGGTAATACTGACCGCGACCCAGCATCACACTTTGGGCCAGACCCGCACCGCTTCCCGGTGCCAGACGGTTGGCTGTGGCGACCATGCCCGGCAGGCTGGCCAGCGTCGAGGCGCCGGCCGTGACGGTGCCGACATTGGGTGTGCGGCTGTGGTAGTTCATGAAATACAGGCCGTACTCGGTGTCATCACCGAGCCAGCGCAAGGCAGTACCCCATTGTCCGGAGTCCCGCGCATCGCGGTCGCCGCCACGGGGAACGACCACACCTTCGCGGGTAACCAGAATCGGCTGGCCGAACGCGGCGGCCACCGGCGCCAATGGAGCAATCGCGGGACTGCCGACGGTGTAATTGTTGTTGCAACCATCCGCCACGACGTCGACAGCGAAGAAGGTGCCGCAGTTGTCGACAACAGTCTGGTCCCACTCCAGTTGGTAGAACGCGTCGACCGAGAGCTGATCCGTCAGGCCTTGGGAAACGTACAGCATGTTCACCGGAATCAGGCCTTCCTTGATCTCGGCACCCGGACGACGAAACGCAGAAACGTCCACCGGGTTGATGCTGTTGATCGAGTTGCCGATGAACGTACTTTCACCCCAGCTCACCACTTGCTTACCGGCGCGCACGCTGCCCGGAAGTTCGGCGATGGAGTAGTTGTGATAAACGAAGGCGTCGAGAATTTGCGAGCCTGCGGACTTGGCGCCTTCTTTGCGGCCGTGGTCACTGATTTGCTTGAACGGGCGAGTTTCGTCCTGCAACTCGAAGTCGTACCAGTACTTGCCACGCACGAACACACCGGTATCGCCGTACTTCAACTCAAGGTCGTGAATACCCTTGAAGATTTTGGAGAAGGTTTCACCCTTCTCGAAATTCAGACGCCCGTCATCCCCCGTCGATGACTGCCCGGTCCCGCCATTGACAGTGCCCACCAAAGCATCTTTGGCATCGCGCATGCCCCAACTCGCGCCGACGGACAGTGAGGAGTCAAACGTCCCCTCGATCTCCCCGATATTGAATGAAACAGCCTGCGCCTGGGCACAGCAGCCCAAGGCAACCGCAGCGGCCAGCGCGTGCGGTGTGAAGATGGCGCGCATTGTTGTTTTTGTCATGCGTCTTCCCCGGTGAGTGACAGAAGGCCTCACCCTACTGCCGCAACCCGGGAGCGATAAGCGCACCAAGGAGGTATTCGTGGTGTACCTCTAAAGGATGAATGGCCAGGCAGGACGCGGGTTTGCGCGGGGCATGGATGGGCTGGATGGAGGGTTATCAGTCAGATGCATGGGTGAGGTGAATGCCGTGTTGAACGGGGAACTGTTGCTCAGACTGCAACACTGCATGTTGTGAATCGCTATTTTTCCTTTGGCCTCAGCGGCTTATTCTTGCCGGGCTTTCAGGGTGACCAGCCGGATAGCACGAAGCGATGGTGTGTGATCAGTCCACGCCATTGGCGACAGATTTCAGATGAGTCGACGCTCTATCGATTGATCGCCCTGTGTTCACTGACGTTGATTTGTAGCTCCTGATCCAACGTCTTACTTTGGCCGCTGCGTTTGCAGCGGCCTTTTTTATGGGCGTTGGTTTTGTGGCGGTGGTGATCGGAATTTTCGCTCAAGACACGCTTGCAAGATATTTCCTATAACAAGATAAGAAATCTCTTCTTTGCGCGAGAGATGTTCGCGCTTTTATTCCTGGCATAAAGAAATCCCTCTCAATTCCATATGTAATAACCCACACATCTCTCGGACCCAAACACTGTGTTTTCGTTGTAACTTTTAATGGCACGAAGCAATAACCGGCTACCCGCCAACACGCAATTCATCAGCCCATATGCACATTCAAAAGGATATGAATATGCAAAAACCACCCAAAGACTCCAACCAATCAAGGCCAGGCACATTTTATCTCGATACACCGGTCGAAATAAAAGGTATTGCACCTGACCACATGATTCCTGCACCACGAACATCAAAAGTACCGATAGATGGACCATTCGGCCACGGCCACAGTGCCTTTAATCAAAACCTGCTCACAATCCAACGCACAACCAAAGCGCTGGAGCAGGAATATCAAATCAGGTCCAGCCATCTACCGCAAACAATTGAAACTGAACTCGCTGCCACACGACTTGAGGGTTCAACCGATCCACTTCCGCCGGTCCAGTCGATTATTCGAGAGCTCGACGTACGAAACAAACTTACATCACGCAAAGCTGCAGAGCTCCACAGCAAAACAGCTATTGCCCATTCGTTTTATGGAGGAGATCCGTTTAATCGAAATATCAACGAATTTATGAAAAAAGCGACAACCCTTGAAAAGAGGCCGGTGCCAAACGGCATTGCCATGCAGGCGTTGTTTCAGTCCCTGCGGGCAGCACACGATGCAAGGTTGCTGTCTCAAGGCGTCGAATTGCTCAGTCAGCAACACGTCAATGTGCAGAACTTTCTCAGTGCCGTGCAAGCCAATGAGGAGGCCCAGAGAGTTGCAGCAGAGCTAGCGCGCGCCAATGAGGAGGCTGTGGCAAGAGCTCATGAGCAAGCGCGACTTGCTGCGCTGGATAACGCCCGGCGAGTGGCAGCAGAACAAGCTCAAGAGCAGGCGCGACTTGCCGCTTTGGAGAACGCGCGGCGAGTGGCGGAAGCACAGGCTCGAGAGCAAGCAAGACTGGCCGCATTGGAAAGCGCGCGGCAATTGGCGGTTGAGCAGGCGCGGATTGCAGCAGAAGCGGCAGCCCGGCAGGTCGCTGCGGAACGGGCGCTTCTCGAAGCACAAGCCGAAGTCAAACGGCAGGAAGAAAAGGCACGCGAAGAACAGGAGGAAAAAGAAAGGAAGGAGGCCGAAGCCAAAAAACACGCGCAAGAGCTCGAACGATTCAGAGCGATGGTTGCGATGTTCAAAGCGTGGGAAGCCGCCAAAACCAGTCGGCCGTTTCCCATATCAGGACAGTCTGCCGCAGCGGGTCCGGTATTCACCTTGGCAGCGGGTCGTCTCGCCATTGGTGTAGCGACAACCCAAGCCGTCAGGTCCGCACTGCACACCGCAGTTGCCGCAGTAACAACAGCGAGCACCGCAGCGGCAAGCGCTGTACTAGTCGGATTTGCCGCGCTTCTGTTTCCTTCTCCGCTGGCTGACGGTGAAAGCCGTCAACTGAGCACCCCGCTTTCGGATCTCGTCCCGGACGACTTCCATGCCTGGAGCCTCGCGCTTTCGGAGTATCAGCCCAACGAGCTCCACGCCTTGAGTATCCCGCTCTCGGATTTCGTACAGGGCAATCTTGACGACTTGTATGCAATTGCCCAAGTCAATGGAGAAGTCAGGCTACCGGTAGCAATCGGCTCCAGATCAGTGGGGAACATAACCGAATTCTTTGTCGCTGCCACAAACGACACATCGATACCTGGCAACGTCCCGGTGCGACTCGCCACTTTCGATCCAGCCGTCAATGCGTATAGGTCTTACAACCCGGATGCCCCGTCCATCGGCATGACCTGGACGCCAATCGTCAAGCCGAACAACGGGTCAACCACCCTCCCGGCAAGCGAGCCGAACATTGCCGTTTATGACGGCACGACCTTAAAAGCCCTTGAAGGAAGGACAGATACTTACCCTGAGTTTGATCTCTACAGCTTCGGTGGATTTATCACTGTTTTCCCGGCGGATTCAGGCATTCCACCGGTCTTTACGATGTTCAAGGATCGGCGGGATGATCCTGGTGTGGCCAGTGGTTATGGGGAACCGGTATCTGGGATTTGGCTGGAACTGGCCTCGCAAGGCGATGGCGCAGTGATCCCCAATCGGATTGCGGATAAGCTCCGAGGAGAGGATTTTTCGAATTTCAGATCTTTTAGAGAGGAGTTTTGGAGAATAGCAATTGACGACCCTGAATTGGCTAGCCAATTCAATTCCAACAACTTTAACGAAATGGGAAACGGAAGAGCTCCTTTTACGCGCAAAAACGACAGATTAGGAGGCAAAGTAAAATTTGAACTCCATCATGTGAATCCCATTTCCAAAGGTGGTGATGTATACGACATTGACAACATCCGGATTGTTACTCCAAAACGACACTCCGAGCTACATAAAGGAGGAAATTAACATGAGCAAATCCAACATTACAGACTATACCGAAGCAGAGTTTCTCGAATTCATAAGCATTATTTGTTTGTCTGAGCACCCTAATGAAAAAGAGCAAATAAACGCAGTGCTATTATTTGAGGAGCTCACCGAACATCCAGACGGATCTGACTTGATTTACTACGCAGATTCAGACGAAGAATCCACACCAGCAGCCATTATTGAAAAAATAAAAGCCTGGCGAACCGCCAACGGCAAACCAGGCTTCAAACCCGAGTAACCAAATAAAACAGGGTCAAGCGCTTGCTACTGACCCTGTTGCATTCAACATAAATAATATTCTTCAAACTCTAATTTCTCTTCAGTGCGGCAACATTGTTCTTCACCTCAATATCGATTCCTGCCAGCCACATGCACTGACAGCAGAGATAGTCCAGCCTTGACCTTCTAGCACCTACGCATTCTTCGGAAATCGACTACAGCATTCTGTAACCACGCGAACCGCCCCCGCCATTAATGTTAATTACAAGTCATTCATCCACGCCTATGGCGCGCAGACTTTTACTTAACTATTAACGAGCAATCCTTCATGAAACCTATCATCTACAACAAACTTCACTCTACCCAGAGCTCCAACAGCCGAGTCCGCTTTCTGATTTTCCACTACACCGCCGGCAACTTCTCCAGTTCGGTCAATGCATTGACCGGCCCTAATGTCAGCGCACACTATCTGGTTCCGGACATCACCGATCCGAGCTACGTGAACGCAGGTTACTCCGGTCAGGAAGTCTTCAGTCTTGTCGACGAAACCCGGCGCGCCTGGCATGCGGGCGTCAGTCAGTGGGGTAATCGAAGCAATCTGAACGATACGTCTATCGGTGTCGAAATCGTCAACCTGGCAACGTACAGCCAAGGGGTTTTCAGTTTCCCGCCGTATCAGCCTGAACAAATTGCCGCGATTGAAGAACTGGCGCTGAACATCCTTGAACGTTATCCGGATATCAGCCCGACCCAAGTCCTGGGCCACTCGGATATTGCGGTCGGTCGCAAGAGCGACCCAGGGCCGAAATTTCCCTGGCATGCACTTTATTTGAAAGGTGTTGGCGCGTGGTTCGACGATGCCACCCGAGACGCCTATCTGCAGCAATACACCGAAACCGGCATTCCAGCCCGAACCGAATTGCTCAAACTGTTCAAAAAGTATTGCTACGACGTTTCAAGTGCATCAACCGACCAAGGCTTCACCCAACTTGTTCGAGCCTTTCAGCTGCACTTCCGCCCTGATAACTACGACGGGATCATGGATGCGCAAACGGCCGCGAATCTGGCGGCATTGGTTTGCAAATATTTTCCTTGATAGCCACGGCAAACTGAAACGCCCTGAACATTGACAACCAGCAAGGTCGACAGACCTTGCTGGCTTCGATCAAAGCGAATACTTCTGCAGATTCCCCATCATTTCCTTCAGCGCTTCAATGTTGTCCTTCGGATGCGCAGCCCCCTCAAAATCACAAATCTGCTCCCACTGCGCCGCCACATCTTCTGGCGAGAACCCCACCCGTGGATCAAACCCGGCACCCAGGCTGCGCTCCCAACGCACTTTGCCCATCCAGCCGCCGCCCACTTCAAACAATCCGGATGTTTCTTTGCAATTTTCGCTGGCCAGATACACCACCAACGGGCTGACCAGTTCCGGTTTGAGTTGCTCGAATACTTGCGGCGGGATCAAGCCTTCGGTCATGCGAGTGCCGCCGGTAGGCGCGATGGCATTGACCAGGATGTTGTTCTTGCGGCCTTCAATGGCGAGTGTGCGAGTCAAGCCGTAGAGGCCGAGTTTGGCCATGCCGTAGTTGGACTGGCCGAAGTTGCCGTAAATGCCCGAGGTCGACGCAGTGAAGATCACGCGGCCATAGTTTTGCTCGCGCATGTGCGGCCAGGCGGCACGGGTGACTTTGTAGGCCCCTTCGACGTGGACGCGGTAAACCAGGTCCCAGTCGGCGTCGTCCATTTTGTGGAAGGTCTTGTCGCGCAGGATCCCGGCATTGTTGACCACTACATCGATACGACCAAAAACGTCGAGTGCGTGCTGAACGATTTTGTCGCCGTCAGTGACGGAGTCGTGATTGGCCTCGGCAATCCCGCCAGCCTCGCGAATTTCGGCCACTACACGGTCTGCTGCCGACGCGTTGGCGCCCTCACCCTGCGCCGAACCGCCGAGATCGTTGACCAGCACTTTGGCGCCCTGTTTGGCGAACAGCAGCGCATGTGCCCGACCCAGGCCGCCGCCTGCACCGGTGACGATCACGACTTTATCTTCGAAGCGCACAGACTCACTCATGGGGGGGAACTCCAACAGACCAGGGGACGATGGGTTCGAGTGTCAGGCACGGCGCTGCTGGTCACAACGAACAAGGGGCGGGCTGAATGGTGTCCGATAAGGCTGGGGGATAATCAGGAGCAGGCGGCCCTGCGCGGAGGCAACGCCAGCCGATCACGAAACTCCAGATAATGCTTGAGCACCTTCGCCGGCGCTTCAATCTGGGGATAGTGGCCAATTTCGGCCAGCAGGATGGTGTCCGGATGGGGGATCAGTTCGCGATAGCGCGCGACCATGTGCGCACCGGAAATCGGATCGACCTCGCCATCAATGACACGCAGCGGCACTTCACCGCGCTGCATGGCGCCGACCCAACGGTCGCGCTGGACCCGCCGCTCTGGAATATACGTGATGAGCTTGTGCATGATCCGCGGGCCGTGATTGCTGTTGATCAGCCCCCAGAAATCATCCATCTCACTTTCTGTCGGACGGGTCATCCGCCCGAAAATCTTCCTGAAGCTTTTCACCAGTGCGTCACGTGTGAACGCTCGGCCGATCATCCAGCCCAAAGGGCTGAGCAACAATTTTTGCGCCAACAGCGGGCGATGAGCTTCCGGGAACAGGCCGCCGTTGAGGAACACACAACTGGCGATGTGAATGCGGGTTTCGTAATGCCGGGCCAACAGTTCCTGCGCCACGCTGTCGCCATAATCGTGGGCCAGCACGTGCACCGGTTGCGTGACACTCAAATGCGCCAGCAACGCCTGTTGCACGTCGGCCTGTTCAAGCAGGCTGTATTCGTGGTTCACCGGTTTGGCGGAGTCGCCAAAGCCAAGCATGTCGCAGGCAATGACCCGATAGCGCTGTGCCAGTGGTTGCCACAGGTAATGCCAATCCCAACTGGCGGTCGGAAATCCGTGGATGAGCAACAGCGGCTCACCCTGCCCGGCCGTCCAATAGCGAATGGTCTGGCCACGGAATACAAACGTCTGGCCGCGTTTGCGCCAGACACACAGCGGGATCTCGGCAAGCGCCATTAGAGTTTATAACCCGGGTCTTGTTGATCGAGTTTGCGTAGCAATGCTGGCCAGGCCAACGCGCCACCCATCCCTTGAGCACTTTTGGTCACGCCGGCGATCATCGCCCTGGCGCCTGCCAGAATCTGCGGTTCGATGGTGATCAGTTCGGCACCGCCGTTCTGCGCCATCACCTGAATATCGCAGGCGCGCTGGAAGGTAAACATCATCAGGAACGTATCGGCGATGGTGCTGCCACAGGTCAGCAGACCGTGGTTGTGCAGCATCAGGAAATTGTTTTCACCGAGGTCGGCTTGCAGGCGCGCCTTCTCTTCATGGTTCAACGCAACGCCTTCATAGGCGTGGTAGGCCAGACTGGACAAGACAAACAAGGATTGCTGGCTGATCGGCAAAATACCCTGTTTTTGTGCCGAGACCGCAACGCCGGCAGCCGTGTGGGTATGCAACACGCAGACCACATCGTGGCGAACTTCATGCACGGCGCTGTGAATCGTGTAACCCGCCGGGTTGATGTCGTAAGGACTGTCCATTAACTTGTTGCCGGCCTGATCAACCTTGACCAGGCTCGACGCGGTGATCTCATGAAACATCAGCCCGAACGGGTTGATCAGAAAATCTTCGGTACCTGGCACCTTGGCCGAAATGTGCGTAAAGATCAGATCGTCCCAACCATGCGCCGCGACCAAACGATAACAAGCCGCCAGATCAACGCGGGTCTGCCATTCGGCGGCACTGACCTGGCTTTTGACACTGTGGGGCGACTGGACGGGAGCAACATTCACGGCATGACCTCCTGTTCTTATTGTGGTGCTGTCGTTATGCCAGTCTAGTCAGCCCCCGGCCTTCGTGTAGTTGCATTGGCAGCCAGCTTGATGACCGAGCGAGTCAGTGGCGCAATCTTCACTGCAATGCGCTGACCAACTGTGCCAGCCAGGGTTCGGCATCGGTTTCGGGGGTGACACTTTCGCTGGCGTCCAGGCGCAGCATGGGCAGCACTTCGCGCAGACCCAGTTCATTGAGCAATTCACGCATCTGCTCGCCACCGCCACAGAAGGTATCGCCATAGCTCGCATCACCCAGGCCGATCACCGCCCCCGGCAGACCGCGCCAGGCGGCAGGCAACTGATCGCGAATCATCGAATACAACGGTTGCAGGTTGTCCGGCAATTCACCCATGCCGGTGGTTGACGTCACTGCCAGAAACGCCTGGGGTTCGAATGCCAGAACATCAGCCAGTAACGCGCGTGGGTTGTGCATGGTTTCAAAACCGGCGGTCTTCAAAATACTCGCGGCGTGGCGGGCGACTTCTTCGGCCGTGCCGTACACCGAGCCGGAAAGGATGGCGACTTTCATCAATCTGATCCTGAAACTGAGTGAAAACCGGATATTAACAGCACGACCTGCATTGTTCTTTTAGAATGCTGCGCTCAATCACTCTGGAAAGGATTCTCCGATGATTAATGCCCAGCTGCTGCAAATGGTGATCAATGCTTCCAACGACGGCATCGTGATTGCCGAAAAGGAAGGCGAGCAGGACAACATCCTGATTTACGCCAACCCGGCATTCGAACGTCTGACGGGGTATACCAGCGAAGAAATCCTCTATCAGGACTGTCGCTTTCTGCAGTCCGGTGACCGGGATCAGGCCGCACTTGCCACCATTCGCGAGGCGCTGAACAAGGAAGGATCCTGCCGGGAAATCCTCAGGAACTATCGCAAGGACGGCACCCCCTTCTGGAACGAACTCTCACTGTCCACGGTAAAAAACCCGAACGACGGGCAGACTTACTTCGTCGGCGTACAGAAGGACGTCACGACCCAGGTCAAAGCCCAGCAACGTGTTGCGCAGCTGGAAACCCAGTTGGCCGAGGCGCACGCCGAGCTTTCTGCGCTGAAAGCGACGAACGGTAAAAACAAAACGGTGAATTAATGGTCACTAACTACAATCACCAATGACTTTGTATCTATATCTTTCGAGCAAGCCATGCAGCGCGACGCACTCCTGACCCAGGACGAACTGGATTTCATCCAGACCATGCAACACAACCCACAGCTCAATGTGCGTGATGCAACGTCGAGCCTGCTCGTTAACAGTGGCTCGCAGATACGTGATTTGCTCACGCGCCTCGCCGCTCATGAGCAAGTCACCATCCAGGCCCATTTCGAAAATCAGCAAATGACCTTTCCGCTGCACCTGGTGGAAGATGAATTTCATGCGCTGCATTTGCGTTTGGGCGTGCCAAGCATTTACGAAGACGGGCCAATGGTTCGTCCTTGGCGCCTGGTACTTGAAGAGCCGGTGGCACTGGAGAATGCCAAAGGCCAGCCCGGCACAATGTTTGTGCACGAAATCTCGTTCAAAGGGGTTTTGCTGGAGGTCCGCAACAAGACCAAGCCACCCAAACACTTTGCCTTATGGTTCAGCCCGTCAGGCTATGAACGGATTTCTTTGCGCGGCACCTTTGAGCGTCAAACCGAGCAAGGTTTCTACGCCTACGAATTGAGTCAGTCTGACAAGGACGAAACCGAACGTCTGCGCCAATACATCCTTCAGCAACATCGCCTGACACACCCCGCGCTGCATATCTGAGTTTCAGGTATCAAGGTTTCCCGCCAGGAACTGTTTCAGACGCTGGCGCATTACCCTTGCTTCGTTCCCCAGACATCCGATCGATGATCCGGCCAGGCTCTCTTGCGCCAGGTCTGACGCGTCCCCCGCCAGCAATAACTGACAATCAAGGCTCATGGCCAGTCGACTCAACCGACGCGGCAGCTCCGCAGCGGGCGCATGATTGGACACCAGCACCAGTGCCGCAGGTTTGACCCTCTCGCAAACCAGCGTCAACTCGTCGAAGGGCTGACCGATAGCCAGTAGTTGAATCGCCAGATCGACACTGCTCAGGTACAGCCCGGTGATCAGGACATCCAGCTCATGGGCCTGGTCGGCAATAGCACAGACAATCACTCGGCGCGGTTGCATGACACGCACCAGCAGCAGGCGTTGCAATACTCGGGAACGCAGAAAGGCATCCAGAAAAAGCCACTCGCTGGTCTGGCCGAACGTTTCATGGCGCTGAAGCAATTGCTTCCAGACCGGGAGCAAAATGTCCTGAAACACGACCGTCAGTGGGTAACTGGAAAAAATCTGACCATAGAGTTGCTCCAGTTGAACCTCGTCAAAGGCGCTGACCACCGCCTGAACCTGCTGTTGCCACTGGGCATAGTCAGCCTGAACGAGCTCGGTGGGTATGATCTGCGCCAGCGCCTTGAGCGGTTCGGTCCTGGCCAGGATCTTGCCGACTTTGCTGACCGCAACGCCGCGGTCGATCCAGTCGAGGATGCTGCGAACCTTCTCGATATCGTGCATCGAGTAAAGACGATGCCCACTTTCAGTGCGTGTGGGCTGGATCAATCCATAGCGCCTCTCCCAGGCGCGCAGCGTAACCGGGTTGATGCCCGTCAGACGCGCAACCTCACGAATAGGAAACAGCTCTTCCCGATCGAGAGGACGATCCGATTGCGGGGTAGAGGTAACGTCAGTCAGGACAGGCATCAAGTCGACGTCCATGTTCAAATTGGATCCCATTCTAACTCTCCCGCCGACTATTCAACACAGTGATAATCGACGCATCATGCTGGTGTATTGGCCAGAATCAGGAATAATCCTTGCTTGTCTCGAAGCGCAACCCACCACCCCGGCGTTGCGCCTGGCGAAACTCCTACCCGGAGTAACGCAACTGTTATATGGAGATTCACAATGTCTACCTCACCCGTCACGCTGATGGTTGCGCGCCGCGTTGCCGAAGGACGCTATCAGGACCTGATGGTCTGGTTGCGCGAAGGCGAACAACTGGCCACCGATTTTCCCGGTTATCTCGGCTCTGGCGTGCTGGCTCCGCCGCCCGACGATGACGAATTCCAGATTATTTTCCGCTTTGCCGACGAGCAGACCCTGCACGCGTGGGAACATTCTGCGTCGCGCACGGCCTGGCTGGCGCGCGGCAGTGACCTGTTTGGCCACAAAACAGAACATCGCGTCAGTGGAATCGAAGGCTGGTTCGGCGCGGTCGGTCAGCGCCCGCCACGCTGGAAACAGGCCGTGGCGATCTGGCTGGCGTTCTTTCCGGTGTCCCTGTTGTTCAATTTTTTACTCGGGCCTTTGCTGAGCGAAATGAGCCTGCTGCCACGGGTGTTCATCAGTACGTTGTGCCTGACGCCATTGATGGTCTATTTCTTCATTCCATTGTCGACCCGTCTGCTGGCCAACTGGCTGAACAGCGCGGCCCCACGGCCGCAGCCCTCCGAGCCCATCCCTCAAAATCAATGATCCGCATGGGGTCCGCTTCCACGGTAGGTGAATGCCGTCGCGCGCTGGTATAGTTTTGCTCTTACCGCGACGCGAGCCATTCATGACCTCTTCCGCAGCCCCCATCCTCATCACCGGTGCCGGCCAGCGTGTCGGCCTGCATTGTGCGCAGCGTTTGATTGAGGACGGCGAGCGGGTGATTTTCACCTACCGCAGCGAACGCCCCGGTGTCCAGACGCTGCGTGATCTGGGCGCCACCGCGGTGTTTGCCGACTTCTCCACTGAAGCCGGGATCCTCGCGTTCATCAGCACCCTGAAAACCCACACTGACAGCCTGCGGGCGATTATCCATAACGCCTCCGAATGGCTGACCGAAACGCCGGACACCGACGCCGCCGCCTTCACCCGCATGTTCAACGTGCACATGCTTGCGCCTTACCTGATCAACCTGCACTGTGGCGACTTGCTGCAACGCTCAAGCCCGGCGGACATTGTGCACATCAGCGATGATGTGACCCGCAAGGGCAGCAGCAAACACATAGGCTACTGCGCCAGCAAAGCCGGGCTCGATAGCCTCACCCTGTCCTTCGCCGCGAAATACGCGCCGACAATCAAGGTCAACGGTATCGCGCCCGCCCTGCTAATGTTCAACCCCGAGGATGACGCGACTTACCGCGCCAAGGCGCTGGCCAAGTCCGCGCTGGGCATCGAACCCGGCAGCGAAGTGATCTATCAGAGCCTGCGCTATTTGCTCGACAACCCTTATGTCACCGGCACCACCCTGACCGTCAACGGCGGACGGCACATCAAATAAGATGCCCCGCGAGGATGCTCCATGCCACTAACCCTGCCTCAGAACGCCCTAACCCAGAGCTACCGTGAGATTCTCATCGGTCTCGGTGAGAATCCGGATCGTGAAGGCCTGATAGACACTCCGCTGCGGGCGGCCAAAGCCATGCAGTACCTCTGTCATGGTTACGAACAAAGTGTCGAAGAGATCGTCAACGGCGCGTTGTTCGCCTCCGACAACGATGAAATGATTATTGTCGACAACATCGAGCTGTACTCGCTCTGTGAACATCACCTGCTGCCCTTCATCGGCAAGGCCCATGTGGCTTATATTCCAACGGGCAAGGTGCTGGGCCTGTCGAAAATTGCGCGGTTGGTGGACATGTTCGCCCGTCGCCTGCAAATCCAGGAAAACCTCACCCGGCAGATCGCCGAAGCAGTGCAACAGGTGACCAATGCCGCCGGCGTCGCGGTGGTCATTGAAGCGCGGCACATGTGCATGATGATGCGCGGTGTCGAGAAACAGAATTCGACCATGAACACCTCGGTGATGCTCGGCGCCTTCCGCGAGTCGAGCAACACCCGCCAGGAGTTCCTGCAATTGATTGGACGGAGCACGTCGTAATGCCACAACTTCAACCAGGAATGGCACGCATCCGGGTCAAGGACCTGTGTCTGCGAACCTACATCGGAATCAACGAGGATGAAATCCTCAACAAGCAGGATGTGCTGATCAACCTGACCATCCTGTATGCAGCCCAGGAAGCGGTGCGCGACAACGACATTGATCACGCGCTGAACTACCGCACCATCACCAAGGCAATCATCGCCCACGTGGAAGGCAATCGCTTTGCGCTGCTCGAACGCCTGACCCAGGAAATCCTCGATTTGGTCATGGCTAACACCTCGGTGCTGTACGCCGAGGTTGAAGTCGATAAGCCTCACGCACTTCGATTCGCCGAATCGGTATCGATTACGCTCGCGGCAAGCCGCCAAGCTTCAAGCGTTTAGCTACAAGCGTTAAGCTACAAGCCACCGCAATCCAACTTGCAGCTTGAAGCTTGCCGCTTGAAGCTGCCTCGCAGAGGCCCCCATGACCGATCAACAACGCCTGGAACTTGAAGCCGCCGCCTTTCGCCGGCTGGTGGCCCATCTGGACAGCCGCAAGGATGTACAGAACATCGACCTGATGAACCTCTCCGGTTTCTGCCGCAACTGCCTGTCCAAGTGGTACAAGGCCGCTGCCGACGAACGCCAGATCGACGTCAGCCTTGATGACGCTCGCGAAGTGGTTTACGGCATGCCGTACGCCGAATGGAAAGCCCAATACCAGCAAGAAGCCAGCGCCGAACAACAAGCGGCGTTTGCCAAAGGAAAACCCAATGTGTGATTTGAACACCCTGCGCGCCAGCCTCAAGAGCGGCGAACACGTCTTTGCCGACACCCTGGCCTTCATCGCCGCCGGTTACGACTATCAACCACAGGCTTTCAATAACGGTGGTGTGGAAAACTCAGCTGGTCAGAACGAAGGTTCGTGCAAGACCCTGGGTCTGGCGCTGCTGGAAGGTCTGAGCGATGAAGAAGCGCTGCTGGCGTTTGGCGAGCATTACCGTTCGGTGGTTGCAACGCCTGATGGCAGCGACCACGGCAATATCCGCGCATTGATTGCCCATGGGCTGGCTGGCGTGAAGTTCACTCAGCAACCACTGACTCGCCGCTGATTCAAAATCAAAAGATCGCAGCCTCGTTTCACTCGACAGCTCCTACGGGGATCGTGTTTCTCTGTAGGAGCTGTCGAGTGAAACGAGGCTGCGATCCTTTGGTCTTCCAGGGCACATCCCGACTTTAAAGATTGACCCGGCAACTTTATTTCGTTTGCCGGGCACCGCTGCTCACGGCTTAGATAAAAAGAAGTATCCCTTCTTCAGAGTCGGTCATCCATGAGCAGCGAATCCATCAGCCAGTCGATCAACATCGTTCATCCTGTCACGCTCAGCCACGGTAAAAACGCCGAGGTCTGGGACACCGATGGCAAACGCTACATCGACTTCGTCGGCGGCATCGGCGTACTGAACCTCGGCCATTGCCACCCACGCATCGTCGAAGCCATTCGCGAACAAGCCACCCGGCTGACCCACTACGCCTTCAACGCCGCCCCGCATGTGCCTTACATCGAGCTGATGGATCGCCTGAGCGCGTTCATTCCGGTGGATTACCCGGTCAGTGGCATGCTCACCAACAGCGGCGCGGAAGCGGCGGAAAACGCCCTCAAAATCGTCCGTGGCGCTACCGGCCGCACTGCCGTGATTGCCTTCGACGGCGCTTTCCACGGCCGTACGCTTGCCACCCTCAACCTCAACGGCAAAGTCGCCCCCTACAAACAGAAAGTCGGTGTGCTGCCGGGGCCGGTGTTTCACTTGCCATACCCGAGCAAGGACAACGGCGTGACCTGTGCCGAAGCGCTGAAGGCCCTGGATCGCCTGTTCAGCGTCGAGATCGATGTCAATGACGTGGCATGTTTTATCGTCGAGCCGGTGCAGGGTGAAGCGGGCTTCCTGGCGATGGACGTAGAGTTTGCCCAAGGGCTGCGCAAGTTCTGCGATGAAAAGAACATCCTGCTGATCGCCGATGAAATCCAGTCTGGCTTCGGCCGCACCGGCCAGCGTTTCGCATTCTCGCGACTGGGCATCGAGCCGGACTTGATCCTGCTGGGCAAAAGCATTGCCGGCGGCGTGCCGCTGGGTGCGGTGGTCGGGCGCAAAGCGTTACTCGACACCTTGCCCAAGGGCGGTCTGGGCGGTACTTATTCGGGCAACCCCATCGCCTGCGCCGCCGCGCTGGCGACGCTGGATGAAATGACCGACACGCAGTTGCAAGCCTGGGGCGCGCAACAGGAAGAAGCGATTGTCAGCCGCTACGAAGCCTGGCGCGACAGCAAGCTATCGCCGTATCTGGGGCGTTTGACCGGCGTGGGTGCGATGCGTGGCATCGAGTTGATCAATGCTGACGGCACGCCAGCATCGGCCCAGTTGACGCAACTCCTGAGCCTTGCGCGGGACGCAGGCTTGTTGTTGATGCCCAGCGGCAAGTCGCGCAATATCATTCGGTTGCTGGCGCCATTGACCACCGAAGCCTCGGTGCTGGAGGAAGGCCTGGACATTCTCGAAGCGTGCCTCTCCAAATTATCTTGATTGCAAAATGCGTTCTGGGACTGACATAGCGAATTAAGTTCGCTTGTTGTCCCCGAATTCGTGTCGCAATACTGACCAAAGCCCCCTTTACCTAGCGAGAACATCACCACCTACACATTGAGGCCGTCATGTATCACGACAATATAATTTATAAGAAAAAGTCCAACGATCCTCAATTCCTGCTCGCCGTCGCCGTGGTGCTGTTCCTCGGTTCTTACCTGATGAACCTGGGCAACAGCGCCCTAAGCCATTTTTTGCAACCGCTGTTGGGCAATACCCCGGACAGCCTCACCGCTCGCAACATCGCCACTGGCCTTGGCATTGCCGTACTGGGCACGCTGAACTTCCATGTCCTCGGGCGCTTGAAGTTCAAGGTGCAGACCACCGTGGTGTGGGTCGAGCTGCTGATCCTGTTTCTCGCGTTCTTCGATACTTTCGACCTCTCCTACAGCTTCATTCTCGACAAAGTCGGTTTCCTGATCCTCCAGGGCGCTGCCACCACTTTGTACATCTCCGCGTTGGCCATTGTGATCGCGTTTGTTCTGGCGCTGATCGGCGCGGTGGCGAAGCTGTCGAATAACGGTTTGGCCAATGCCCTCGCCTCTTTCTACACCTCGTTCTTTCGCGGCGTGCCGCTGCTGATTCAGATCTACCTGATTTACCTGGGCCTGCCGCAACTCGGCTATGTGGTTGACGCGGTGCCGGCCGGCATCCTCGCCCTGTCACTGTGCTACGGCGCCTACATGACCGAGATTTTCCGTGCCGGTATCCAGAGCATTCCGGTCGGCCAGTGGGAAGCTTCGCGAGCCCTGAACATCAGCCCGTTCAAAACCCTCAGCCGCGTGATCATGCCCCAGGCCTTGCGGGTGATCATTCCGCCGACCGGCAATCAGTTTATCGCCATGCTCAAGGACAGTTCGCTGGTGTCGGTGATCGGTGTCTGGGAACTGATGTACCTGGCCAAGACCCAGGGCCGGGCAGACTTCCGCCACCTGGAGATGCTGATTACTGCGGCAATGATTTACTGGGCGCTGTCGTTCATTCTCGAACGGGTGCAGGCGCGAATCGAAAAGCGGGTCAACCGTTCCACGGCAAGGGGCTGATACGTGATGACTCGAACCAACACCGCTGAACAACTCGACCTGGCCCCGGCTGTAAATCCCGGCCCTTCGATGATCTCGATTACGGGCCTGAACAAGTGGTACGGCAATTTTCACGCCTTGCGCGATGTCGACCTGAACGTCGCCACCGGCGAAATTCTGGTGGTGTGCGGGCCGTCAGGCTCGGGTAAATCGACGATGATTCGCTGCATCAACCACCTGGAAAACTTTCAGAAAGGACACATTCAGGTCAACGGCATCACCCTCACCAGCGAAGCGGAAAGTGTCAGCGCCGTGCGCAGCGAAATCGGCATGGTGTTTCAGAGCTTCAACCTGTTCCCGCACTTGAGTGTGATGGACAACCTGACCCTGGCCCCGCAATTGGTACAGGGCGTTTCATCCGCCGAAGCGAAGAAACGCGCACAGGTTTATCTCGAACGCGTACGCATTGCCGAGCATGCCGACAAGTATCCCTCGCAACTGTCCGGCGGTCAGCAGCAGCGCGTGGCGATTGCCCGGGCGCTGTGCATGAACCCCAAAGTGATGCTGTTCGACGAACCGACCTCCGCGCTGGACCCGGAAATGGTCCACGAAGTGCTGGACGTCATGAGCGAATTGGCCACCGACGGCATGACCATGATCTGCGTGACCCACGAAATGGGTTTTGCCAGCAAGGTCGCCGACCGGGTGTTGTTCATGGATCAGGGCCAGGTCATCGAACAGGCCACCCCTGCCGAGTTTTTCAACAACCCGCAGACCGAACGCGCGCAGAAATTTCTGTCGCAAATTATCGGTCACTGAGAAGCGTTTTACCCCGCATAACAATAACGAGAAGTGGAGATGGACATGCTCAGTAAGAAACACGCAATCACCCTCGCAGCCTCCCTGTCACTGTTGTTTGTCGGCGTCGCCAATGCCGGTGCCGTGCTGGACAAGATCCAGAGCAGCAAGACGTTGACCGTCGCTACGTCGGCGACCTGGCCGCCGCAGGGGTTCATCAACGACAAAAATGAAATCGACGGTTTTGATATCGATGTGTCCAAGGAGATTGCCAAGCGTCTCGGCGTCGAGGCCAAATTCATCACGCCCGACTGGGATGTGATTACCGCCGGCAAATGGAATGGTCGCTGGGACGTTTCCGTGGGCTCGATGACCGCGACGAAAAGTCGGGCACGGATTCTCGATTTCCCCGGGACTTACTACTACGTGCCTTATGTGTTTGCGGTGCACAACAAATCCACGGTCTCCGACCACAAGGCACTCAATGGCAAAACCATCGGCGTCGAAGGCGGCACCACGTCAGAAGACTATTTCAGCCAGGCGCTGGCCATCGAAACCACTGACGTACCGCCCGTCGTCTATGACGTAAAAACCGAAAAAATGAAGACCTACGCAGGCTCTGTCGGCCCGCTCGACGATCTGCGCCTGGGCGATGGTACCCGACTGGATGCCATCCTCACGCAACGCAGCACCCTGGATGCCGCCGTAAAGAAAGGCTACCCGCTGCGCGCCGTCGACAACACCGTGGTGTTTTTCGAACCTCTGGCCATTGCCACCGACAAGGGTGATCCGGAGCTAAAAGCCAAGCTGGGTGAAATCATCGGCGAGATGCACAAGGACGGCACGCTGACCAAGCTGTCGGACAAGTGGTACGGCGTGGATTACTCGACTCTCAAGTAGTACGCCTTCCCACTGTGGGAGCGAGCCTGCTCGCGATGGACGTCAACGATGACACGGCTTTGCTGAATGCCCGCGTCGACCTTGCGTTTTTTCGCGAGCAGGCCCGCTCCCACAATGTTTGACGTACGCATAATTTACTGGCCATTTCTCAAGGATCGACCATGTCCTTCCCCAACACCTGGTATTCCCAAACCTCGCTGCCACGCGCGGCCAGGCCAGAATTGAACACGGACGAAACTTGCGACGTGTGCATCATCGGTGCCGGCATCACCGGCCTCACTGCCGCCCTGGAGCTGACGCGTCGCGGCAAGCGGGTGATCATTCTTGAAGCCAATCAGGTGGCCTGGGGTGCGTCCGGCCGCAATGGCGGCGTGGTCTCGCCCGGTTGGGCTGAGGGGTCCGGAGCGATTCGCAAGAAACTTGGGCTGGACCACGCCAGGGCGCTGTTCCAGATGTCGGCCGAAGGCGTGGAGATTGTCCGCCGCAACATCATCGAACTGGCTCTGCCCGGTTGCGCGCCATCTGCGGGCACGATTCGGGTCAAGCGCTACGACGACGGCGCGGGCGTGAAAAACCACATCGAAACCATGCGCCGCGACTTCGGTTATGAACTCAACTACCTCGATACCGCTCAGGTCCGCGAACGGGCACACACCGTTCGCTACTTTCAGGGTGTCGAAGATCCGAACGCCATGCATTTCCACCCGCTCAATTATTGCCTGGGCCTGGCCCTCGCCATTGAAACGGCGGGAGGCAGAATTTTCGAGCAATCGAAAATGCTCGCCTGGCATCGCGAAGGCAACGACAAAATCGCCAAGACCGCGCGTGGCACCGTGCGCTGCAAGGGTCTGGTGTTCTGCGCGGGGGGGTACGGTGGCCCCGAGCTGCAAAAACTCAGTCGCGCGTACCTGCCCATCGCCACTTACGTAGTGTTGACTGAACACTTGGGCGACTCGATCAAAACCGTCCTCGACTCCGGTGCGGCCTTCTCCGATGACCGTCGCGCTTCGGATTACTATCGCATCGTCGAAGGCGACCGCCTGCTTTGGGGTGGACGCATTACCACCCGCAATGAACAGAACGAGAAAGCACTGGCAGCCATGCTCAAGGCCGACATGGTGTCGGTCTATCCACAACTGGCTCCGGTAAAAATCGAAATGGCCTGGTCCGGCCTGATGGGTTACTCCACCAACAAAATGCCCAACCTGGGGCTACTGGAGCCGGGCGTCTGGGCCTGCACTTCTTTTGGTGGACACGGTTTGAATACCGGCTCAATCGGCGGCAGGGTGATTGCCGAAGCCGTGTGCGGGGAAAGTGCGCGCCATGAGTTGTTCAAGCCGTACTTGCTGGACTGGAACGGCGGGCCGTTCGGTCGAGTGGCTGCCAATGCGATCTATAAATCACTGAAGGTGATGGACTTTGTCCAAGAGCGGTTCAAAGGCTGATGAACACAGGCGAACCTGTGGGAGCGAGCCTGCTCGCGATAGCAATTTATCATTCAACATAGATGTCGGCTGATACTCCGCTATCGCGAGCAGGCTCGCTCCCACATTGGAATGTGATCAGGCATTAAATTGTGGGCACAAAAAAACCGGCTGCAAAACCGGTTTTTTCATTTCAACGATCTCAGATCGTGGCGTTCTGCAGGTCGTCCAGGTAACGCTCGGTGTCCAGTGCGGCCATGCAGCCAGCGCCGGCCGAGGTGATGGCCTGACGGTAAACGTGGTCAGCCACGTCACCGGCGGCAAAGATACCTTCGACGCTGGTCGCCGTCGCGTTGCCTTCACGACCGCCTTGCACCACCAGATAACCGTCTTTCAGCGTCAGCTGACCTTCGAACAACGAGGTGTTCGGGGTGTGGCCGATGGCGATGAACACGCCGTCGACTTTCAGCTCGTCGAAGCTGCCGTCGTTGTTCTTCAGGCGAGCACCGGTCACACCCATGTTGTCGCCCAGGACTTCGTCCAGGTTCGAGTTCAATTTCAACTCGATCTTGCCTTCGGCAACCCGGGCATTGAGCTTGTCGATCAGGATCTTCTCGGCGCGGAAGGTTTCGCGGCGGTGGATCAGGGTCACTTTGCTGGCGATATTGGCCAGGTACAGGGCTTCTTCAACAGCGGTGTTGCCGCCGCCGACCACAGCCACAGGCTTGTTGCGATAGAAGAAACCGTCGCAGGTCGCGCAGGCCGAAACGCCTTTGCCCATGAATGCTTCTTCGGACGGCAGGCCCAGGTAACGAGCGCTGGCGCCGGTGGCGATGATCAGAGCGTCGCAGGTGTACGTCGCGCTGTCGCCGACCAGGGTGTACGGCTTGGAAGCGAAGTCCACGGCATTGATGTGATCGAAAACGATCTCGGTTTCAAAGCGCTCGGCGTGTTCTTTCATGCGCTCCATCAACGCCGGGCCGGTCAGGCCGTGGACATCGCCCGGCCAGTTGTCGACTTCGGTGGTGGTGGTCAGTTGACCGCCGGCTTGCATGCCGGTGATCAGCAGTGGCTTGAGGTTGGCACGGGCGGCATAGACCGCAGCGCTGTAACCGGCAGGGCCGGAACCGAGAATAATCACTCGCGAATGACGGGCTTCAGACATGACCTGCTCCTGTTGACCGGCCCTGTACACCGGGCGCGGAACGCCGGGTTGCCGGCGGGAATAAAAAAGAACCGTGGTAAACCTTGGGGAAGGCTTGAGTACGACAGTCCTGCAAAAAGATTGGGTGCAGCGTATCGAGGGGGCGAAGATTAAGGAAATACGGTTTAACAATCCAGCTCATAGGTGGTCTCTATCCCACCGACGAGACTATAAAGACGTCTTTGTTACAGTGAATGTCGATTCCACTGCTGCGCTTTCCCCCTTCCGGCAAAGCCGGTAAGGTCGGCGCGTTTCCCTCTGCCCGGAGCACGTTATGCCCGCACCTGTCCTGTCCGGACCGCAATACCTGCGCGAAGGCCTCAAGCTGGTTCTGAGTCCCAGCTTGCGTTTATTCGTGTTATTGCCGCTGGCAATCAACCTCGTGCTGTTCGTCGGATTGATTTATCTGGCCGGCCATCAATTCAGCCTGTGGGTCGATACGCTGATGCCGACCTTGCCCGACTGGCTGAATTTTCTCAGTTACATCCTCTGGCCGATTTTTGTGGTGCTGGTGGTGTTGATGGTGTTTTTCACCTTCACCATGCTCGCCAACGTCATCGCCGCGCCTTTCAACGGCTTCCTCGCGGAAAAAGTCGAAGTGGTGGTGCGTGGCACCGACGACTTCCCGGCCTTCAGCTGGGGTGAGCTGACCGCCATGGTCCCGCGCACCCTGGCTCGGGAGATGCGCAAACTCGGCTACTTCCTGCCACGGGCCATCGGGCTGTTCATCCTGTCCTTCATCCCGGTGGTGAACATCATTGCCGCACCGCTGTGGCTGCTGTTCGGGGTGTGGATGATGGCGATCCAGTACATCGACTACCCGGCAGACAACCACAAGCTGGGCTGGAACGAGATGCTCGCCTGGCTGCGCGAGAAGCGCTGGCAGAGTATGAGTTTCGGCGGCAGCGTGTATCTGGTGCTGCTGATCCCAGTGGTGAACATCCTGATGATGCCGGCCGCCGTGGCCGGGGCGACGTTGTTCTGGGTGCGTGAGCGCGGCGCGGAGAATCTCGTAACCCAGCGCTGAACGGGTCATAAATCCATCATCAAAGCGCCACAATGCCGACATGGCCTCAGCCGACACTGAGGTCATGACGACAGCTCTGCATATCACCCTCATCACTGAAACATTCCCACCGGAAATCAACGGCGTGGCCAATACCCTTGGCCGTTTGTGCGACGGCTTGCGCGCGCGCGGGCATCAGGTGGAGTTGGTGCGGCCACGCCAGGTGTGTGATCAGCAGCTGAGCAACAACGATGATTTGCTGTTGTGTCGCGGCTGGCCGCTGCCGGGTTATCCCGGTTTGCAATGGGGCCAGTCGTCGATGCACAAGCTGTTAAGGCGCTGGACGCGCCATCGCCCGGACGTGCTGTACATCGCCACCGAAGGGCCCTTGGGGTTGTCCGCATTACGCGCAGCACGGCGATTGGGGATCTCGGTGGTCAGCGGCTTTCACACCAACTTTCAGCAGTACTCCAGTCAATACGGGCTGGGGATGCTGACCCGATTGCTGACTCACTATTTGCGCTGGTTTCACAACCGCTCGACCCTGACACTGGTGCCGAGCCCCAGCCAGCGGCTGGAGCTTGAGCGTCGGCATTTCGAGCGTCTGGCTTTGCTCTCCCGGGGTGTCGACAGCCAATTGTTTCACCCGAGCAAAAGGCTGACCTCGCTGCGCGAACAATGGGGGCTGGCCGAGGATGACATTGCGGTCATTCATGTCGGGCGTTTGGCTCCCGAGAAAAACCTGGGCTTGCTCAAGCGTAGTTTCGGTGTACTGAAAGCCACTTTTCCACAGCGCCACCTACGCTTGATCGTGATTGGCGACGGCCCTCAACGAGCGGCGCTGGAGCAGGAACTGCCCGAGGCTGTTTTCTGTGGCGCACATCGCGGCGAAGCGTTAGCCAGTCACTACGCGTCCGGCGATGTGTTTCTGTTTCCGAGCATGACCGAAACCTTTGGTAACGTGGTGCTTGAGGCATTGGCGTCAGGTTTGGGAGTGGTGGCATACGACCAGGCGGCAGCGGCCCAACATATTCGCCATGGCTACAACGGCGTGTTGGCGATGCCGGGGGATGAAGAGGCGTTTTGCGATGCGGCAGCGTGGCTGCTGGAAAAGCGTGAGACCTTGCGTTGCGTGCGATTGAATGCGCGCCAGCATGCGAGCAGACAGGGTTGGGCGGCGATTATCGAACAGTTTGAGGGGCAGTTGCGAGGGGCTTGTGCCGGGGAGTTGTTGGTTCCTGAGGCACAGACTTTATCCTGACCCTTTGGTGACTTTGAATCCGCTTTCGCGAGCAGGCTCGCTCCCACAGTGGTTCTGTGTCGTTCACAAAACCTGTGGGAGCGAGCCTGCTCGCGAAGGGGTCCTTCCTGCTGCCGCTTAAACCAGGGTCATCAACGCCTCACGGCTGAAAGGCAGGATGTCTTCTTCACGCCCGTCGCGTACTTTCTGCGCCCAGTCCGGGTCTACCAACAAGGCACGACCGACGGCCACCAGGTCGAATTCGTCGTTATTCAAGCGTTCCAGCAGTTTTTCCAGGCTCGCCGGTTGGGCGATCTTGTCGGTGTTGACCATGAATTGCAGGAACTCGCCATCCAGGCCAACGCTGCCCACGGTGATGGTCGGCTTGCCGGTAAGCTTGCGGGTCCAGCCCGCCAGGTTCAGCTCGGAGCCGTCGAATTCCGGCTCCCAGAAACGGCGTGTCGAGCAATGGAAAATGTCCACGCCAGCCTCGGACAACGGCTTGAGGAACTCACCCAGCGCTTCTGGGGTTTGCACCAGACGCGCGGTGTAATCCTGCTGCTTCCACTGGGAGAAGCGGAAGATGATCGGGAAACCTTCGCCGACCGCTGCACGCACGGCCTGGATCAGTTCGATCGCGAAGCGTGAACGGTTGGCCAGATCACCACCGTATTCGTCGGTGCGCTGGTTGCTGCCTTCCCAGAAGAACTGGTCGACCAGATAACCATGGGCGCCGTGGATTTCCACGCCGTCCATGCCAATGCTCTGGGCATCTTTGGCAGCTTGGGCGAACGCGGCGATCACGTCCTGGATGTCTTGCCTGGTCATGCCGTGCACCACGACCTGACCGTCCTTCAGTTTTTCCGACGGGCCGTAACCCGGCACACTGGCGTCCGGCTCGGTGCCGATACGGCGCACACTGCCGACGTGCCATAGCTGTGGCACGATCTTGCCGCCTTCGGCATGCACGGCGTCGACGACTTTCTTCCAGCCGGCCAGCGCTGCGTCACCATAGAAATGCGGCACGTTCGGGTAGCCGTTCGAGGCTTTGTGACCGACGGTCGTGCCTTCGGTGATGATCAGACCCACGCCGGCAGCGGCGCGGCGACGGTAGTACTCGATCACTTTGGAGTTAGGTACGCCACCCGGCGAAAAAGAACGGGTCATCGGCGCCATGACGACACGGGTCGGCAGTTCAAGGGTGCCGAGATGGAACGGTTTGAACAGGGCTTTAACGGGCATGAGGCACTCCACGAAAACGATATCGACGGGATCATATTTTATGACGGCGATAATATGCGCAGTGGCGAGCGATGCCCAGCACTATTGATCCGGGTGATTAAGGGTCAAAAGGCAGACATAAAAAATCGCAGCCCGAGGGCTGCGATTTTTGAGGGTCAGCTCAGCGCTTTTTCAATCGCATGAACGATCGTCGGATCATCCGGCGCCGTACGGGGCGAAAACCGCGCCAGTACACGGCCGTCCTTGCCCAGCAGGAATTTTTCGAAGTTCCAGGTAATGTCACCCGGGAATTCCGCACCCTCGCCCGCCAGCAGGCGATACAACTGATGACGTTCATGACCGTTGACTTCCAGCTTGCTGGACAACGGAAAAGTCACGCCATAGTTGAGGCTACAAAACTCCTGAATCTCTTTCTCGGAACCTGGCTCCTGCCCGGCAAACTGGTTGCAAGGCAAGCCCAGCACGCTGAAACCTTTACCTTTGTATTGCTGGTAAAGGTTTTCCAGCGCCGCGTACTGTGGGGTCAAGCCACATTTGGAGGCGACGTTAACCACCAGCACGACTTGCCCCTTGAAGGGCGCCAGCGGTAGTTCCTGTCCATCCAAGGCTGTCAACTTAAGGTCGTGAAAAGCACTCATGACGAACTCCAAATTCCCGTGTTCTTCTCGAAACAGCCACTTGGTAATGCCACCAAGGACAGCCGCGGACTAAAAAGGCGCCCTCGGGCGCCTCTCCAGTTCTCTGAGCTTAGCGCAGAAAATCAGTGGTGATGGCCACCTTCGCCATGGACGTGACCATGAGCGATTTCTTCCTGGCTGGCGTCACGGATGTCGATGATTTTGACCTTGAAATTCAGGCGCTGACCAGCCAACGGGTGGTTGCCGTCAACGGTGACATCGTCGCCGTCCAGATCACGAATGGTGACGATCTGCATCTGGCCATCCGGAGCGGAAGCGTGGAACTGCATACCCACTTCCAGTTCATCGACGCCTTCGAACATGCTGCGGCTCAGGGTGCTGACCAGTTCGGCAGCGTATTCGCCGTAGGCATCTTCAGGTTCAACGGCTACGGTCAGCTCGTCGCCGACTGCTTTGCCTTCCAGAGCCTTTTCCAGGCCCGGGATGATGTTACCTGCGCCTTGCAGGTAGACCAGCGGCGCGCCACCGGCGGAGCTGTCGATGACCTCACCAGCGTCGTTGGTCAGGGTATAGTCGATGGAGACAGCCTTATTGGCGGCGATCAGCATGGGGCGAGACCTTTTGCATAAGAATGAAGAAAGGCCAAGTTTAGCGAAGCAATCGTCCGAAAGCGAACAGAACCCGGACGGAAGGTTCGAGGCGCCTGGCGTAACGGTCACCGGCTTCCATCAGGATGAGGACGGGCATTGGGTGGCCGAGCTTTCCTGCGGCCACACCCAGCACCTGCGCCACCAGCCACCGTGGCAATCGCGCGCCTGGGTCTTGGACCCCGCGCAACGTATTGAAAAAATAGGCCAGCCCTTTGATTGCGGTTGGTGCGCACAAGGCCCGGTTAGCGATAACCTTGACGACTGAATTTCGGTAGACGACCAGACATAGATCGTCACCATTGCCATGCACCTCCAGAGAATCCGCATGCAAACTTTTTTTATTGCACCCACCGACTTTGGTGTGGGTCTGACCTCCATCAGCCTCGGGCTGGTACGCACACTTGAGCGTGCGGGCCTCAAGGTCGGTTTCTTCAAACCGATTGCCCAGCCACATCCGGGTGACACCGGCCCGGAACGTTCCACCGAACTGGTAGCCCGCACCCACGGCTTGAAGCCGCCTCAGCCGCTGGGCCTGGCACACGTCGAGCGCATGCTCGGCGATGGTCAACTGGATGAGCTGCTCGAAGAAATCATCACCCTCTATCAGCAAGCCGCCATCGGCAAAGATGTGCTGGTCGTCGAAGGCATGGTCCCGACCCGCAGCGCCAGCTACGCCGCGCGGGTCAACCTGCATTTGGCCAAAAGCCTCGATGCCGACGTGATTCTGGTCTCTGCGCCGGAAAGCGAAGCCCTGACTGAGCTTTCTGGCCGCGTGGAATTACAGGCGCAATTGTTCGGTGGCCCGAAAGACCCGAAAGTCCTCGGTGTGATCCTCAACAAGGTGAAGACCGACGAAAGCATGGACGTCTTCGCCACGCGCATGAAGGAACACTCGCCATTGCTGCGCAGCGGTGATTTCCGTCTGCTGGGCTGCATTCCGTTCCGGCCGGAATTGAACGCCCCGCGCACTCGCGACGTGGCGGATTTGATGGGCGCACAAATCCTTAATGCCGGAGATTACGAAACCCGGCGCATGACCAACATCATCATCTGCGCCCGTACCATGCGCAACACCGTGGAGCTGCTCAAGCCCGGTGTGCTGGTGGTAACCCCCGGTGATCGTGACGACATCATTCTTGCCGTCAGCCTCGCGGCCATGAACGGCGTGCCATTGGCCGGCCTGCTGCTGACCAGCGACACCCTCCCCGACCCACGCATCATGGACCTGTGCCGTGGCGCGTTGCAGGCGGGTTTGCCGGTATTGTCGGTGAGCACCGGCTCCTACGACACCGCCAATCAGTTGAACGGTTTGAACAAGGAAATCCCGATCGACGACCGCGAGCGCGCGGAGATCATCACCGATTTCGTCGCCAGCCACCTCGATGCCAACTGGCTGCACCAGCGCTGCGGCACCCCGCGTGAAATGCGCCTGTCGCCCGCCGTGTTCCGCTACCAATTGATCCAGCGCGCCCAGGCGGCCAACAAACGCATCGTGCTGCCAGAAGGCAGTGAGCCGCTGACCGTGCAAGCGGCGGCGATCTGTCAGGCGCGTGGCATTGCCCGTTGCGTACTGTTGGCCAAACCGGCGGACGTCGAAGCCGTGGCTCGCGCTCAAGGTATCGAGCTGCCACCGGGGCTCGAGATTCTTGACCCGGACCTGGTTCGCGAACGCTACATCGAGCCGATGGTCGCCCTGCGCAAAAGCAAAAGCCTCAACGCGCCGATGGCCGAGCAGCAACTGGAAGACACCGTGGTGATCGGCACCATGATGCTGGCGCTGGATGAAGTCGACGGCCTCGTCTCTGGCGTCATTCACTCCACGGCCAACACGATCCGCCCGGCCCTGCAGCTGATTAAAACGGCGCCGGGCTGCACCTTGGTGTCGTCCGTGTTCTTCATGCTGTTCCCCGAAGAAGTGCTGGTCTACGGCGACTGCGTGATGAACCCGCATCCGAGCGCCAGCGAACTGGCCGAAATCGCCCTGCAAAGCGCCGACTCGGCTGCCGCGTTCGGCATCACCCCGCGCGTGGCGATGATCAGCTACTCCAGTGGTGAGTCCGCCAGCGGTGAAGAAGTCGAGAAAGTGCGTGAAGCGACGTTGCTCGCCCACGAGCAGCAAAACTCGCTGCTGATCGACGGTCCGTTGCAGTACGACGCCGCCGCCAACGAAACCGTGGCCCGGCAATTGGCACCCAACAGCCAGGTCGCCGGTCGCGCCACGGTGTTCGTGTTCCCCGACCTGAACACCGGCAATACCACCCACAAAGCCGTGCAGCGCAGCGCTGACTGCGTGAGCCTCGGCCCGATGCTGCAAGGCCTGCGAAAACCGGTGAACGACCTGCCGCGCGGTGCGCAAGTCGATGACATCGTCTACACGATCGCATTGACCGCGATCCAGGCTGCCAACCGACCTATGGATGTTTAAATGCTGGATTTCCTGCCTGCCGCCGTACGCGGCGTGATTGCCTCGTTGTTGTTGGCCCTCAATACCATTTTGCTGTGCTCGTTTCTGTTCTGCGTGGCGATTTTCAAGGTGCTGCCATTCGCCATCACACAACGCTTCACGCTCTGGTTGATGAGCCACACCCATGAGGCATGGATCAGCAACAACAAAGCGTGGATGAACCTGGTTTACCGTACCCGCTGGCACCTCAGCGGTCTGGAAGGCCTGGACTATCAACACTCGTACCTGATCACCAGCAACCACCAGAGCTGGGTCGACATCATGGTGCTGCAATACGTGCTCAATCGCCGCATCCAGCCATTGAAGTTTTTTCTCAAACAAGAGCTGATCTGGGTACCGGTGATTGGTCTGGCGTGGTGGACGCTGGGCTTTCCGTTCATGAAACGCTACTCCAAGGCGTATCTGGAAAAGCACCCGGAGAAGAAAGGCAAAGACCTGGAAACCACCCGAAAAACCTGCGCGAAGTTTCGTAATAGCCCGGTGGGGATTTTCAATTTCGTTGAGGGCACACGATTCACCGAAGGAAAACATGCGCAGCAGAAATCACCATTCAAGTATTTGCTTAAACCCAAGGCTGGCGGCATTGCGTTTGTGCTGGATGCCATGGGTGAGCAGCTGGAGTCCATCGTCAACGTGACGATTCACTATCCGGGCGGGCGTCCGGGGTATTGGGATTTGCTCTGCGGGAATGTGAAGGACGTTGTTGTGCATTTTCAGGAACTGAAGATTCCGCCGCAGTTTATCGGCAAGAACTACGACCAGGATGGGGAGTATCGATTGCAGTTTCAGGGGTGGATCAATCAGCTGTGGCTGGACAAGGATGCGCAGCTGGAGCAGATGCATCGGGAGTATCCGGCCAAGTCTTGAGGTGCCCGTACTGGCCTCATCGCGAGCAGGCTCACTCCCACAGTTGATCTACGGTAAACACTGAAATTGTGGGAGCGGGCTTGCCCGCGATGGCGATCTGAAGGACACAAAAAACCCGCCGATGATCACTCATCGGCGGGTTTTTTCTTGCAGCTTGAAGCTAAAAGCTTGTCGCTGCTTCTACCTTAGATCGCGCCGCGCTGACGCAACAGATCCAGCACTTGCTTGACGCTTTCTTCCAGCGACAGCGACTGGGTGTCGACCACGAGGTCTGCATCCAGCGGCACGTCGTACGGGAAGGAGTCGCCCGGGATGTTGTCGCCGCCAGCGGCGTACAACCCTTGTGGATCACGCTCGGCGCAAACAGTCGGCGACGCCTGTACGTAAACGGTGAGCAAACGCTCCTTGCCGATCAGCTCCCGAGCCTGCACGCGGCCTTCGGCGCTAGGCGCTACGAATGCAGCCAGGGTCAACAGACCGGCCTCGTTGAACTGACGAGCAACGTGCGCCGCACGACGCCAGTTCTCGGTACGTCCGGCGCGATCCTGTGGCAGACCTTTGTTCAGGTCGTGACGCAGGTTCTGGCCATCGAGTACAAACACCGCGCGGCCCAAGTCGAACAGTTTGCGTTCAACCGCGTAAGCCAGGGTGCTTTTGCCTGCGCCCGACAGGCCGCTGAACAATACGGTGGCCGGTTGCTGGCCGAAGCGCTGGGCGCGTTCTTCGGTGGCGACATGAGCAAGCTTGCCGTGGTGCGTGCTGCTGCCATGCGCCACCGGTTGGGCGATGATCATGCCGGCCGCGACGGTGCCATTGGTCAAACGATCGATGACGATGAACGAACCGGTGGTGCGGTTACTCGCATAACCGTCCAGCGCGATAGCGGTGTCGAGGCTGATCTTGACCCGACCGATCTCGTTCAGCTGCAAGGCGCTGGCCGGGCCTTCTTCCAGGGTGTTCACGTCAACGCGGTTGACGATGCTGGTGATCGAACCCGGCACGTACGTCGTGGCGCGTTTGATGTCGTATTTCTTGCCCGGCAGCATCGGCTCTTCGGCCATCCACACCAGCATGGCATCGAAGCCGTCAGTCACTTGCGGCAGGTTGTCGGCATGCACCAGCAAGTCGCCGCGGGAGATGTCGATTTCGTCTTCCATGGTCAGCGTCACAGCCTGACCCGGACCTGCGTGCTCCAGCTCACCTTCAAAGGTGACGATGGATTTCACGCGGCTGCTCTTGCCCGACGGCAGCACAACCACTTCGTCGCCCTTGTGCACGACGCCGCTGGCCAGGGTGCCGGCGAAACCACGGAAGTTCAGGTTCGGACGGTTGACGTACTGCACCGGGAAACGCAGGTCGGCGTAATTGCGGTCGCTGGCGATTTCGACGGTTTCAAGAATTTCCATCAGCGACTGGCCGGTGTACCACGGCGAGCGCTCGGACTTGTTCACCACGTTGTCGCCCTTGAGCGCCGACATCGGCACGAAGGCCATGGTGGTCGGCTTGAAGGCGATGCCTTCGGCGAACTTCAGGTAATCGGACTTGATCGACTCGAAGACTTTTTCGTCGAAGCCATTGAGGTCCATCTTGTTGATGGCGACCACGATGTGTTTGATACCCAGCAACGAGGCGATAAAGCTGTGGCGACGGGTCTGGGTCTGCACGCCGTAACGGGCATCGACCAGGATGATCGCCAGGTCACAGGTGGATGCACCCGTGGCCATGTTGCGGGTGTACTGCTCATGGCCGGGGGTGTCGGCAATGATGAATTTGCGCTTGGCGGTGGAGAAGTACCGGTAAGCGACATCGATGGTGATGCCCTGCTCACGCTCGGCCTGCAAGCCGTCGACCAGCAACGCCAGATCAATGTCATCGCCGGTGGTGCCGACTTTCTTCGAGTCGCGGGTAATGGCTTCCAGGTGATCTTCGTAAATCATCTTGGAGTCGTGCAGTAGGCGCCCGATCAGGGTGCTCTTGCCGTCATCGACGTTGCCACAGGTCAGAAAGCGCAGCATTTCCTTGCGTTCGTGCTGGCCCAGGTAGGCGAGGATGTCCTCGCTGATCAAATCGGATTGGTGGCTCATTGGGGTTAAGCTCCGAGCTGTAAGCTTCAAGCGGCAAGCTTGTCGGCGTACAGCTAGTCAGAAATTTTGTTGATCAAGCCGCAGAGCATTTTTGAAAGCTCGCGAGTTTCTGTAATCCAATTTTCAGCCAGTGGATCGGCGATGTATGCAATTTCACGGGCAATGAGGAGTTGGGTGCGTAACTCCCCACAGGAAGCCTTGGCGATCCAAAGAAAACGTACTTTTTCCTTTGAACTACGCCGTTCCATGCCTTCAGCAATATTGGAAGGTATCGAAAGTGCGGACCGGCTGATTTGATCCTTGAAACCAAAGTCCCGGCAACGCGCAAACTCTCTATAAATACCCACCGCCAAACACTTGCTACGCTGCCAAACAACCAGTCTCTCGAAGTCCATAACGAGTAACCCGATCACGGCTCGCAGCAACTGGCCACAAGCACCAAACCACAACGTTACGCATACCGCCCTTAACTTGCAGCTTGCCGCTTGTAACTCAAAGCTTAGAAATACCCCTGCCGTTTCTTTTCTTCCATCGAGCCTGCGCCATCGTGGTCGATGACCCGGCCCTGGCGTTCGGAAGTTCGCGTTAGGAGCATTTCCTGAATGATGTCGGTCAGGCTGGTCGCCTCGGACTCGACCGCACCGGTCAGCGGGTAGTCGCCGAGCGTACGGAACCGGACCTTCTTCTTGACGATGCGCGCCTTGTCTTCATCACTCAGGTGATTGAGCAGGCGTTCGTCGTCGATCATGATCCAGGTGCCGTTCATCTCGATAACGTCGCGCTCGGCGGCGAAATACAGCGGCACAATCGGGATGCCTTCGAGGTAGATGTACTGCCAGATGTCCAGTTCGGTCCAGTTCGACAACGGGAACACGCGGATCGATTCGCCCTTGTTGACGTTGCCGTTGTAGACGTTCCAGAGCTCCGGGCGCTGGTTTTTCGGGTCCCAGCGGTGCTTGGTATCACGGAAGGAATACACGCGCTCTTTGGCACGGGACTTCTCTTCGTCGCGGCGGGCGCCACCGAAAGCGGCGTCGAAACCATACTTGTCGAGGGCCTGCTTGAGGCCTTCGGTTTTCATGATGTCGGTGTGCTTGGCACTGCCGTGGGTCAGCGGGTTGATGCCCTGCGCAACCCCGTCAGGGTTGACGTGCACCAGCAGGTCCAGGCCGAGCTCTTCGACCATGCGGTCGCGGAACGCGTACATTTCCTTGAACTTCCACTGGGTGTCGACATGCATCACCGGAAACGGAAGTTTGCCCGGGAAGAACGCCTTGCGCGCAAGGTGCAGCATCACGGCGGAGTCTTTACCGACGGAGTACAGCATCACCGGGTTATCGAACTCGGCGGCGACCTCGCGGATGATGTGGATGCTTTCGGCCTCCAGCTGTTTCAGATGCGTCAGTTTGTCGACCATGGCTACTCACGAAAACGATCTTATGGACGGCCAGCGGGCCGTGTTCGAGCGAGGAATCCTAGCACAGCGACCTCTTCTAATCAGGACGCCAGCTAGATCGAAAGGGTATATGAATATACCTGCCTGTTCGGGTGTACTGAGTCATGTGGGAGTGAGCCTGCTCGCGATAGCGGTGCGTCAGTCACATCAATGTCGAATGTTATACAGCCATCGCGAGCAGGCTCGCTCCCACAGTGGATAGGGGCTGATTCAGATCGGATTCGGGCAATCGATGAAAATGTGTTCGAGGGCAAAACGTCGTGCCAGATAATCACCCAGTGCCTGTACTCCATAACGCTCGGTGGCGTGATGGCCGGCGGCGATGAAGCTGATATCGTTTTCCCGGGCGCTATGGAAAGTCTGCTCGGAAGCCTCGCCACTGAGGTACAGATCGACACCGGCCAACACCGCCTGGTCGATGTAACCCTGGCCGCCACCCGTGCACCAGCCTACCCGGCGAATCGTCGCGCTGCCTTCGATCAGCAGCGGCTCGCGGCCCATGACTTCCTGGACACGACGGGCGAAATCACGCGGCGTCATCGGCTCGCTCAACGAACCGACCAGGCCAACAACTTTAGGATTTTCCGGATCCAGCGGGCCTTCGACGGTGATGTCCAACTGCCGGGCCAGTTGCACGTTGTTCCCGACTTCCGGGTGCAGGTCCAGCGGCAAATGGTAGGACAGCAGGCTGATGTCGTGCTTGAGCAAGGTTTTCAACCGACGCTGCTTCATGCCGGTGATGCACGGGTTTTCGCCTTTCCAGAAATAACCGTGATGCACCAGCACCAGATCGGCCTGGGCTTCGACGGCTGCGTCCAGCAGCGCCTGGCTGGCGGTGACGCCGCTGACGATACGCATTACTTGCGGCCGGCCTTCGACCTGCAAGCCGTTAGGGCAGTAATCAGCGATTTTGGCGCTGGCGAGGTAACGGTCGGCTTCTTCGACCAGGGTGCTCAGGGCGACGGCCATAAAAGACTCCTAAATATCCCGTTCAGAGGCGTGCTTGGCCTCGTATAATGCGCGACATTATGGGCGGTCTCATTCCGCCTGCAACCTTTCAGGACGTGCTTAATGCTCAAGGCGCTGCGTTTTTCCGGCTGGCCGCTATTGGCCGGCGTGCTTATCGCTCTTTTGATAATTCAGCGTTACCCGGAGTGGGTCGGGCTTCCCAGCCTGGACGTGAATTTGCAGCAAGCACCTCAAACCACCACCGTACAACAGGGGCCCGTGTCTTACGCCGATGCCGTCACCACGGCCGCGCCGTCGGTGGTCAATCTGTACACCACCAAGGTCATCAACAAACCAAGCCATCCGCTGTTTGAAGACCCGCAGTTCCGCCGCTTCTTCGGCGACAACTCGCCCAAGCAGAAGCGCATGGAATCGAGCCTCGGCTCCGGCGTAATCATGAGCCCGGAAGGCTACTTGCTGACCAACAACCATGTGACCACGGGTGCCGACCAGATCGTGGTGGCGCTCAAGGATGGCCGCGAAACCCTGGCCCGGGTGATCGGCAGCGACCCGGAAACCGACCTTGCGGTCCTGAAGATTGATCTGAAGAACCTTCCTTCTATCACTATCGGCCGTTCCGACAACATCCGCATCGGCGATGTGGCTCTGGCCATTGGCAACCCGTTTGGTGTCGGCCAGACCGTGACCATGGGCATCATCAGTGCCACCGGGCGTAATCAGTTGGGCCTGAACAACTACGAAGATTTCATCCAGACTGACGCCGCGATCAACCCCGGCAACTCCGGTGGTGCGCTGGTGGACGCCAATGGCAACCTGACCGGCATCAACACCGCGATTTTCTCCAAGTCCGGCGGCTCGCAAGGCATCGGATTTGCGATCCCGGTCAAACTGGCCATGGAAGTGATGAAGTCGATCATCGAGCACGGCCAGGTGATTCGCGGCTGGCTGGGCATTGAAGTGCAGCCCTTGAGTCAGGAACTGGCGGAGTCGTTCGGTCTGTCGGGACGTCCGGGGATTGTGGTCGCGGGGATTTTCCGGGATGGCCCGGCGCAGAAGGCCGGCCTGCAATTGGGAGATGTGATTCTCTCTATCGACGGTGAGCCCGCAGGTGATGGTCGCCGCTCGATGAACCAGGTCGCGCGGATCAAGCCGACGGACAAGGTCACGATTCAGGTGATGCGTAACGGCAAAGAACTGAAGCTCACGGCCGAGATCGGCCTGCGTCCGCCGCCAGCGCCGGCACCGGCGCCGGTCAAAGAGAAAGAAAAAGAGTAAGCATTAGCCCAAGGATTGTGGGCTAACAGCAGACATGTCGTCTTGAACAATGGCCGCTGTGGCAAGTCTTGCCCTCGGCCTGTTTCGAGATACTGTCTTCGCCGAAGAGTCCGACACCCTCGAACTGAACACCTTCAGCGTTACTTGCGACTACGAATCCCATCGGCGGGTTACCGCGCCATTCGCTCCTCCAACGCGACTAAAACCGATACCGCGAAACGCGACGTCCCGCAGTCCGTTTGCATGGTTCCTGCCGTGAGTTCAAATATCTGGGCGGTTACCGGCCAACCCCACCGTTGACCTGCTGGCGTTTCGCAGGGCCTGCGAAAACGTCACCGTGACCCTGGTGGGTAATGGAGGGTTAAATGTGATATCGACTCAGACACAAGTCCCGATAAACAACAACCAGGTTACTTCCAGCCGAGGTCTGTTCTACTCAATGAATTTTATCAACGAATCGAATCATGAGTAACAATAAGTACTGCGACGATTACTAACCTCACTCAACAATGCTTATTTCAAATCAAGCTAAGCAGCTGTCATTTCTGACAGTAGCCCTCGAACCACTCCAAGGTTACCGTTCATATCGCAAAAGGCAGAATCACAGAATAAAACTTACTATTTACAACTAAAGGAGCTGCACTCGTGACCAGTCTTAATCCTGTAACAGAAAATAACGCCCAAAAGATGGGCACCTTTACGGCCACCATTGAGCGCGAACCCGATTTTCTTTCTAAAGACGTGTTACTACACAAGTTCGCAGGTGAGAACCCTGGCGGAATGATCATTGCTAATATATCTTCGAATTATCATCTTGCTATTGGCTTTCCCCAGGGCGTCGTAGAAAACAAAGAGGTAACATTAGTCTACCCTTTCCCAACCCCAACCCCAACCCAAAGCAATCTTCAATGGTCTTACAGCAATGGAACAACCAACCTCTTCGCTAAAACCGGCACAATAAAAATAACATTGACATCAAACAGCGGCGTGAGCCGAGCCACCGGTGTGTTCGACTTCATTACAACCGAACAACCACCTCGAAAAGTCTCTGGCACATTTGACGCAAGCCGCTGAGTAAGTACGCCAAGAGCAGCCTGACCAAGCTCACGATAATTGAGCTTGGTCGGTACGACAATTGCCGCAATGATTTCTACAAATCACAGAGACCGTCGATCAGTGCCTGATTCTGCTCTGGCGTGCCAATGCTGATCCGCAGGAACTGAGCAATCCGCTCCTGCTTGAAGTGCCGAACAATCACGCCCTGCTCACGCAACTTCGCCGCGAGGCCAGCCGCATCGTGCTTCGGGTGACGGGCGAAAATGAAGTTCGCCGCCGACGGCAACACCTCAAACCCCTTCGTCTCCAACTGTCCAACCACCTTGTCACGGCTATCGATGACCAGCCGGCACGTCTTGTCGAAGTACTCGCGATCCTCGAACGCCGCCGCAGCTCCCACAATCGCCAGACGATCCAGCGGATAAGAGTTGAAGCTGTTCTTGATCCGTTCCAGCGCCTCGATCAGGTCCGGATGCCCCACCGCCAGGCCAACCCGCAGGCCGGCCAGCGAACGGGACTTGGACAGGGTCTGCGTCACCAGCAGGTTTGGATAACGGTCGACCAGGCTGATGGCCGTCTCGCCGCCGAAGTCGATATAAGCCTCATCCACCACGACCACCGAATCCGGGCTGGCCTTGAGAATTTGCTCGACGGCATCCAGCGCCAGCAGGCAACCGGTGGGGGCGTTCGGGTTCGGGAAGATGATCCCGCCGTTCGGCTTGGCGTAGTCGGACGGGTTGATCTGGAATTGCTCGTCCAGCGGCACGGCGTCGAACTGGATGCCATACAACCCGCAGTAAACCGGATAGAAGCTGTAGCTGATATCCGGGAACAACAGTGGCTGATCGTGTTGCAGTAACCCGTGAAAGATGTGCGCCAGGACTTCATCGGAACCGTTGCCGAGGAACACCTGGTTGCCCTGGACGCCGTAGTACCTGGCAACAGCCTGCTTGAGCACATCGCTGTTCGGGTCCGGGTACAAACGCAGGTTGTCGTTCAGTTCGGTCTGCATGGCGGCCAAGGCTTTAGGCGATGGACCGTAGGGGTTTTCATTGGTGTTGAGCTTCACCAGTTTCGTCAGTTTCGGCTGTTCGCCCGGCACGTAGGGCACCAGGCTTTTGACGAAGGGGCTCCAGAATTTACTCATGTTCACTTCCCCTGCTCTTTATTGGAGAGCGCGTCAATGATGCGGTATTCGGCGCTGCGGGCGTGGGCCGTCAGCGACTCGCCACGGGCCAGCACGGAAGCGGTCTTGCCCAGTTCGGACGCCCCCTGCTCGGAGCAGAAGATGATCGACGAGCGCTTCTGGAAATCGTAAACCCCCAGCGGAGAGGAGAAACGCGCGGTGCCGGAAGTTGGCAACACGTGGTTCGGACCGGCGCAGTAATCGCCCAAGGCTTCGCTGGTGTGACGCCCCATGAAGATCGCGCCCGCGTGGCGGATCTGCGGCAACCAGGCTTGCGGATCTGCGACCGACAATTCCAGGTGTTCCGGCGCAATGCGGTTGGCCACTTCGATGGCTTGCTCCATGTCACGCACCTTGATCAGCGCGCCACGGCCATTGATCGAGGTTGCGATGATCCCGGCACGCTCCATGGTCGGCATCAATTTGTTGATGCTCGCGGCAACCTTGTCGAGGAACTCGGCATCCGGGCTGACCAGAATCGCCTGGGCGTCTTCATCGTGTTCGGCCTGGGAGAACAGGTCCATGGCGATCCAGTCCGGATCGGTCTGGCCGTCGCACACCACGAGAATCTCGGACGGGCCGGCGATCATGTCGATACCGACCTGACCAAACACGTGACGCTTGGCGGTGGCGACATAGATGTTGCCCGGGCCGACCACTTTGTCGACCTTCGGCACGCTTTCGGTGCCGTAAGCCAGTGCGGCAACCGCTTGCGCGCCACCGATGGTGAACACCCGGTCAACGCCGGCAATGCAGGCCGCTGCCAGCACCAGTTCGTTGATTTCACCGCGCGGGGTCGGCACAACCATGACCACTTCGGTCACGCCAGCCACTTTGGCCGGGATCGCGTTCATCAACACCGAGGACGGATACGATGCCTTGCCGCCCGGTACATACAGACCGGCACGGTCCAGCGGCGTGACCTTCTGGCCCAGCACGGTGCCATCGGCTTCGGTGTAGGTCCAGGAATCCTGTTTCTGTTTTTCGTGGTAGCTGCGCACGCGGGCTGCGGCTTTTTCCAGTGCTTCGCGCTGCGGCACGGTGATTCGGGTCAGCGCCAGTTCCAGACGTTCGCGCGGCAGTATCAAGTCGGCCATCGAGGCGACTTCCAGGCCGTCGAACTTCTGGGTGAATTCCACCAGTGCGGCATCGCCACGCTCGCGCACGGCTTTGATGATGTCCAGCACCCGCTGATTGACCGAGTCGTCAGACACACTTTCCCAGCTCAGCAGATGATCCAGATGATGTGCGAAACCCGGGTCAGCAGCGTTGAGTCGGCGAATTGCAGTCGGTGCGGTCATAGCGAGAGCCTCATAGGATTGGCAAAAACTCAGGCGCCCGAAGCTAACATTCGATCCGCTTGGGCACCTGAGAATTCTGGCTATGAGGCGGATAGACGGCGCGACTCAAGGTCGCGCAGGTAAATCAGCCGCGGTGTCGAGACTCCACTGCCTTGCGCAGGGTGTCGATCAACGCCTGGATACGGGCGTGCTGCATTTTCATCGAAGCTTTGTTGACGATCAGCCTAGAGCTGATGTCGGCAATGAAATCCTGGGGTTCCAGGCCATTGGCGCGCAGGGTGTTGCCGGTGTCGACCACGTCGATGATCTTGTCTGCCAGACCAATCAGCGGCGCCAGTTCCATCGAGCCGTAAAGCTTGATGATGTCGACCTGACGGCCCTGCTCGGCGTAGTAACGCTTGGCGACGTTGACGAATTTGGTCGCCACCCGCAGACGGCCCTTGGGCTCGACATCGCCGACACGGCCGGCGGTCATCAGCTTGCAGAGGGCAATTCGCAGGTCCAAAGGCTCGTACAGGCCCTGGCCGCCATATTCCATCAGCACATCTTTACCGGCGACGCCGAGGTCCGCGGCACCATGCTCGACATACGTCGGCACGTCGGTGGCGCGCACGATCAGCAGACGTACATCAGGCTGGGTCGTGGGAATGATCAGCTTGCGGCTCTTGTCCGGATTCTCGGTCGGCACGATGCCCGCTTCAGCCAGAAGCGGCAGGGTGTCGTCAAGGATGCGGCCCTTGGACAGTGCGATGGTCAACATGGGAAACGTCAGTCCTTAATCAGGAATCTTATGCCCGGTCGCAAACGGCGCCGGACACACATCGAGGCTTTCTCAATAATGAAAAGTCAGCCCCGATTTGAAACAAATCCAACGGGCACGTCCCTGTGCCCATGCTGCAGAAACTAGCCCGGCACGCGGCGAATCTTGGCGCCGAGCATTTGCAGTTTCTCTTCGATGCACTCGTAACCACGGTCGATGTGGTAGATGCGGTCGATCAGGGTATCGCCTTCAGCGATCAGCGCCGAGATGACCAGGCTGGCCGAAGCACGCAGGTCGGTGGCCATGACTGGCGCGCCTTTGAGCGTCTCGGTGCCAGTAACGATGGCAGTGTTGCCTTCGACCTGGATCTTGGCGCCCATGCGGTGCAGTTCGTAAACGTGCATGAAGCGGTTTTCGAAGATCGTCTCGATCACAGCGCCCGTACCTTCGGCAATGGCGTTGAGGGAGATGAACTGCGCTTGCATGTCGGTCGGGAACGCCGGGTATGGAGCGGTCCGCACGTTGACGGCTTTGGGCCGCTTGCCGTGCATGTTCAGCTCGATCCAGTCTTCGCCGCAGGTGATTTCAGCACCCGATTCCTTGAGTTTCTCAAGCACGGCTTCGAGGATGGTCGGATCGGTGTCCTTGACCTTTACACGGCCGCCGGTCACGGCAGCAGCAACCAGATAAGTACCGGTTTCGATTCGGTCGGGCATCACTTTGTAAGTGGTGGTGTGCAGACGCTCGACGCCATCGATGGTGATGGTGTCGGTGCCAGCGCCGGAAACCTTGGCACCCATGGCGTTCAGGAAGTTGGCCAGATCGACCACTTCTGGCTCGCGTGCGGCGTTTGCCAACACACTGCGACCCTTGGCCAGCGCAGCCGCCATCATGATGTTTTCGGTACCGGTCACGCTGACGGTATCGAAGAAGAAGTTCGCGCCGCGCAAGCCGCCTTCTGGCGCCTTGGCCTTGATGTAGCCGCCTTCGACGTCGATGACCGCGCCCATGGCTTCAAGGCCACGGATGTGCAGGTCAACCGGACGCGAACCGATGGCGCAACCGCCAGGCAGTGCGACTTCGGCTTCGCCGAAACGGGCAACCATCGGACCAAGTACCAGGATCGACGCACGCATGGTTTTAACCAGCTCGTACGGTGCGATCAGGGTCTTGATCGTGCGCGGGTCGATTTCGACGCTGAGCTTCTCGTCGATCACCGGCTCGATGCCCATGCGACCAAACAGCTCGATCATCGTGGTGATGTCGTGCAGGTGCGGCAGGTTGGCCACGGTCACCGGGCCATCACACAGCAGGGTGGCAGCGAGGATCGGCAGGGCAGAGTTCTTTGCCCCGGAGATGCGGATTTCGCCATCAAGACGAACGCCACCGGTAATAATCAATTTATCCATAAGAATCTCGACGCCCTTGGGCTCAGGTGCGCTCGGCCCAGGCCGCGCTGCTGAAAAATTTCATAGTGACCGCATGGATGCTGCCATCGGTGATCCATGGGTTCAAATGGGCATAGATCTGCTGCTGACGCTTCACCGGGCTCAACGCCGCCAGTTCATCGCTAATCACATTCAGCTGGAAATTGCAGCCTTCGCCCTCGACTTCTACCAACGTTCCGGGCAGCTTTCCTTCAAGGAAGCTCTTCACTTCTATGGCCTGCATGCTCAACCTCAATCGGCGCCCTGTGCGCACGGGTCGGACATCATACAAAAAAGCCCCGCGCCTGCGAACCCCGCTAAGCAGGACTCTGACGGGGGGCTTGCTTATAGATGCGGTCAGGGGTGCGCCAACAGCTCGGTCAATTCGCTGACCTGAGCGATTTCACGCATGTCTTCTGGCATCCCGCGAATGCTCAGCGCCTTGCCGGCCGCCTCTGCATCGCGCATGAAGCACAGCAGCAGCGACAAGCCGACGCTGCTGGACTTCGATACTGCCGAACAATCAACCACCAGTTCAGTCGCTGCGCTGGACTTGATCAGCGCCTGTCCCTGCTTGCGCAGATCCGGGCCGGTGAGATAGTCCAGCATGCCACTCAACCGCAGCTCGCCGGATTCGCTCATGCGAATGGCCGACACACTCATTGGGCCTGAGTCTCGGTGGTTGCCTTGGCTTTGGCGACTTCCCCGGCCCAACCATTGATGGTCTTGTCCAGGTCGTTGCCATTGCGCTGCATCGCATCAGCGAACTGATCACGGAACAGCTTGCCGATGTTGATCCCGTTGATGATCACGTTGCGCAGCTTCCACTCGCCATTGATTTTTTCCAGTGTGTAAGACACAGGATAGATCGCGCCACTACTACCTATTACGGTCATGCCAACGCTGGTGCGATCGCCAGACTCGTCTTTGGCGGGGTCAACGGTGATGCCCTGGTTGTTGTACTCAAGCAACGCATTGCCATAAAACTGGAACAGGCCCCTCTTGAAGTTCTCTTCGAAGGTTTTCATCTGCGCCGGCGTGGCTTTTTTTGAATACTTGACCGTCATGATGCTCTTGGAAATACCCTCGGCATCCACCACAGGCCCGACGATCGTGTTCAGCGCCGTATAAAAGTCCTGGGGGTCCTGCTTGTACTTCTCTTTGTTGGCCTTCAGATCGGCCAGCATCCGGTTGGTGGTGTCCTGTACCAGATCGTGCGCGGAAGGCGCCGCTACGGCGTTAGCCATCAACGGCAGTGCCGCGAGTACTATCAACAGGCCACGTCGCAAGGTAGAGATCATTCAAAAGCTCCTCATTTGGCTTCTTTGCTTACAGTATTGAGCAAAAATTTACCGATCAGGTCCTCGAGCACCAGCGACGACTGGGTGTCGTGAATGGTTCCACCTTCCTTGAGCAAGGCTTCTTCGCCACCCACGCTGATACCGATGTACTTCTCGCCCAACAGGCCAGCGGTCAGGATAGATGCAGTGGAGTCAGTCGGCAGGTTATCTACGCGCTTTTCCAGTTGCATGGTCACCCGACCGGTGAAGCTGTCGCGGTCCAGATCGATCGCTGTGACCTTGCCGATGGTTACACCGGCCATGGTCACTTTGGCTCTGACCGTCAAACCGGCAATATTGTCAAAGTAAGCATAAAGTTTATAGGTGTCGGTGCTCGGACTCGGGGACAGACCGCTCACCCGCAACGCCAGCAGCAACAAAGCCAGGATGCCAGCCAGCAAGAAAAGGCCGACACCGATTTCCAGGGTGCGGTTTTGCATCAGAAATCTCCAAACATCAAAGCGGTCAGAATAAAGTCCAGGCCGAGCACAGCCAAAGAGGCATACACCACGGTCTTGGTAGTGGCACGACTGATCCCCTCGGAAGTGGGTTCGCAGTCATAGCCTTGGAATACGGCGATCCAGGTCACGACGAACGCGAAGACGATGCTTTTGATGATGCCGTTGAGCACATCATCAGTGAACGTCACGCTGTTTTGCATGTTCGACCAGTAGGAGCCTTCATATACACCCAGCCAGTCGACAGCCACCCACGAACCGCCCCAGATACCCACCACGCTGAAGATCATCGCCAGCACCGGCAGGGAAATGAAGCCGGCCCACAAGCGCGGGGCAACAATGTATTTGAGCGGGTCGACACCAATCATTTCCAGACTGGACAACTGTTCGGTGGATTTCATGTTGCCGATTTCGGCAGTCAGCGCCGAACCGGCACGCCCGGCGAACAACAACGCCGTCACCACAGGCCCCAGTTCTCGCAGCAACGTGAGCGCAACCATCTGCCCAACCGCCTGCTCCGAGCCGTAGCTCGACAGAATGTTGAAGCCTTGCAGCGCCAGCACCATCCCGATGAACACCCCGGAGACCACGATGATCACCAGGGACATCACGCCCACTGAATGCAGTTGCTTGATCAGCAAGCCAAAACCGCCGCCGATGCCACCGCGACCGAGCAAGGCATGAAACAGGAATATCGTCGAACGACCGAACACCGCCAGCACGTCGATGCCGGCGTGGCCAAACCGGCGCACGCGCTCTATTAGTGAAATCTTGCGCATCAACGCTTCCCCAGAAGATCTGCGCGGTAATCCGTCGCTGGAAAGTGGTATGCGACCGGACCGTCGGGTTCGCCGGTCATGAATTGACGGATCCGTGGCTCCTGCGAGTTCATCAACTCTTCGGGAGTCCCCTGCCCCAAAACCTGGCCTTCGCCGACGACATAGATGTAGTCGGCGATGCTCGCGGTTTCGGCCAGATCGTGGGACACCACGATACTGGTGATACCCAGCGCATCGTTGAGCAGACGGATCAAGCGCACCAGCACGCCCATGGCGATGGGGTCCTGGCCGACAAAAGGCTCGTCGTACATGAGAATCTGCGGATCAAGGGCAATCGCCCGGGCCAGCGCTACACGACGCTTCATGCCACCGGACAATTCGTCAGGCATCAGGTCGATGGCGCCACGCAAGCCCACCGCCTGCAATTTTAGCAGGACGATGTCACGGATCATTTCTTCCGGCAGCTCGGTATGAACGCGCAGCGGAAAGGCGACGTTCTCGAACACATCAAGGTCGGTAAACAGGGCGCCACTCTGGAACAGCACGCCCATGTGCTTGCGCGCATCGAACAGATCACTGCGCGACAACTTCGGCAGGTTCTGGCCGTTGACCCAGACTTCGCCCTTTGTCGGACGCAATTGTGCGCCCATCAACCGCAACAGCGTGGTTTTGCCGCACCCGGAAGGCCCCATGATGCCGGTGACCTTGCCGCGCGGGATACGGATATCGACGTTATTGAAAATGCTGCGCGTACCGCGCTTGAAGGACAGTCCCTTCAGCTCGACCGCGTAGGCGTTATCGGCACTCATCTAAACTCCTTGCGATGCAGCCTCTTACTCGGACGCCTGTCTCTCTGACGAAAGCACATACCTCCCCGGGCAGGCCGAACTGGCCGCGAACTATATCACTGCAAAGGCCATGCGCCCAAGGCCCACGCCGGTCCATGTTCAGCAACATGACAGGCAAACAGCCTTGTTTAGAGGGGATTGTGTAAGCGGGAATGCCAAAGCGTGACGAACTTGCGTGAGGGTTTTGATCATTACCGCTATAATCGCCGCCTTTTCATCAGGCTATACGATTTCTGACATGAGCCAATCCAGCGACCTGATTCAATCAGCACAACGCACCATCCGCCTCGAACTGGAAGCCGTAGAAGGCTTGCTGCCCCACATCGACGCAGATTTTGTACGCGCTTGCGAGATGATTCTGGCCAGCAAGGGCCGCGTGGTTGTGGTGGGCATGGGTAAATCAGGACACATCGGCAACAAGATTGCCGCGACCCTGGCCAGCACCGGCACCACGGCATTTTTCGTCCACCCGGCCGAAGCCAGCCACGGCGACATGGGTATGATCACGCGGGATGACATCATCCTGGCCCTTTCGAACTCCGGTTCCACCAATGAAATCGTGACCCTGCTGCCCCTGATCAAGCGTCTGGGCATTCAATTGATCAGCGTGACCGGCAACCCGGATTCCCCGCTGGCCAAGGCCGCCGAGGTCAACCTCAATGTTCACGTCGAACACGAGGCCTGCCCGCTGAACCTGGCACCCACCTCCTCCACCACGGCCGCCCTGGTGATGGGCGATGCCCTGGCCGTCGCATTGCTGGAGGCGCGCGGCTTTACCGCTGAAGACTTCGCCTTTTCCCACCCCGGTGGCGCGCTGGGCCGACGCCTGCTGCTGAAAGTGGAGAATGTCATGCACGCTGGGCAAGAGCTGCCACAGGTTCAGCGCGGCACCCTGCTTAAAGACGCCTTGATGGAAATGACCCGCAAGGGCTTGGGCATGACCGTCATTCTGGAAGCTGACGGTAAATTGGCCGGGATCTTCACCGACGGTGATTTGCGTCGCACACTGGATCGCAGCATCGACATCCACAGCGCCACCATCGATCAGGTCATGACCGCTCATGGCAAGACCGCCCGCGCCGAAATGCTCGCCGCCGAGGCCCTGAAAATCATGGAAGACCACAAAATCAACGCCCTGGTCGTGGTCGACAGCGAAGACCGTCCGGTCGGCGCCTTGAACATGCACGATTTGCTGCGTGCGGGAGTAATGTAATGAACACGGACCTGCTGCAACGCGGCAAACAGATCAAACTCGCGGTGTTCGACGTCGATGGCGTGCTGACTGACGGGCGCCTGTACTTTCTCGAAGACGGCAGTGAATTCAAGACGTTCAATACGCTCGATGGCCAAGGCATCAAGATGCTGATGGCAGCGGGCGTGCAGACCGCTATTATCAGCGGCCGCAAAACCCCGGTGGTCGAACGGCGCGCGAAAAACCTTGGCATTCCCCACCTTTATCAGGGGCGCGAAGACAAACTGGTAGTACTGGACGAGCTTCTGGCTCAACTCAACCTAAGCTATGAACAAGTGGCCTACCTCGGTGACGACTTGCCGGACCTGCCGGTGATTCGCCGCGTCGGCCTGGGCATGGCGGTAGCCAACGCCGCCAGCTTCGTGCGTGAAAACGCCCATGGCATTACCGTTGCCCGAGGTGGCGAGGGTGCCGCTCGCGAATTCTGCGAATTGATCCTGCGCGCCCAGGGCCGCCTCGATGCGGCCAACGCTGCGTACCTGTGAGCCCATTATGCTGAGCAAAAAGTTTCGTAACATCCTGCTATTCAGTTGCATCGCCGCGCTGTTCGCGGCGGTCGGCTACTGGAACATCAGTCCGGAACGCTTCCTCGACAAGCCTGTGGCCAAGCTCGATGAAAGCACGATCGACTATTACGCGCTCAACGCCCACAGCGTGCAGTTCCTGCCGGACGGCAGACTGCAGTACGAAATGACGTCCGACAAGGTCGAACACTTGAAGGCGTCCGAAGTCACGTTGCTGACTAATCCCGACCTGAACATGTTTCGCGGCACCGAGTTTCCCTGGCACGTCCAGAGTGAACACGGGGAAGTCAACCCGGACGGCACTCAGGTCGAGCTGATTGATTCGGTGCGCATCACCCGTTTCGACGAAAAAAATCGCAGGACCCTGATTACCACAACCCGTATGACTGTGTTCCCGCAGCAGCAATATGCGCAGACCGATCAACCCGTTAGTATCGACGGCGCTGGCGGTGTATCGACAGGCATCGGAATGAAAGCGTATTTGAAAGAAAGCAGGATACACCTGCTATCTAACGTAAGAGGACAGTATGAGGCTCGTTAAAACCCTCCCTATTTTGCTCAGTCTGGGCGCAGCACTGGGAAGCGTGAGCGCCTGGGCTCTGCCGAACGATCAAGAGCAGCCTATCCGCATACAAGCCGACGACGCCCAACTGGACGACAAGAATGGCGTTGCCACCTATAAAGGCGATGTGATCATCACGCAGGGCTCGATTAAGGTCACCGGCAACACCGTGACCATGACCCGCACCCCGGCTGGTGACATCGACGTGGTGACTTCGGTGGGCAACCTCGCCTACTTCGAGCAACTGCAAACCCAGGGCGATTCCAAGCCTGTCCAGGGCTGGGGTGTGACCATCCAGTACCATGCCGCGCAAAATCGCGTCGTTCTGATCGACAAGGCAAAAGTGGTCGACAAGGACAACAACATCACCCAAGGCGAGAAAATCGTCTACGACACCGAGAAAAAGCTTGCCAGCGCCGGTCGCGCTACAGGCAGCAAGGTGACCGAGTCGCGTCCGCGTATCGATATGGTGATCCAGCCCAAGCCGAAAACCGACGAGAAAAAGGCCCCGTAATGGCAACTCTGAAAGCTCAGCATCTGGCCAAGAGCTACAAGAGCCGCCAGGTCGTGCGCGACGTCAGCCTGTCGATCGACAGCGGTCAGATCGTCGGCCTGCTGGGGCCTAACGGCGCCGGCAAGACCACGTGTTTCTACATGATCGTCGGCCTGGTGCAGGCTGATCAGGGCCGCGTTCTGATCGACGATCTGGACGTCAGCCACCAGCCAATGCACGGTCGCGCAAAGGCCGGTATCGGCTATCTGCCGCAAGAAGCGTCGATCTTCCGCAAACTCTCGGTGGCCGACAACATCATGGCCATCCTCGAGACGCGCAAGGAACTCGACAAGGCCGGGCGTCGCAAAGAGCTGGAAAGCCTGCTGCAGGAATTTCATATCAGCCACATCCGCGACAACCTTGGCATGAGCCTGTCGGGTGGTGAACGCCGCCGCGTGGAAATCGCCCGGGCACTGGCTACCAACCCGAAATTCATCCTGCTCGACGAACCCTTCGCCGGCGTGGACCCGATTTCGGTCGGCGACATCAAACAGATCATCTACCACCTCAAGGCCAAGGGCATTGGCGTGCTGATCACTGACCACAACGTCCGTGAAACCCTGGATATCTGCGAAACAGCCTACATCGTCAACGATGGCCAGCTGATCGCCGAAGGCGATGCCGCCACTATCCTGGCCAATGATCTCGTCAAGGAAGTTTATCTGGGCCATGAGTTCCGCCTGTAAGCGTTGAGGTGTCTGGCTAGTCGACTGAGCGCTAATCGCGGTAAAAATCAACAGGTTTTTATTGTTACGGCGCTCTAGGCAAACACTTCAGTTTCAGGCATATAATTTGCTTATGTTTGGCGCTCCGGCGCCCTGTAGTGGATGGCGCATGTGCGCCGGCGAATAAGGTGTTAAGCCCCTGCCATGAAACCATCGCTAGTCTTGAGAATGGGCCAGCAGCTGACGATGACACCGCAGCTGCAACAGGCCATCCGCCTGCTCCAATTGTCGACCCTGGATCTGCAACAGGAAATCCAGGAGGCCCTGGAGTCCAATCCGATGCTCGAACGCCAGGAAGAAGGCGACGACTTCGACAACGCCGACCCCTTGGCCGACAAAGCCGAGCAGCCACCCAACGCCGACATTCAGGAACCCTCCTACCAGGAAACCGCCCCGACGGTGGACAACCTCGATGAAGGCGACTGGAACGAACGCATTCCCAATGAGCTGCCGGTCGATACCGCCTGGGAAGACGTTTACCAGACCAGCGCCAGCAGCCTGCCGAGCAACGATGACGACGAATGGGATTTCACCACTCGCACATCGGCCGGCGAGAGCCTGCAAAGCCACCTGTTGTGGCAACTGAACCTGGCACCGATGTCCGACACCGATCGCCTGATCGCCGTGACCCTGATCGACTGCATCAACAATCAGGGCTATCTGGATGAAACCCTCGAGGAAATCCTTGAAGCCTTCGATCCGGAACTGGACATCGAACTGGACGAAATCGAAGCCGTCCTGCATCGCATCCAGCAATTCGAGCCAGCCGGTATCGGCGCTCGCAACCTGGGCGAATGCCTGCTGCTGCAATTGCGCCAATTGCCAGCCAAGACGCCTTGGCTCGCCGAAGCCAAGCGCTTGGTCAGCGACTACATCGATCTGCTCGGCAGCCGCGACTACTCCCAGCTGATGCGCCGGATGAAGCTCAAGGAAGATGAACTGCGCCAGGTCATCGAACTGGTCCAGAGCCTCAACCCGCGCCCCGGCTCGCAAATCGAATCCAGCGAAGCCGAGTACGTCGTCCCCGACGTTATCGTGCGCAAGGATAACGAACGCTGGCTGGTGGAGCTGAATCAGGAATCGGTGCCACGGCTGCGGGTCAACGCCCAATACGCCGGGTTTGTCCGTCGCGCCGACACCAGCGCCGACAACACATTCATGCGCAATCAGTTGCAAGAGGCCCGCTGGTTCATCAAGAGCCTGCAAAGCCGTAACGAAACACTGATGAAAGTCGCCACCCAGATCGTCGAGCATCAGCGCGGCTTCCTGGAATACGGCGACGAAGCCATGAAGCCGCTGGTCCTGCATGACATTGCCGAAGCCGTGGGCATGCACGAATCGACGATTTCACGGGTGACCACGCAAAAATTCATGCATACCCCTCGGGGTATATACGAGCTGAAATACTTTTTTTCCAGCCACGTCAGCACGTCCGAAGGCGGTGAATGCTCGTCCACAGCGATCCGCGCGATCATCAAAAAACTGGTTGCCGCGGAAAATCAGAAAAAGCCGTTGAGTGACAGCAAGATCGCTGGTTTACTGGAGGCACAAGGCATTCAGGTGGCTCGCCGCACCGTCGCCAAGTACCGCGAGTCCCTCGGGATCGCGCCTTCGAGCGAACGCAAGCGGTTGATGTAGAGCCACGCCACAGCGTTCCAGTGGTAGATCATCTGATCTACCGCTTTATGCACTGGCAACGAAGGAGAAGCTGTATGCAAGTCAACATCAGTGGACACCAACTGGAAGTGACCGAACCCCTGCGCGCCTACATCGGCGAAAAACTCGAACGATTAGAGCGGCATTTCGACAAGATAACCAACGTGCAGGTCACGATGACGGTCGAGAAGCTGAAGCAGAAAATCGAAGCCACCCTGCATATTCCCGGCAATGAAGTGGTCGCAAACGCGGAACATACCGATATGTACGCGGCGATCGATTCACTGACCGACAAGCTGGATAAACAACTCAAAAAGCATAAGGAAAAGACCCAGAGCCTCCTCCAGGGCGCAACCGGTCGTTAACCCCCCCAATCCATGATCCGACTAGAAACCATCCTGACCCCCGGCCGTTCTCAAGTGAACGCGCCGGGTGGCAGTAAAAAGAAAGCCCTCGAGCAAATTGCCAACCTTATCCACCGCGAAGTACCGGATCTGGAAATGCAGGACGTCTTCGAGGCCCTGATTGCCCGTGAGAAACTCGGTTCTACCGGTTTCGGCAACGGCATCGCCATCCCCCACTGCCGGCTCAAAGGCTGCACCTCGCCAATCAGTGCGCTGCTGCACCTGGAAGCCCCTATCGATTTCGACGCCATCGACGGCGCCCCGGTTGACCTGCTGTTTGTGCTGCTGGTCCCGGAAGCCGCCACCGATGCACACCTGGAATTGCTCCGCCAGATCGCCAGCATGCTTGATCGCAAGGAGGTGCGTGAAAAACTGCGCAGCGCCCCGAGCAATGAAGCGTTGTATCAGGTTGTCCTGGACGAGCAGAACGGTCACTAATCATGCGCCTGATCATCGTCAGCGGCCGCTCCGGCTCAGGTAAAAGCACCGTCCTCGATGTTCTCGAGGACAACGGCTACTACTGCATCGACAACCTGCCCGCCGGCCTGCTGCCGGAACTCGCCGAACGAGCGCTGATTCATACCGAACTGCTGCAACCGCTTGTCGCTGTGTCCATCGACGCGCGTAACCTGCCGAGCCACCTTTCGCGGTTTCCCGAACTGCTCGAGGAAGTCCGTAGCCGGCATATCAAATGCGATGTGCTGTACCTGGACGCCGACGAAGAAACCCTGCTCAAGCGATTTTCCGAAACCCGCCGTCGTCACCCGCTGAGCACCGCCAACCGTTCGTTGGCCGAGGCAATCGAGGACGAAAGCAATCTGCTGGGGCCCATCGCCGATCTGGCAGATCTCAAAATCAATACCACCAACCTGAACCTGTATCAGCTGCGCGATACCATCAAGCTGCGCCTGCTGAATCAGCCGGAAGCCGGTACTGCGTTCCTGGTCGAGTCATTCGGTTTCAAGCGTGGCATGCCGGTGGACGCGGACCTGGTGTTCGACGTGCGCTGCCTGCCCAACCCCTACTGGAAGCCAGAGCTGCGTGCGCAATCCGGGCTCGATCAACCGGTGGCCGAGTACCTGGCAGCCCAACCGGACGTCGAAGAGATGTTCCAGGACATATCCTCGTATTTGCTCAAGTGGCTGCCGCGCTTTGCCGCGAGCAACCGCGCTTATGTCACCATCGCCATTGGCTGCACCGGAGGACATCACCGCTCCGTCTACCTGACCGAACGTCTGGGCCAGGTTCTGCAACAATCCCTGAAGAACGTCCAGGTCCGCCACCGCGACCTCAGCTAAAGGATTCACATCGCGATGCCTGCTCTGGAAATCGAAATCATCAACAAGCTGGGCCTGCACGCCCGTGCTTCTGCAAAATTTGTTGGCGTTGCCGGTGAATTCAAGGATTGCACGATTAGGGTAGGACGCACGCCGGAAACTACGGTCGACGGCAAAAGCATCATGGCCATGATGATGCTCGCTGCGGGCAAGGGCACCAAAATCCACCTGAGCACTGAAGGCGAGCAAGCTGATGAAGCGCTGCAGGCATTGGTGGATTTGATCAACAGATACTTCGACGAAGGCGAATAATACCGCGCCTGTAGCAGCTGCCGAAGGCTGCGCCAGCTGCTACAAAATTCGTGTCAGGCCAACGCCGTATCCATCACCATCATCAGACAAAACCCGATCAGCAAGCCAAGGCTAGCGAGCTTGTCGTGACCATTGCGTCGTGACTCGGGAATCACTTCGTGGATGACCACCAGTAGCATTGCCCCCGCCGCCAGCGCCAGGCCTAAAGGCAACAACAGCTCGGCAAAGCTCACCAGCCACGCGCACAACAGCGCGAATATCGGTTCGACCACGCCTGACGCCGCACCGATCAGAAATGCCTTGACCCTCGACATCCCCGCCCCGGCCAACACCAACGCAATCACCAGCCCTTCTGGCACATCCTGCTGTCAGTACCGATGCAAAACTGACCCACCCTACCGGTTGAAAACTGACCCACTTGGGCAAAATGCAGCTTTTGCGAGCTGCCCATGCTGTCCCAGGAGCAACACGTGGAAATCAGTGTTCTTATTCGTCAGGGTTTGTCTATTCGGTCCATCGCGCAACGGATCTGGCGACTCATCCAGCGCCAGCTTTCGAGGTACGGTTGCTCGTGCAAGGCAGAACTCATGATCCGGGCTCATTTGGTAATGAGATTTATTATTGGATGATAATGAGAAACAAAACAACTCGCTACTTGCTCAGTGTTAGTTATGGGAGCGAGCCTGCTCGCGATGGCGCAGTGTCAGTCGACATCGTTGGCGGATGTTCCACCGCAATCGCGAGCAGGCTCACTCCTACAGGGGGCTGGTGCCAGGCGCATAAAAAAGGCGCGCCACCCGATGGGGTGGCGCGCCTTTTGTGTAGCGGTAAGGGTTAGCTACCCGCCACTGTCATCCGCTCGATCAGCACCGAACCGGTGCGAATGTTGCTGCGCAACTCCAGGTCATTACCGACCGCAATGATCTGTTTGAACATGTCACGCATGTTGCCGGCAATGGTGACTTCCTGCACCGCGAACTGGATCTCACCGTTCTCGACCCAGAAACCCGCCGCGCCTCGGGAGTAATCGCCGGTGACCATGTTCAGGCCCTGGCCCATCAGCTCTGTGACCAACAAGCCACGCCCCATGCGGCGCAACAAAGCGGCCTGATCTTCATCCCCGTGGGTGACGAACAGGTTGTGCACGCCGCCGGCGTTAGCGGTGCTCGGCATCCCGAGCTTGCGCCCGGAGTACGTGCCCAGAATGTAGGAGACCAACTCACCCTTTTCGACGAACGGTTTGGCGTAAGTCGCCAGGCCATCACCATCGAATGCGGAACTGCCCATGGCGCGCATCAAGTGCGGACGCTCATCGATGGTCAGCCATTCCGGGAACAGCTTCTGACCCAGCGTGCCTTCCAGGAACGATGATTTGCGATACAGACTGCCGCCGGAAATGGCCGACAGGAAGCTGCCGAACAAACCACCGGCCAGTTCAGCGGAAAACAGCACTGGCACTTCGCAGGTTGGCACCGGACGTGCGCCCAGACGGCTCGCGGCCCGTTGCGCGGCACGCTGACCGATGCTCACCGGGTCGGCCAACAAATTGCCCTGACGGTTCACGTCGTACCAGTAATCGCGCTGCATCTGGCCATCGGCCTCGGCGATCATCACGCAGCTCAGGCTGTGGCGCGTCGACGCATAGCCACCGATAAAGCCGTGGCTGTTACCGTACACGCGGCATCCCTGATGGGTGCTGAGCGTGGTGCCGTCGGCATTCTTGATCCGGCTGTCGGTGGCAAACGCGGCGGCTTCGCAGGCCAGCGCTTGTTCGATGGCTTGTTCCGGGGTGATATCCCATTGGTGGAACAGGTCAAAGTCCTGAAGATCGCGAGCCATCAGCGCGGCATCAGCCAGGCCCGAAGCCTCGTCTTCGGAAGTGTGCTTGGCGATGGCCAGTGCCGCCGCGACGGTTTCGCGAATGGCGTCAGGACCGCTCGCCGAGGTACTGGCCGAGCCTTTGCGCTGGCCGACGTACAAGGTGATGCCAAAGCCTTGATCGCGATTGAATTCGACGGTTTCGACCTCACGCTGGCGCACCGACGTCGACAAGCCCTGCTCCAGCGACACAGCGACTTCGCAGGCGCTGGCGCCCTGACGCTTGGCTTCAGCAATGATCTGCTCGACTTGTTCTTGCAGTGCCGGCAACGCTTGTGGGCCGACGCTTTCAACTGCACTCATGCTGTTCTCCACTCAAATTCTGCTTTCGGTATGGCCTTCGAGCGACCGGGCCGGACAAGCGGCCCCCGACTGGTTATCATGGCGGCGTTTCTTTGCGGACGGCCACCATGGTTGATTCTTACGACGACTCCCTCGATACGGGAGAAAAAAGCAAATCCCAGGTTAAACGCGAGCTTCATGCTCTGGTTGACCTTGGCGAGCGCCTCACAACACTCAAGCCTGACTTGCTGGCAAAACTGCCGTTGACCGACGCTATGCGCCGGGCACTGGCCGATGCGCCCAAGCACACCGCGAATATCGCGCGTAAACGGCACCTTATGTTCATCGGCAAACTGATGCGCGATCAGGACACTGACGCCATTCTGACGTTGCTCGATCAACTCGATGCCTCCACCCGGCAGTACAACGAACGTTTCCATGGCCTGGAACGCTGGCGCGATCGCTTGATCGCGGGCGACGATGCAGTCCTGGAGAAGTTCGTGCTCGAATACCCGGAGGCTGATCGTCAGCAATTGCGCTCCCTGATCCGTCAGGCCCAGCACGAACTGGCGACCAACAAGCCACCGGCATCGAGCCGTAAAATCTTCAAGTACATCCGTGAGCTGGACGAGACTCAACGCGGTCTGCGTTAAGTCCCGAATCGGGTGAGTCGCCAAGCGCCTCACCCGAGGCTCCATCCTTTCTTACGACCCTGTGCCACCCACAGTGATCGCATCGATTTTCAGCGTTGGCTGGCCGACACCCACCGGCACCGACTGCCCATCCTTGCCACACGTCCCTACGCCGCTGTCCAGCGACAGATCGTTACCGACCATCGACACCTTGCTCATGGCTTCCGGGCCGTTGCCGATCAATGTCGCGCCTTTGACCGGCGCAGTAATCTTGCCGTCTTCGATCAGATACGCTTCGCTGGTGGAGAACACAAACTTGCCGCTGGTGATGTCGACTTGCCCACCACCGAGGTTGGCGCAGTAGATGCCGCGCTTCACCGAAGCGATGATTTCTGCCGGATCACTTTCGCCCGCCAGCATGTAAGTGTTGGTCATGCGCGGCATTGGCAGGTGTGCATAAGATTCGCGTCGACCGTTGCCGGTACGGGCCACGCCCATCAGGCGGGCGTTGAGCTTGTCCTGCATATAGCCTTTGAGTACGCCGTTTTCGATCAGGGTGGTGCACTCGGTCGGGGTACCTTCGTCATCGACGCTCAGGGAGCCGCGTCGGCCTGCCAGCGTGCCGTCATCGACGATGGTGCATAGTTTGGACGCAACCATCTCGCCCATGCGCCCGCTGTAGGCGGAGCTGCCCTTGCGGTTGAAGTCGCCTTCCAGACCGTGGCCGACCGCTTCGTGCAGCAGCACGCCGGACCAGCCGGAACCCAACACCACCGGCAACGTGCCGGCCGGAGCCGGAATGGCTTCAAGGTTGACCAGCGCCTGACGCAACGCTTCACGGGCGTAGCCCATGGCGCGGTCGTCACTGAGGAAATAACGGTAATCGGTACGCCCGCCGCCGCCATGTCCACCGCGCTCGCGGCGACCGTTTTGCTCGACGATCACGCTCACATTGAAGCGCACCAGCGGCCGCACGTCGGCGGCCAGGCCTCCATCGGTGGACGCGACGAGGATACGTTCCCACACACCCGCCATGCTCACGGTCACTTGCTGGATACGCGGGTCGAGGGCACGAGTGGCGGCATCGATGCGCTTGAGGAGTTCGACTTTCTCGGCGCGGGTCATCACTTCCAGCGGGTTATCCGGCCCGTACAACTGGGCGACGTCCTGAGTCGTGAACGCCTGTACCGTACCATTCTGCCCAGCGCGGGAGATCGAACGCGCGGCACGGGCCGCCGCACCGAGGGCTTCCAGGGTGATGGCATTGCTGTAGGCAAAACCGGTTTTTTCACCCGACTGTGCACGCACGCCGACACCTTGGTCGAGGTTGAAGCTGCCTTCCTTGACGATCCCGTCTTCCAGCGCCCAGGACTCGGAAATCTGCCCCTGGAAATACAGGTCGGCGGCATCGATGCCCGGGCCGGCCAGATCGCCGAGCACGCCTTGCAGGCTCTCGATCGTTACGCCGCCGGGCGCCAGGAGGTGTTCACTGACTGAGGACAACAACTCGCTCATATGCTTTACGCCTTAAATTCATCGTTCTGAGGCAGGTCGCTGAGCGCCCTGCGAGAAAAAGCGCCGGTGACTGGACACCGGCATCCGCGCCCTGATGGACGCCTGTTCGCTGCTATCGCGTTCGGCCAGCAGCACGGCCTCGCCTTGATCCTGTTGCGCCAGCACCCGCCCCCAGGGGTCGATGATTGCGGCATGCCCCCAGGTTTCGCGCGGCCCCGGATGAATCCCACCCTGGGCGGCCGCCAGCACATAACACTGCGTCTCGATGGCGCGAGCGCGAATCAGCACATCCCAATGCGCCGCACCGGTCACCGCCGTAAACGCCGACGGCGCGGTAATCAGCTCCGCTCCAGCGGCGCGTAATTCGCTGTACAGCTCCGGGAAGCGCAGGTCATAACACACCGTCAGCCCGACTCGACCGACCGGCGTATCCGCCACCACCACCCCACTGCCATAAGCATAGTCATCGGACTCGCGATAACGCCCACGATTGTCTGCCACGTCTACGTCGAACAAATGCAGCTTGTCGTAACGCGCCACCGTCTCGCCGTGATCATTCACCAACAGCGAGCAGGCATGCACTTTCGCCGTCGGTTGATCCACTGGCGGCAACGGCAACGTGCCGGCCACTATCCATAATTTGAGGTCGATGGCTGTCTGTTTCAACCATGGCAGGATCGGGCCGTCGCCCAACGCTTCGGCACGGCCGATGTCGGCAATGTCGCGTCGGCCCATCGCGGCGAAATTTTCCGGCAACACGGCGAGTTGCGCACCGCCGGCCGCCGCCTGTTCAAGCAGCCGGCGTGCCTGGGCCAGGTTGGCCTGAACGTCGCTCTGGCTGACCATCTGAATCACCGCTACCGACATGGCCTTTCCTTACTTGAGAAGAGTCCGCCACCTGTAACAGCGGTCGAAGGCTGCTACAGGACCTGCGTCATGCTACTCCATCAGCGTAAGACGTGGCTTTTCAAAAAGGCTTGTCGAAGGTGATTTTCGGATCTTTCCAGGGCCCTTTTACGTTGTATTGCACACTGGCAAAACGGGCCATGCGGTCACCCATCAGTTTATCGATCAGGAACAACGCGCCGCCGACTGCCGGAGCGCCAACGATCAACGCCGCGATCGGCAAGTTAGTGGCCACCGGCAAACTGACCAGTAACTTGGCATCAATCTGATCACCCACCAGGTTCAGGGTGCCATTGAGTTCAATGTTGCTGGACGGTCCGGTCATCCGGATCGGCTCACGGGTGACGTAGACGCCATTGGTCGCGACCAGCACACCTTTGACCCGGTCATAACTCAGGCCTGAGCCGAACAAGTCGGAAAAGTCCAGGCGCAAGCGCCGACCGATGGAGTTGAAATTAAGCAGGCCGAAGACTTTCAGGGCCTGGGCACTGGCGTCGACCTCAACAATCTGGCCCTTGGTGAGCGTTGCATCAAGGGTGCCGGAGAAACGCTTGCTGGCCAGCCAGGCCGGCGAACCAGGCCAGCGACCATCAACATCCAAATGAAACGATTCACTCGTGACACTGGGCGCAAAGCCCCAGTTTTTGAGCGCATCGGCAAGATTCTTGCCGCTGATCCGCCCCTTGTACCAACTGCTGGAGCTACCGGGAACGCCTTCCCAGCCACCACTGCCTTGCAAAAGAATCCCTTTGAGGCCCATGTCCAGCGCATTGAGCGCAATGCCCCTCGCGGTCGGACGAATTTTCATTGACCAGGCGCCCACCAGATCCGGCCCCAGGAACAGCTGGTTAATGGTGATGTCCAGTGCCGGAATCTTCGTCGGGTCCACCGTGACCAATGGATCGGGCGCGTTTTCGTCGGTCACGACCTTGGGATCCGCTGCGGGAAGGCGTACGTATTGCAGATTGACCGTGATTGGTGCGCCTTTCGCATCCGGAACACCGACGGAACCTTTGACCTGCTGACTGTCGAGTTGCAGCGCCCAACTGGCGGGCTTTCGGTTCAGCTGCACAGAAGCCTGATCGAGGGTAGCGCCCAGAGCACTGAGCTTGCCAACCTTGAAGTCCGCACTGCTGAGCAACTGTTTGGCACTGTCGCCCGACACCTGGCCGGCGTACTTATCCAGCAAATCCTTCCACGGGCCGACATCCAGCTCCGACAGCACGCCCCGCACCCGCAGACCTTTGACACCGGGCAATACGGCCTCGCCACCACCGAGAAACAGCTCACCGCGCCCCCCGGCAAAATTTCCGTCCGGTGCTGCATATGTAAAGTTCGCCAACTGACCGTAATTAACCCAGTAGCGCCGCTCCGGACCTTGCAAGGTCATGCGAAACGACGTGTCGCGGCACGTACCGGCCGTCAGGCCGAACGGGGCCGGCAGGTCGATTGTCGCGCCTTTGAGGCAGGAGTTGACCATCAACTGACTGTCAGCACCGGCCAGGTTCAGTTCCAGCTCATACGGAATCACTCCGGAAACCGGTAGCGGCTGAGTCACGCGCAACCAGTCAGTGAGCTTTTTGACCTCGACCTGACCGGTGGCCATGACGCGTGTCTTGAGATTGCCCGCATTGCCATCGGCAAAAATCTGCGCAGTGACAGGCTTGTCAAAGACGCGGGCGCTGATGCGCTGCCCGCTTAATCCCTTGGTGCTATCAAAGCGGAAGTCCCCCTTGAGTTGAGTGAACTCCAGCACAGGTTCAGCCATTTTCAGACGCGCCTTGGCGGTCTTGAAGTCGACGATAATCTTCGGCAGCTCGCCTTTGGCCAGCGGGATATCCAGTTTCAACTTGCCCTGTAGATCGCCCTCACCTTCCCACCCGGCGAAGGTTGCCGCAGTGCCTATCGGCGCTTCCTGAAGAATTTTCAGGCCATCGCGCAAGCCACCGGCGAATCCACCGTCGAGGTATAGATGAGAGGTTTTGCCATCAGGCACATGAGGAATATCGACATAAATATCGCGCACCTGGGTATCGAGCAACTGGCCCTTGCTGGCCAGAACCCGAACGCCACTGTCTTCAACAAACACATCACCCGTGACCTTGCTGACATGTGGCCAGCCCGGCTGGAAAGCCAGTTCGGCATCGTGCACCTTGAAGAACAGGCTGATGCTGCGGTCAGTATCGCCGGCGCCAGATTTCAGCGACCCCTGATACTGGAAGAAACCTTCGTCCACCGCGCCTTTGATAATCGCCGTTCGCAGCCATTCGTCCAGCGCCGGGCCGAGCATTGTCGGCAGGTACTTGGCGGTGTAACGACCATCCCCATCAACCATGCCGACCCGAAGATCCATGTAATCATCCTGAGCAGGATCGAAACGCAGGCGAATCAGGAAGTCGCCGGCAATCTTGCCTTCTTCGCCGAGCACCTTGAGGTACGGCGCGATCAGGGTGAAACCTTCTTTGTCGAGCTTCCAGGTCAGCGTCGCGTTGGCCTGAATGTATTGCCATGGCTTGGCGAAAATGGGGGTCAGGTGCAGGACAAAGTCCTTGCTGTCCATGCGCAGCTCGCCCTTGCCCAGGTCGCCGCTGATGCTGCCGCTGACATTTCGCGCCGCCGGAGCACCGTAATAAGCGTCAAAACCTACCCGGTCGAGGTTCGCGGCGAAGCTGAACTTGCTGTCATCGGTGGCATTGGGTTTGAAGTCGATGAGCACATTGCGCAACCCGCCGGTCACCTTGAGCTGTTCGACCGCCGTGGCAACACCTTCGGGCAGTGGACCCAAGGCGTTCAGCAACGGCGTAAGCGGGGTGAGGTCGATGCGGTCGGCTTGCAGGTGCCAGATTTCTTCGGCCTTGTCCGTGGCTGAAGTTTGTTTGAATTGCACATGCGATTCCCAGCGCGTCTCGCCGAAGGTCATGGCCAGGGGATCCAGCGTGACCACGACACCTTCCGCACTGCGCTGAAAATAACCAGTGAGCGCCAGATTGTTGATCTGAATCGGCTTGCGTTCCGCGTAAGCCCCTTTGAGCTGCAGTGCGTTCAAGCGGATTGCAGCGCTTTGCAGTGTGCCCTGCCCCCAATTGGCCCAGAGCTCGCCGCCGGCCTTGATCTCGGAAAAATTCCATTCTTTGGTCAGTCGCTCGGGCAGCCATTTCGACCAGTCGCTCTGCGGCAAGCTCAGGTAGGCTTCTGCTGCACCGTCGCGCCATTCACTGGCGCGTATTCGGGTGCGCACGCTCATGGCGACGGGCTGGCCGTCAGGCAAGGTCAAACGGGCATCAAGGCGCTGGCGGGCGGCACCGACTTTCAGATTAAGGCCGACGTAGGTCAGGGTCAGCGGCGGATGATCCAGTGGTTGCAATGTCACCTGACTGTCGATCACCGATAACTGTTGCACCATCTGCAGGCGGTTGAGCAGTTGTTCAGGATCAAGCGGCTGATCCTGCTGCACCGGTAGACCTTCAAGCGCCCACTTCCCGTCGTCGCCTTCCTTGAGGCTGATCTTCAGGCCGTTGAGTTCCAGGTGAGCGATGCGCAACTGGCGAGTCAATAAACTTTCCAACATGTCCGGCACCGCACGGACCTGGTCCAGGCGCAAGGCATTGGCGCCCTCCCCGACTGTCACGTCATGAGCCAGCAAGATTGGCGCAAAACCACTCCAGTTACCTTCCAGCTTGCCGATTTTCAACGGTATGCCCAAGGCCTCGCTGGCTTTGGTTTCGGCTTCTGTAGTGTACTCGGCCACCAGCGGCGTCAGTTCTCGACCAAGGCTGACATACAGCGCCATCAGCACCAATACCAACGCGCACAGGCCCAGACCCCAGCGGGTCACTTCGACCAAAATGCGTGTCAGACGCTCCATGTCAGGTGGCTCCCATGGCGAAAATGCAGCAAAAAGCTGAGGCCAGCCGATTTAACAAGGATGAAACACAGCGATTCAGAGCAACACCACGTCGTATTGTTCCTGGGAATACATGGTTTCCACCTGAAAGCGAATGGTGCGTCCGATAAATCCTTCCAGTTCGGCAACATTACCTGACTCTTCATCGAGCAATCGGTCGACAACTTTCTGGTTCGCCAATACACGATAGCCTTCCGCTTGATAGGCGCGCGCCTCGCGGAGGATTTCTCGAAAAATTTCGTAGCAGACCGTTTCCGGCGTCTTCAGCTTGCCTCGCCCCTGACAGCTGCTGCACGGTTCGCACAACACCTGTTCAAGACTTTCGCGGGTGCGCTTGCGGGTCATCTGCACCAGGCCCAACTCGGTAATGCCGATGATGTTGGTTTTGGCGTGGTCGCGCTCCAGTTGCTTCTCGAGCGTGCGCAATACCTGGCGCTGATGCTCCTCATCTTCCATGTCGATGAAGTCGATGATGATGATCCCGCCCAGATTGCGCAGACGCAGCTGACGGGCAATGGCGGTGGCGGCTTCGAGGTTGGTCTTGAAGATGGTTTCTTCAAGATTGCGATGGCCGACGAAGGCCCCGGTGTTGACGTCAATGGTGCTCATCGCTTCGGCCGGATCGACCACCAGATAACCGCCGGACTTGAGCGGAACTTTGCGTTCCAGGGCTTTCTGGATTTCGTCTTCAACGCCGTACAGATCGAAAATAGGCCGCTCGCCCGGATAATGCTCAAGACGATCAGCGATTTCAGGCATCAGTTCGGCGACGAACTGCGTTGTTTTTTGAAAGGTTTCCCGGGAGTCGATGCGGATCTTCTCGATCTTCGGCCCCACCAGGTCACGCAAGGTCCGCAGCGCCAGGCCGAGGTCTTCGTAGATCACACTCGGTGCGCTGATGGTTTTGATCTGCTCGTTGATCTGATCCCAGAGCCGGCGCAGGTAGCGGATATCCATAAGGATTTCATCGGCGCCCGCCCCTTCGGCAGCGGTGCGCAAAATGAAACCGCCGGCCTCTATGATGCCTTCTTTGGCCACACAGTCGGTGACCACCTGCTTGAGGCGTTCACGCTCGGCCTCGTCTTCGATTTTCAGCGAAATACCGACGTGAGCGGTGCGCGGCATGTACACCAGATAACGCGATGGAATCGACAGCTGGGTCGTCAGGCGTGCGCCTTTTGAGCCGATCGGGTCCTTGGTGACCTGGACCACCAGGCTCTGGCCTTCATGTACCAGGGCACTGATGCTTTCGACGACAGGACCTTCGCGCAGGGATATTTCCGAAGCGTGGATGAACGCCGCGCGGTCCAGACCGATGTCGACGAACGCCGCCTGCATGCCTGGCAAAACCCGTACGACCTTGCCTTTATAAATGTTGCCGACGATCCCGCGCTTCTGCGTTCGCTCGACGTGGACCTCTTGCAGAACACCGTTTTCGACCACCGCCACGCGCGATTCCATCGGCGTGATGTTGATCAGGATCTCTTCACTCATGGCAGGGTCTCGTTCAGGCATATTCACGATAATGGCTGCATCTTGTCAGTACAGCGCTCAGCGCGCGTTAAGGGTTTGCCAACAGGGTATGCCGAAATAGCCGAGAAGTTCTGCGGTTTCGCACAGCGGTAGTCCGACCACAGCCGAGTAACTGCCGTTGAGCCCGGCAACAAATACCGCACCCAGTCCCTGAATTCCGTAGCCGCCCGCCTTGTCGCGAGGCTCACGGCTGGCCCAATAGGCTGCCGCTTCTTCGCCACTGATGTTGCGAAAGCGCACCAGACTGCGCACCACCCGAGACTCGCAGCGCTCTGCGTCGAGTACGGCGATCGCGGTCAGCACTTCATGCTCACGGCCGGCCAACTGCATAAGCATGGCGCACGCTTGGGCTTCGTCCACCGGTTTGCCAAGTATTTTCCCGTCCAGCACCACTGCGGTATCGGCCCCCAAGACGCAAAACTGCGCATCGGACACGACAACGTCCCGCCCGGCCTCGGCCTTGCCACGCGCCAGACGCTCGACATAGGCCGATGGGGATTCTTGAGCTAAAGGGGTTTCATCGATGTCCGCGCTGATGGCGCAGAACGACACGCCGATCTGCGTGAGCAGTTCACGCCGACGCGGCGAGCCTGAGGCGAGGTACAGCTGTTTCATCAAGACATCTCCCTGTTTAGTGCCCTGCCTCACAAATACTGTTCCTTTTTGGCGGCGTCTGTTGCAGCCGTACTGCGTTGCCGCTCCTCGCCATAGCGAGCTATGGCGAGGAGCGGCGCCTTGTCTGGCAACAACAGCCACTCGCCAAAAAAGGGAACGTATTTGCGAGGCAGGGCCCCGGCAAATGCCTGACCGAATTAATTGATTTTGTAGCGTCGACGCAGACCACGCAAACCGTAGCTGACCCATGGCCACAGCAACGCACTGACCAGAGCCGGCAACACCAGCGCCAACGTTGGCTGACGATTACCGGTCAAGGCACTCAGCCACAATTGAACAAGCTGTGCGAGGCCGAAGATCACCAGGATCACCAGGCTCTGCTGCCACATCGGGAACATGCGCAAGCGTTGTTGCAGCGACAGCACCAGGAAGGTGATCAATGTCAGGATCAGCGCATTCTGGCCAAGCAAGGTGCCATAAAGCACGTCTTCAGCCAGTCCCAGGCACCAGGCAGTGAGCATGCCAATTTTTTGCGGCAGGGCCAGCGCCCAGAACGCGAGCAGCAACGCCAGCCACAGCGGACGGAGAATTTCCATGAATTGCGGCAACGGCGAGACGCTGAGTAACAGGCCGACAGCAAACGTCACCCAGACCATCCAGCCGTTTCGGGAGGCTTTGACACCGACCATTATTCTTGTCTCCCAGTGGTAGCCGGCGCGGGGACGGGCGGTTTGGCAGCAGGCTTCACGACGGTGGGTGGCGTTGCTGGCGGTTTAGCGGCTGCAGGGGCAGCCTCCGGCGGCTTCTTGACGCCCGGTTTCGTAGCAGTAGCAGGCTTGGCCGGAGTTGCGGTAGCCGGGGTAGCCGGCACGACAGGTGCGGCCGGCGCGGCAGCAGGTACAACCGCAGCAGGTGTCACAGGAACCGGTTTGGTTACAGTCGCCGGAATGATCGGGCCACCGCCGTGCTGGTCCAGTGCTTCCTGCGCCTGGGCCGCTTCGTTGGCACGTTCCTCGGCTGTGCGGCCGTCGCTGTACACCAGCAGCAAATAACGGCTGCGATTCAACGCGGCGGTCGGTACAGCGCGAACGATCGCAAACGGCTGTCCGGAGTCGTGAATCACTTCCTTGACCGTGGCCACCGGGTACCCCGCCGGGAACCGCTGACCAAGACCAGAGCTGACCAGCAGATCACCTTCCTTGATGTCGGCAGTATCGGCGACGTGACGTAACTCGAGGCGCTCGGGGTTGCCGGTGCCGCTGGCAATCGCCCGCAAACCGTTACGGTTCACCTGCACGGGAATGCTGTGGGTGGTGTCGGTCAGCAGCAATACGCGGGAGGTGTAGGGCATCAACTCGACCACTTGTCCCATCAGACCGCGCGCATCGAGCACCGGCTGACCGAGGATCACACCGTCGCGCTCACCTTTGTTGATGATGATGCGATGGGTGAAGGGGTTCGGGTCCATGCCGATCAACTCGGCCACTTCGACCTTTTCGTTGACCAGCGCCGAAGAGTTGAGCAACTCGCGCAGCCGAACGTTTTGCTCGGTGAGGGAGGCAAGCTTTTGCATGCGCCCCTGCAACAGCAGGTTTTCGCTCTTGAGTTTTTCGTTTTCGGCGACGAGTTCGGTACGGCTGCCGAATTGGCTGGCCACACCCTGCCATAGCCGCTGCGGCAGGTCGGTGATCCAGTAAGACTGCATCAGCACCAGCGACATTTGGCTACGCACTGGCTTGAGCAGTGTGAAGCGGGCATCGACAACCATCAGCGCAACCGATAGCACGACCAGCACCAACAAGCGCACGCCCAGTGAAGGCCCTTTGGTGAAAAGCGGTTTAATAAGCCGCTCCTCCCAGGCAAATGTTCTTTTTATTCATACGGCATCAAACCGAGCTGGATGCAGACTGACAGAAGATAAACGCCAACAGGCAGCACTGCAAAGTGCTGCCTGCGCGCCAACAGCATAGATGCAACCGGCAAGATCACTCGCTGGAAAGCAGGTCCATGGTGTGTTTATCCATCATTTCCAGCGCACGGCCACCGCCGCGAGCAACGCAGGTCAGCGGATCTTCGGCGACGATCACCGGCAGACCTGTTTCCTGGGCCAGCAACTTGTCGAGGTCACGCAGCAGTGCGCCACCCCCGGTCAGTACCAGACCGCGCTCGGCGATATCGGATGCCAGCTCCGGAGGCGACTGCTCCAGTGCGCTTTTCACAGCCTGAACGATGGTGGCCAGGGACTCTTGCAGAGCTTCCAGCACTTCATTGGAGTTCAGGGTGAAAGCACGTGGAACGCCTTCGGCCAGGTTACGGCCACGCACGTCGACTTCACGTACTTCGCCACCCGGGTAGGCCGTACCGATTTCCTGCTTGATGCGCTCGGCGGTGGACTCGCCGATCAGGCTGCCGTAATTGCGACGTACGTAGGTGATGATCGCTTCGTCGAAACGGTCGCCGCCAACCCGTACGGATTCGGCGTAAACCACCCCGTTCAGGGAGATCAGAGCGATTTCGGTAGTACCACCACCGATATCGACCACCATCGAGCCGCGTGCTTCTTCAACCGGCAGGCCGGCACCAATCGCAGCAGCCATCGGCTCTTCGATCAGGAACACTTCACGAGCACCGGCACCAAGGGCCGATTCACGGATGGCACGACGCTCAACCTGAGTGGATTTGCACGGAACGCAGATCAGCACACGAGGGCTAGGCTGCAGAAAGCTGTTTTCGTGAACCTTGTTGATAAAATACTGCAGCATCTTTTCGCAGACGCTGAAGTCGGCGATCACGCCGTCCTTCATCGGACGAATGGCAGCGATGTTGCCCGGCGTTCGGCCGAGCATGCGCTTCGCTTCGGTGCCGACAGCTACGACACTTTTCTGGTTACCGTGTGTCCGAATAGCCACAACCGATGGCTCATTCAGGACGATACCGCGCTCGCGCACGTAAATAAGGGTGTTGGCAGTGCCCAGGTCAATGGAGAGATCGCTGGAAAACATGCCACGCAGTTTCTTGAACATGGGAAAGGGACCCTAGGCAACGCGTGGGTAAAAAAGTGCGGCAAACTCTAACAACGACAGGGATTTTGGGCAAGGCGCCAATATGTTAAATTGGCCGCTTTTCTGTGCACCAACCCCCACAATCGCGGCCTTATGACCGTAGAAATGCGGTAGTGTTCAGACAATCTAACACACGGACGCCGTCCGTTCTGTTTTCCACTGGAGAATCGCAATGGCGCTTGAACGCTCCGACGTGGAAAAAATCGCTCATTTGGCCTGCCTTGGCCTCAATGATGCCGATCTTCCACACATCACTTCGGCCCTGAACAGCATCCTGGGTCTGGTCGACGAAATGCAGGCGGTCAATACCGACGGTATCGAGCCGCTGGCCCACCCACTGGAAGCCAGCCAGCGCCTGCGCGCAGACGTCGTGACCGAGACCAATCATCGCGAGGCCTATCAGTCCATCGCACCAGCGGTCGAAAACGGCCTGTACCTGGTTCCGAAAGTCATCGACTAAAGGGAAAGAGCCTGCAATGCATCAATTGACTCTGGCCGAGATCGCCCGCGGACTCGCCGAAAAAAAGTTTTCTTCCGAAGAGCTGACCAAAACCCTGCTGGCGCGTATCGCCCTGCTCGATCCTCAGCTCAACAGCTTCATCAGCCTCACCGAGGACCTGGCGCTCCAGCAAGCGAAAGCCGCTGACGCACGCCGGGCCAATGGTGAGAGCGGCGCCCTGCTTGGCGCGCCGATTGCGCACAAAGACCTGTTCTGCACCCAAGGCATCCGCACCAGCTGCGGCTCGAAGATGCTCGACAACTTTAAAGCACCGTACGACGCCACCGTCGTGGCCAAGCTGGCCGCTGCCGGGACCGTGACCCTGGGCAAGACCAACATGGACGAATTCGCCATGGGGTCGGCCAACGAGTCGAGCTACTACGGCCCGGTGAAAAACCCGTGGAACCTGGAACACGTGCCCGGCGGTTCGTCCGGCGGTTCGGCGGCAGCGGTTGCCGCGCGCCTGCTGCCTGCGGCTACCGGTACCGATACCGGCGGTTCCATTCGCCAGCCCGCCGCACTGACCAACCTCACCGGCCTGAAACCGACGTACGGTCGCGTTTCGCGCTGGGGCATGATCGCCTACGCCTCCAGTCTCGATCAGGGCGGCCCGATGGCGCGCACGGCCGAAGACTGTGCAATTTTGCTGCAAGGCATGGCCGGCTTTGATCCAAATGACTCCACCAGCATCGACGAGCCTGTGCCCGATTACAGCGCCAGCCTCAACGGTTCGCTGCAAGGCCTGCGCATCGGTGTACCGAAAGAATATTTCAGCACCGGTCTCGACCCGCGCATTGCCGAGCTGATCCACAACAGCGTCAAGGAGCTGGAAAAGCTCGGCGCCGTGATCAAGGAAATCAGCCTGCCGAACATGCAGCACGCGATTCCTGCGTACTACGTGATCGCCCCGGCGGAAGCCTCGTCCAACCTGTCGCGTTTCGACGGCGTGCGTTTCGGCCATCGCTGTGAAAACCCGAAAGACCTGATCGACCTGTACAAGCGCTCCCGTGGCGAAGGTTTCGGCCCGGAAGTGCAGCGCCGGATCATGGTCGGTGCGTACGCGCTGTCGGCCGGTTACTACGACGCCTACTACCTCAAGGCCCAGAAGATTCGTCGCTTGATCAAGAACGACTTCATGGCAGCCTTCAATGAGGTCGACATCATCCTCGGCCCAACCACGCCGAACCCGGCCTGGAAGCTTGGTGCCAAGAATAGCGACCCGGTCGCCGCGTACCTGGAAGACGTCTACACCATCACCGCCAACCTCGCCGGCCTGCCGGGCTTGTCCATGCCAGCCGGTTTCGTCGATGGCCTGCCGGTGGGCGTGCAACTGCTCGCTCCGTATTTCCAGGAAGGTCGCCTGTTGAACGTTGCCCACCAGTATCAGCTCAACACTGACTGGCACACCCGCACCCCAACCGGCTTCTGAGGAGACACACATGCAATGGGAAGTCGTGATCGGGCTGGAGATTCATACCCAGCTCACCACCCGGTCGAAAATCTTTTCCGGTAGTTCCACCACCTTCGGTTCCGAGCCGAATACCCAGGCCAGCCTCGTAGACCTGGGCATGCCCGGCGTACTGCCGGTGCTGAACCAGGAAGCGGTACGCATGGCAGTGATGTTCGGCTTGGCGATTGACGCCGAGATCGGTCAGCACAACGTGTTCGCCCGTAAAAACTATTTCTACCCGGACCTGCCCAAGGGCTACCAGATCAGCCAGATGGAATTGCCGATCGTCGGCAAGGGCCACCTGGACATCGCCATGGAAGACGGCACGATCAAACGTGTCGGCGTGACCCGTGCGCACCTGGAAGAAGACGCCGGTAAAAGCTTGCACGAAGAATTCAACGGTGCCACCGGCATCGACTTGAACCGTGCCGGCACGCCGCTGCTGGAAATCGTCTCCGAGCCAGACATGCGCAGTGCCAAGGAAGCCGTGGCCTACGTCAAGACGATCCACGCGCTGGTGCGTTACCTCGGCATCTGCGACGGCAACATGGCCGAAGGCTCGCTGCGTTGCGACTGCAACGTGTCGATCCGTCCGAAAGGCCAGGTTGAGTTCGGTACTCGCTGCGAAATCAAGAACGTCAACTCGTTCCGTTTCATCGAGAAAGCGATCAACAGCGAAGTGCAGCGCCAGATCGAGCTGATCGAAGACGGCGGCAAAGTGATCCAGCAGACCCGCCTGTACGATCCGAACAAGGACGAAACCCGTCCGATGCGCAGCAAAGAGGAAGCCAACGACTACCGTTACTTCCCCGATCCAGACCTGCTGCCCGTGGTCATCGAAGACTCGTTCCTCGACGACGTACGCGCCACCCTGCCGGAATTGCCACCGCAAAAACGCGAGCGCTTCCAGGAACAGTTCGGTCTGTCGGTCTATGACGCCAGCGTGCTGGCGACCAGCCGCGAGCAAGCCGATTACTTCGAGAAAGTCGCGAGCATTGGCGGCGACGCCAAACTGGCGGCCAACTGGGTGATGGTCGAGTTGGGCAGCCTGCTCAACAAACAAGGCCTGGACATCGAACAGTCGCCGGTTTCCGCCGAGCAACTGGGCGGCATGTTGCTGCGCATCAAGGACAACACCATCTCCGGCAAGATCGCCAAGGTGGTGTTTGAAGCGATGGCCAACGGCGAAGGCAGCGCGGACGAGATCATCGACAAGCGCGGCCTCAAGCAAGTGACTGACAGCGGCGCCATCTCGGCGGTGCTGGACGAGATGCTCGCGGCCAATGCCGAACAGGTCGAACAGTACCGCGCGGCAGACGAAGCCAAACGCGGCAAGATGTTCGGCTTCTTCGTCGGCCAGGCCATGAAAGCCTCCAAAGGCAAGGCCAACCCGCAACAGGTCAACGAACTGCTCAAAAGCAAGCTCGAAGGCTAACCACAGTGATCGCTCCCACGCTCCGCGTGGGAGTGCCTCATTGGACGCTCTGCGTCCGCTTTTGTGACGCGGAGCGTCACTGGCTGCATTCCCACGCGGAACGTGGGAACGATCATAGGGTCACCTAATGAAGCGTCTGCTCAGTGCCTGCGCCCTGCTCGCCCTGCTGGCCGGTTGCGCCAGTAATGATGTCGTCGATCCACACGGCTACGACAAAACCGGCACCGCGTCTTATTACGGCGCCAAACACCAAGGCAAACGCACCGCCAGTGGCGAGCGTTTCAACAAGAATTCCATGACCGCCGCCCATCGCCAGTTGCCCTTCGGCACGCGGGTGAAGGTCACCAATCTGAACAACGACAAGTCCTGCGTGGTCCGCATCAACGATCGCGGGCCGCATACCCGCGGACGTCTGATCGATCTGTCCCATGAAGCCGCCGAGCGCCTGGGCATGATCAAAAGCGGCACCGCCAAGGTTCGCGTGCAAGCCCTCGACAACTGACAGACGGAGCACACCCATTTTCGGACTTGTCGATTTACCCCTGATCAGTGTGATTGAACTGCTCAGTGGCCTGGTTTTACTGATCTTCGGCGCCGAGTTGATGGTGCGTGCCGCCGTGCGTCTCGCGGCGCGGTGGCATGTGCGGCCGCTGATCATCGGCCTGACCATCGTCGCCCTCGGCAGCAGTGCGCCGCAGATGGTGGTCAGCTTGCAAGCCACCCTCACGGAAAATGCCGACATCGCCGTCGGCAGCGTTATCGGCGGCAGCATCTTCAACATTCTCGTCACGCTCGGGCTCTCGGCGCTGATCATTCCGCTGCGTGTTTCGCGGCAACTGGTGCGCCTGGATATTCCGTTGATGATCGGCGCCAGCCTGCTGGTGTTCGTCCTGGCCTGGAATGAAATACTGACCCGTACCGATGGCGTGATACTGCTGGCCGCACTGGCGCTCTACCTGGGCTTGCTGCTACGCCAGTCTCGGCACTCGGCTCGTCCGCCATCGAGCGATCCGCACAGCCAGCCCGCCCCCTGGTTCAGCAGCCTGCTGATGATCGTGGGCGGGCTGGCGATGCTGATCTACGCCGGGCACCTGCTGCTGGGGGCAGCAGTGGCGGTTGCCACGGATCTAGGGCTCTCGGAACGAATCATCGGCCTGACCATCGTTGCCATCGGCACGTCCCTGCCGGAGTTGGCCACTTCATTGATTGCTGCCCTGCGCGGTGAGCGGGACATCGCCGTGGGCAACGTGATCGGCAGCAACCTGTTCAACCTGCTGGGTGTGCTGGGCGTGACAGCACTGATCGCACCGTCGCCGCTGTCGGTCTCACCCAATGCCCTGGGTTTCGATCTGCCGGTGATGCTCGGTGTCGCGGTGTTCTGTCTGCCGCTGTTCTATACCGGCTACCGGGTGACCCGGGCCGAAGGTTTGCTGTGTCTGGGTTTGTACCTGGCTTACGGGCTGCACGTGGTGTCGTTCACCACCGGCATGCCACTGGCCGGCAAGCTTGAGCATTTGATGCTGTTTTTCGTCCTGCCGGCGCTGGTGGCGTTTCTGTTGCTCACGTCCCTGCTCGCCTGGCGTCGCCAACACCACAAGAGGGATGTGCCATGACCGACCATAAAAAACCTGGCGTTGAAGTCCGCCGCCAAGTGATGGGCGACGCCTTCGTCGACCGCGCACTGGGCAATGCCACGGAATTCACCCAGCCGCTGCAGGATTTCGTCAATGAACACGCCTGGGGCGCCGTCTGGAATCGTGATGGCCTGGCGCTGAAAACCCGCAGCCTGATCACCCTCGCCGCGCTGACCGCGCTCAAATGTCCGCAAGAACTGAAAGGCCACGTGCGCGGGGCACTGAACAACGGCTGCACGGTGGAAGAGATTCGGGAAACGCTGCTGCATTGCGCAGTGTATGCCGGCGCACCGGCGGCGATCGATGCGTTTCGGGCGGCGCAGGAAGTGATTGATAGCTACCAGAAGCCGGAGTGAAAATCCGAAGATTGTGGTGAAAGGCCTGCCGCCATCGCGAGCAGGCTCGCTCCCACAGGGGATCTCCTTTGTTGCACAAGTTGTGTGAACACTGAAGATCACTGTGGGAGCGAGCCTGCTCGCGATGAGGCCCTGAAGAACACCACCAAAGCTCTGGGTTAAATCCACCCACCCCACTGCAACAAAAAGACCCCGATATTAGTGGTCACCGCCGCCATCAACGTGGTGATCACAATGATCGCCGCCGCCAGCTCGTGATTGCCATTGGCCTGGCGAGCCATGACAAAACTGGCGGCAGCGGTCGGGCTGCCAAAGTACAGAAACAGAATCCCCAGCTCCGCTCCACGAAAGCCCCAGAGCCAGGCCCCGAGGGTCGCCAGCACCGGCAGGCTGATCATCTTCACCAGGCTTGAACTCAGCGCCATATTGCCACTTTTGCGCAACGCTGCCAGCGACAACGTCCCGCCAATGCAGATCAACGCCAGTGGCAAGGTGGTTTGCGCCAGGTATTGGCCCGACTTCTCAAGCCAGCCCGGCAAACCTATCTGGAAATAAGCAAACGGCGCCGCTGCAAACACGCTGATGATCAACGGGTTGCCCATAACGCTTTTGCAGATGCTCCACGGATCAGACTTGATCACCGGGCTGTACACCGCCAGCACAATGCTCGAAAGAGTGTTGTATAGCAGGATCACTAGCGCCGCGAGAATCGCGCCAAGGGATATCCCGTAATCACCGTACATACTCGCCGCCAGTGCCAGGCCGATCACCCCGTTGTTGCCACGAAACGCGCCCTGGGTGTAGATCCCCCGATCTTCACGCGGGCACTTCCAGATTGCCCAACCCCAGGCGAAGGCAAAACTAACGAGCGTGGCAATCGAGAAGTAGATCAGCAGCGCCGGTTGCAGCGCGGCGTGGAGGTCGGCATGCAGAATGCCCAGAAACAACAACGCCGGCATGGTGACGTTGAACACCAGGGCCGACGCAGTGATGATGAAATTGTCGTTGATCCAGCTGATGCGCTTGAGCAACACCCCCAGAAACAGCATGGCAAACACCGGCGCGGTGATGTTCAGGGTTTCGAGGAAAATAGCCAGCATGCCGGGGAGAACCTTGGGTGATCGTCGTTAGGGGGCTAATGATAAGCCACTTTCACCCTGATCGTTCCAACGCTCTGCGTGGGAATGCCTCTTGTGACGCAGAGCGTCCCTGACTGCATTCCCACGCAGAGCGTGGGAACGATCATTAGTCGGTCTTAGGTAATCGGCGCAGGGTTAAACAGGGTGATGTCGTTATGCAGCTTGTGCTGCTCGGCCCACGTCTGTTTCTTGCCGCTGGCCACGTCCAGGTAGTAGTGGAACAACTCCCAGCCGAGGTCTTCGATCGAAGCCCGCCCAGTCGCAATCCGCCCGGCATCGATGTCGATCAAATCCGGCCAGCGCTGCGCCAGTTCCGTACGGGTCGAGACCTTCACCACCGGTGCCATCGCCAAACCATACGGCGTGCCGCGCCCCGTTGTGAACACGTGCAGATTCATCCCCGCCGCCAATTGCAACGTCCCGCAGACAAAGTCACTGGCCGGGGTCGCACAGAAAATCAGTCCTTTGCGCTTGAAACGCTCGCCCGGGCCAAGCACGCCGTTGATCGCGCTGCTGCCGGACTTGACGATCGAGCCCAGGGACTTCTCGACAATGTTCGACAACCCGCCCTTCTTGTTGCCCGGCGTGGTGTTGGCGCTGCGATCCGCTTCGCCCTTGGCCAGGTAACGGTCGTACCAGTCCATTTCCCGTACCAGCTCCTGAGCGACCTCTTCAGTCTCCGCGCGGGAAGTCAGCAGGTAGATGGCGTCGCGTACTTCGGTGACTTCGGAAAACAACACCGTCGCACCGGCACGCAGCAACAGGTCCGAGGCATAACCCAGCGCCGGGTTGGCGGTGATCCCGGAAAACGCGTCACTGCCACCACACTGCATCCCCAGAATCAGCTCGGACGCCGGCACGGTTTCCCGGCGACGCTGATCGAGCTTCTTCAGACGGGTTTCGGCCAGCGCCATGATCTGCTCGATCATCTCGGTGAAACCGTGACTCGAATCCTGCAAGCGATACAACCACGGCTCGCTCAGATCCACCGAGCTGTCGTTCTCGTGCATCACCTGCCCGGCCTGCAATTTCTCGCAGCCCAGGCTGATCACCAGCGCTTCGCCGCCCAGGTTCGGGTTGCGCGCCAGGTTGCGCACGGTGCGGATCGGGATGTAAGCGTCGGCCGCTGTGATGGCCACTCCACAACCGTAGCTGTGAGTTAGCGCCACCACGTCATCGACGTTCGGATACTGGGGCAGCAACTCGTCCTTGATGCGCTTGACCGCATGATCGAGCACGCCGGTGACGCACTGGACAGTCGTGGTGATCCCCAGAATGTTGCGCGTGCCGACGGTGCCGTCGGCGTTGCGGTAACCCTCGAACGTAAAGCCTTCCAGTGGTGCCTGCGCCGCCGGCACTTCGGTGGACAGCGGCAAGCTGTCCAGCGGTGGCGCGGTGGGCATGCGCAGTTGATCTTCCTTGACCCAGCTGCCGCGCGGGATCGGCTGCAACGCGTATCCAATGGTCTGGCCGTAACGAATGACCTGGCCGCCTTCGGGAATGTCTTCCAGCGTGACCTTGTGGCTCTGTGGCACGAAGTCCACGGTCACCAGGCCATCAGGAAACTCGGTGCCGGCCGGCACGCCCTGGTCGTTGACCACGATCACTACGTTGTCCCGCTCGTGCAGGCGGATGTAGCGCGGCGAGTCGGAATGTTCAATCAACTGCATGACGCCGCTCCTCAGGAATGCGCTTGTGACAATTTGTGATTTGTTTCAGGACCGCTGACCGGTGGCTCTTTGAGCACCACACGTTTGATCGGACCGACGATCACCAGGTAGCTGAACACTGCAACCAGTGCGTTGCAACCGACAAACACCAGCGCCCATTTGAATGAACCGGTGGAGCTGATGATGTAGCCGATCACGATTGGGGTGGTGATCGAAGCGATGTTACCGAAGGTGTTGAACAGGCCACCACTGAGACCAGCGATCTGTTTCGGCGATGTATCGGACACCACGGCCCAACCCAGCGCGCCTACACCCTTGCCGAAGAACGCGAGGGCCATGAAGCCGACGACCATCCATTCAACGTCAACGTAGTTGCAGGCCACGATGCTGCTGGACACCAGCAAGCCCGCGATGATCGGCGCCTTGCGGGCGAAGGTCAGGGAATGGCCTTTGCGCAGCAGGTAGTCGGAGATCACCCCGCCCAACACACCACCGATAAAACCGCAGATGGCCGGCAACGAGGCAATGAAACCGGCCTTGAGGATGGTCATGCCGCGTTCTTGCACCAGGTACACCGGGAACCAGGTCAGGAAGAAATAGGTGATGGCGTTGATGCAGTACTGGCTCAAGTAAACGCCCAGCATCATGCGATTGGTCAACAGCTGACGGATGTAGTCCCATTTCGGACCTTCAGCCGGTTTACCGTCGGCTTGCCCTTTGCCTTTGTCCTGGTCCATGTCGACCATGCCGCCGTTCTCGGCGATGTACTTGAACTCGGCCTCGTTGATCTTCGGGTGCTGGCGCGGGCTGTGGATAACTTTCAGCCAGATACCCGAGAAGATGATGCCGACGACACCCATGACGATGAACACGTGCTGCCAGCCGAAGCTGTAGACGATCCAGCCCATCAGCGGTGCAAACAACACGGTGGCAAAGTATTGCGCCGAGTTGAAGATCGCCGAAGCCGTACCGCGTTCAGCAGTCGGGAACCAGGCCGCCACAATGCGTGCGTTGCCGGGGAAGGAGGGTGCTTCGGCCAGACCGACCAGGAAGCGCAGCATGAACAGCGCTACCACCGCGGTGGACATGCCGAACTCGCCGACATAACCCTGCAACACGGTGAACAGGGACCAGGTGAAGATGCTCAATGCATAGATTTTTTTCGAACCGAAACGGTCCAGCAGCCAGCCACCGGGAATTTGCCCGGCCACGTAGGCCCAACCGAATGCAGAGAAGATGTAACCGAGGGTGACCGCGTCGATGCCGAGGTCTTTTTGCAGGCTGGAACCGGCGATGGCGATAGTGGCCCGGTCGGCGTAGTTGATCGTGGTCACCAGAAAAAGCATGAGCAGGATCAAATAGCGGACGTGAGTCGGCTTGGTCGCTTGCATGTAGATGTACTCCCACTGATTATTTTTATGCGGGTAAAACATTCTTTGGTCTTGTACCGCGCGAAGCCTGAGGCAGGACCTCGCGCGGGTGCTACGGGTTACGAACCGATGTAAGAGGTCTTCACCACGGTGTAGAACTCTTGCGCATAGCGACCTTGCTCGCGGGATCCATAGGATGAACCTTTACGCCCGCCGAATGGAACGTGGTAGTCCACGCCCGCGGTCGGCAGGTTGACCATCACCATCCCGGCCTGGGAGTGGCGTTTGAAGTGGTTGGCGTACTTCAGCGAAGTGGTGGCGATGCCTGCCGACAAACCGAACTCAGTGTCGTTGGCCATGGCCAGCGCGGCTTCGTAATCGGCAACGCGAACCACGTTGGCCACCGGGCCGAAGATCTCTTCGCGGCTGATGCGCATCTCGGCTTCGCTGTCGGCAAACAGCGTTGGCGCGAGGAAGTAGCCTTCGGTGTCGCACGTCACCAGACCGCCGCCGCTGACCAGACGTGCACCTTCGGACTGGCCGATATCGATGTACTTCATGTCTTGTTCAAGCTGAGCTTGCGAGACGACCGGGCCAATGTCGGTGCCGGCTTTCAGCGCATGGCCGACCTTGATCGACTTCATGCGTTCGGCCACGGCTTCAACGAACTTGTCGTGGATGCCGGCGGTAACGATGAAGCGGCTCGACGCGGTGCAACGCTGGCCAGTGGAGTAGAACGCGCTCTGTACCGACAGCTCGACCGCTTGTTTGAGGTCGGCGTCGTCGAGAATGATCTGCGGGTTCTTGCCACCCATTTCCAGCTGAACCTTGGCCTGACGCGAGACGCAGCTGACCGCGATCTGACGACCAACGCCCACGGAGCCGGTGAAGCTGATGCCGTCGACTTTCGGGCTCTGCACCATGGCATCGCCAACCACACGACCGCTGCCCATTACCAGGTTGAATACGCCAGCCGGGAAGCCTGCGCGGGAGATGATTTCAGCCAGGGCCCAGGCGCAACCCGGCACCAGATCGGCTGGTTTCAGCACGACGCAGTTACCGTAAGCCAAGGCCGGAGCGATTTTCCACGCAGGGATTGCGATCGGGAAGTTCCACGGCGTGATCAGGCCAACCACGCCCAATGCTTCGCGAGTCACTTCAACGTTCACACCCGGACGCACCGACGGCAAGTAGTCGCCGGACAGACGCAGGGTTTCACCGGCGAAGAACTTGAAAATGTTACCGGCGCGAGTCACTTCACCGATGGCTTCAGGCAGGGTCTTACCCTCTTCCCGGGCCAGCAAGGTGCCGAGTTCTTCGCGACGGGCGAGGATTTCAGTACCGACTTTATCCAGCGAATCGTGACGAGCCTGAATGCCCGAGGTCGACCAGGCCGGGAACGCTGCGCGAGCGGCGTCGATGGCGGCGTGGACCTGAGCCAGATCGGCTTTGGCGTAGTTGCCAATGGTGTCGGTCAGTTCAGACGGGTTGATGTTGGCGCAGTAATCACTGCCCGCTACCCATTCACCATTGATGTAGTTATCAAAACGCTTTGCATCTGTCACGGGCTAACCCTCGAAACAAAAAGACCTTACGCAAAAGGCCGCTGATTACTCAGCGGCCAATTTAAATCGCACGTGTTATTGCGCGCCTTGCTTGTCGATCAGCGCGGCGAGCATTTCGTACTCTTCGGCCGTCAGATCGGTCAGCGGTGCACGCACAGGACCTGCGTCGTAGCCGGCAATTTTTGCCCCGGCCTTGACGATGCTCACTGCATAACCGGCTTTGCGGTTACGGATGTCCAGGTACGGCAGGAAGAAGTCGTCGATGATCTTGCCGACGGTGGCGTGATCTTCGCGAGCGATAGCGTGGTAGAAATCCATCGCGGTCTTCGGGATGAAGTTGAACACCGCCGAGGAGTAAACCGGCACGCCCAGGGCTTTATAAGCGGCAGCGTAAACTTCAGCGGTCGGCAAACCGCCCAGGTAGCTGAAGCGATCACCGAGGCGGCGACGGATCGACACCATCAACTCGATATCGCCCAGGCCATCCTTGTAGCCGATCAGGTTCGGGCAGCGCTCGGCCAGACGTTCCAGCAGCGGAGCGGTGAGGCGGCAGACGTTACGGTTGTAAACCACCACACCGATGTTTACCGATTTGCACACGGCTTCAACGTGGGCGGCAACGCCGTCCTGGCTGGCTTCGGTCAAGTAGTGCGGCAGCAGCAACAGGCCTTTGGCGCCCAGACGTTCGGCTTCCTGTGCGTATTCGATGGCTTGACGGGTCGAACCGCCTACACCGGCCAGGATCGGCACGCTGGTTTCGCAGGTGTCGACGGCAGTCTTGATGATTTCCGAATATTCGCTGGCCGCCAGAGAGAAGAACTCACCGGTGCCGCCCGCGGCGAACAGAGCCGAGGCGCCGTATGGGGCCAGCCATTCGAGACGCTTGATGTAGCCAGCGCGATTGAAGTCGCCCTGAGCATTGAAATCGGTAACCGGGAAAGACAGCAGGCCGGAAGAGAGGATGGACTTCAGTTCTTGTGGATTCATTATTCGAACACCCTGGGTAGCAACGTTTGTGTGTGTGAGGAAACCGTTCAGCTTTCGCCGAGTTGTAGGTCATCGTACAACTTAAATAATAACCGTCAACTGCATTTCATCGCCGTCTGCTGATTTTGTGTCAGACGGTTATGTCCTTGACGTAGGAAAACTCTCGTCTATGATCGAAACAACTGTATGCACATACAGTTAAACTAAATTCGTAACTAGACATATCAAGGAGCAAGAAATGTCAGGTCTACACGCAAAACAGCAGGAAACCCTCAATCAGGTCATTGCCAATCTGGATGATCTTTTTACCGAGGGCGGCATTACCATCAGCGTCAACGAACACTTGGTTCTGCACCTTGGCGAGCAACACAATGCAGCACCTCAACCGTCCGCCTCAATCGCGGCGAATACTCTGAAACGCCAGCCGCAGCTGCGTTTCGAGGGGGGTGAACACACCGCAATCGGCGATACCACGCTGCTGCGTTTCGTCAAGGATGCCCCCGCCATTCCAGCGGCACAGGTTGAGCTGCACCTGCCCAACGGCCTGGCGCTGACCTATGGCCAGGTCGTTGCGTTGGGGGGTGATTTTTATGGCATTCCCGATCAGCCCATCAGTGATGGCGCGACGCCTGCTGATCGCATTCAGCGTTTCGCCAGTGCCTTTAACTCCCTCGCCGTTCTGCCCGCCTCCAATGCCGAGGCGAAGCAGATCCTCGCCGTCATGCAAATGGAAATCGCCGCGGTGAACCAGGCTATCCGGGAGGGCAAACAACCTCACGAGGTCTATGACGCCCTTGGAGATACGTTGTCGGAAGAGTGGAACAAAATCACCGGTGGCGGCAGTTTTGTCTCGGCACTGTTCCCGTTGGGACGTTATCTGAAACTCGCAGCCAACAATTCTGATCACTTTGCCGAAGGGGCACTGGCCGCCTACATCGCAGGCCACACAGCCGCCGTACAGCAAGCGGTGCTGGCGAAAAACAGTGGTGATGAAAAACAGCTGGAACTCGCCTACGCGATGAATGCTTTTGCTGATCATTACCTGACCGACCTGTTTTCCGCCGGCCACTTGCGCGTACCGCGAAAGCAATTGGCCGCAGTGGTCACGCCCAGTGATCTGGGCTCGCTGATCACCCGGTTCATGCACGATGAAGACAGCAAGTTCGGCCTCAATGTGCACAACGGCAACGGTGATCAATGGCGAGCCTACGGCGACAAGCGTTATTTCGATGCGATCGACAGCGCCAATCGCGTGCAGGTTAATCAAGCGGTACAGCTTTCTGCGGATGAAATCTTCGCGGCGTACCTCAGCGGCGTCGCACCGGTGCCCGACAATTTCAGCGCCTTGAAAAAATTGCCGGACCTGCAAGCCGTGCTGAACCCGGCGGGCAATTTCTCGCCACTGTTCAAGGTCGAGGGCAACAAGGTGCTGCGGCGCAAGGACGTCAACAACCTGAACGACACGGCCACCATCGACGACTGGTGGGGCTGGAGCACTTACTTGCTGGTCAAGGACTACGCACCCACTGGCGACGTTGCCTGATAAGGAGATCGATGATGACTATCAAATTGAAACTGGAACTGGCTTCGGGGCAATCAATGAAAGGTGCACCGCTGGAGTTGTTGTCCAAGGGCGTGGTGATTGCGCGGGCGGTGGTGGATGAGCGCGGGAGTGTGGCGTTTGATGCCAAATCTGGGGCTGTGGAATTGGCAGTGAGGGTGGATCGTTCGATTCTGCGCACTGGCTGATTTTTTCACCAGAGCTACTGGCCCCTTCGCGAGCAAGCCCGCTCCCACACTCGATCGACTGTGAACACAAAATTGGTGAATTACAGAGATTAAATGTGGGAGCGGGCTTACTCGCGAAGACATTCTGCAGAGCACTGAAAAAGGCAAAGATTGACACTGACCGTTCATCGAAACTGTTATTTCTTACAGTTTCGGGCCCTGTAGCGCCAACGCTTAATCGGGAACTCTACTCCTGCACAGGCCAAGCGCTCATGTCGATAATCCATCGGTTTAGCTTTCCAGATAAAACCAAGCATGCAGTCCTACAGTTCCCAACGAATTTTGATCTTCATTCCAGTGTGGGCGATATCGTCGAGTTTGAAGCACTGCCCGACAAATACTGGAAAATCACCCAGAAGATTTTCAAGGTGTCGCAGTACAACACCGTTGAATACGTGGATTACAAAACTGACGAGGTAGAAAACCCTTACCCCTAGACCCGCTGCGCCTCAGCCTCTTCATGCGCATGGCGCAGCCGCTCGCGACTGTTGGTCAGGTGCAGCGCATTGCTGCCCGCGCCGCATCGGAATCCTGGCGGGCGATGGCGTCGTAAATCTCTTCGTGTTCACGACTCAGGCGATTCATGTAGTGCTGCTGGTCGTCATGGGCCAGGCGGGCCGAATTCAGCCGCACACGCAGAGTGATTCTTATCCACCACTCGTCTGAACTGTTATTTATGACAGTAGCAGGGCAGTTGCAATGAATAGCACAAATGGCGCGTAACGCATGTCCCCAATCCAATAAAGGATCGCTCATCATGACAACTCACTTCAAAACTCTAGCTGCTCCCATCCTGGAAAATCGCGAAGGTCAGGCTCTCCCTGACAATAAGATTTCCGTGAGTAAAAACAGCGCCGGTGTGGTGATCAACGTCGACACAACCTCATTCGCCCAAGGCACAGAACTTACTGCCCATTTCAGCGTGATTACCGGGGTGGTTTGGAGTGAGTTAAAACTGGTCGAGGGCTCAGAACTCAAGTTCATCCTCGATAACGCGAACTTCAAGCTACATGCCGGCAAAACGGCAACGATCAATTATTCAATTGAACGCAACGACTCTGAGGTGGTTGTCGCACCGATTGTAGAGTAACCCGTCAACTTGAGCTGAGCGCCTTTGCGTTGCGGCAAAAGGCGTCGACCTAGTCCACTCTCCAAGTATTTACCCCCGCTGCGCCTCAGCCTCTTCATGCGCATGGCGCAGACGCTCGCGGCTGTTCGTCAAATGCAAGCGCATCGCAGCACGCGCCGCATCGGAATCCTGGCGCGCGATGGCATCGTAAATCTCTTCGTGTTCACGGCTCAGGCGATTCATGTAGTGCTGCTGGTCGTCATGGGCCAGGCGCGCCGAATTCAGCCGTGTGCGCGGAATGATGCTGGTGCCCAGGTGGGTCATGATATCGGTGAAGTAGCGGTTACCGGTCGCCAGCGCGATTTGCAGGTGGAACTGGAAGTCCGAGGCGACCGCATCGCTGGCATGGGAAGCGCTTTCGTTGAGGGCGTCCAGGGCGGCACGCATCAATGCCAGCTGCTCGGAGCTGCGGCGTTGCGCAGCGAGGCCGGCGGATTCCACTTCGAGACTGATGCGCAATTCCAGAATCGCCAACACGTCACGCAGGGTGACCACCGTTGCCGGATCGATACGAAAACCGCTCGGGCTCGGGGTATCGAGCACGAAGGTGCCGATGCCATGGCGGGTTTCAACCTGCCCGGCAGCCTGCAAACGTGAAATTGCTTCGCGCACCACGGTGCGGCTGACGCCATGGGCATCCATGATCGCCGACTCGGTGGGCAACTTGTCGCCGCGCTTGAGGTGACCGTCGCGGATCTGCTCGGACAGTACCGTCACCAATTCCTGTGCGAGGCTGCGGCGCTTGCGAGGGAGGCGTGGTACGTCGATCGGGTTTTCCATGGTGAACATCTGTCTCGAAGATTCGGCTGAAACCACATCATAGCTCAACACGGTTGTACGATCACCGTCGACCTTGTGGGAGCAGGCTTGCTCGCGAAGGCGGTGTGTCAGACACCTCAATATTGAATGTCAGACCGCTTTCGCGAGCAAGCCCGCTCCCACAAGGGTAATGCGGTGTTCAGGCGGTCACGGTCTGATCCACCAAATGGCCGTTCTCGATACGAACATGCCGAGGGTGAAAACGTTTCAAGCTACTACGGTGCCCGACGCTGACAATGCTCAAGCCTGGTATTTCATCGATCAACGCCTGATACAGCGTCGCCTCATCCTCCTCATCCATCGCCGAGGTCGCTTCGTCCATATACAGCCATTGCGGTGCATACAGCAGCGCACGGGCAAACGCCAAACGTTGCTGCTCACCTGGCGAGAGCATGCGCTGCCAGTGGTTCGCTTCATCCAGACGCGACACCAAGTGCGGCAAACGGCAGGTTTCCAACACGTGGACGTAACGCTCGTGCGGATAGGTATCGCCAGCCTGTGGATAACTCAGCGCCTCACGCAGGCTGCCAATCGGCAAGTACGGCTTTTGCGGCAGGAACAGGTAGCGCGTCGACGGCAGGCGAATACTGCCATGACCCGCCGGCCACAGATGCCCCATCGCACGCAACAAGGTCGACTTGCCGCTGCCGGAACGACCGCTGAGCATGACACGCTCGCCCTCCTCCACCGTCATGTCGGCGTTGGTCAGCAGGTGACGGCCGTCCGCCAGATCCAGGCCGAGGTTGTGAATCTTCAGTTCCTTGCCCTGATTCTGTACGTCGATGGCCGGCTGGCGCTCTTCGTTGTCAGTCATGGCCTGACGGAAACTGAGCAGACGATCACAGGTGGCGCGCCAAGAAGCGAGACTCTGGTACGCGCTGATAAACCAGCTGAAGCTTTCCTGCACATTGCCGAATGCCGAGCTGATTTGCATCAGCTCACCGAGCTCGATCTTTCCGGAAAGGTAACGCGGCGCAGCGACGATAAACGGGAAGATGATGGCCGCCTGACTGTAACCGGCGGTGAAAAATGTCAGGCGCTTGGACACTTTCATGATGTCCCAGAAGTTGTGCCAGACCATCCCGAAACGGCTGCTCAAGCGACGATTTTCGTTCGGTTCGCCGTTGTACAACGCGATGCTTTCAGCATTCTCACGAATCCGCACCATGGAGAAACGCAGATCGGCTTCGAAGCGTTGTTGTTGGTTGTTCAGTCCGATCAAGCGACGGCCGATCAAATGTGTCAGCCAGCTACCTACCACCGCGTAAACCAGTACGCACCAGAACATGTAGCCGGGAATAGTGATACCGAAGACTTCAATACTGCCCGACACGCCCCACAGAATGATCGAGAACGACACCAGACTGACGATGTTGCGAAGCAAACCAATGCCCAGTTCCAGGGTGTTCGATGTGAAGTTGTTGAGGTCTTCGGAAATCCGCTGGTCCGGGTTATCGGTGTAACCGCCCTGCTCCAGCTGGTAATAGTTTTTGTTGCCGAGCCACCGGGTAAAGTGTTTCTCGGTCAGCCAGGCTCGCCAGCGGATGGTCAGCATCTGCGTCAGATAAAGCCGGTATACCGCACCGACAATCGCCACCGCCGCAATCGCGCAGAAATACAGAATCAGCTGCCAGAACGCTGCCTCATCCTTATTTTGCAAGGCGTTGTAAAAATCCTTGTACCAGGTGTTGAACCACACCGAGATGCCCACGCTGATCAGCGACAGCGCAATCACCGCGATCAACAGCGTCCAGGCCTTGACCTTCTCTTCACTGTGCCAATAGGGCGTGATGATCGCCCAGACTCTGCGGAAAAACTGCCCGTGCACGGCATCGTTGACCGCGGAATATTCAGCGTTCTGATTCATGGATAAGGCTCGATAGGGAAAAGAACACACACGAACCGATCATAGTTGATCGGTTCGTGTTATCGCGAGGGCTGGCGATGATCGTTCAGCGTCCGTTCAGCGGCGGACCGGACGTTTCTGCAGTTTGCGCTGCAGGGTTCGGCGGTGCATGCCCAAGGCGCGGGCCGTGGCCGAGATGTTGCCTTCGTGCTCGGTCAGCACGCGCTGGATATGCTCCCACTGCAAACGGTCCACCGACATCGGGTTTTCCGGCACCAGGGTATCGAGGTCGGCGTGCTCGGACAGCAGCGCCGCCAGCACGTCGTCGGCGTCGGCCGGTTTGCACAGGTAATTGCAGGCGCCGCGCTTGATCGCTTCGACAGCGGTGGCAATGCTCGAATAGCCGGTGAGGATCACCACGCGCATTTCCGGGTCCAGCTCAAGCAGCTTGGGCAGCAAGACCAGACCCGAGTCGCCGTCCATTTTCAGGTCCAGCGCGGCGTAATCCGGCAGATCGGCCTGGGCGATGGTCAGGCCTTCTTCGGCGGAGCCTGCGGTGCTGACGCGGAAACCACGGCGGGCCATGGCGCGGGCCATCACGCGGGTGAAGGTTGCATCGTCGTCGACCAACAGCAAATGCGGCAGTTCTTCGCCTTCTACTTGGATCTCGTCACTCATGTTCGTCTCCTCGGGCGACACGGGGCAGGCGCAGCTCGGTGAGCGTACCGCCTTCCTCATGACTGTAGAGTTTCACTGAGCCGCCGGCGCGTGTCACGCTGGCCTTGCTCAAAAACAGGCCCAGGCCGAAACCTTTGCCCTTGGTGGTAAAAAACGGTTTGCCGATCTGTTCGGCGATGGCCAGCGGCACGCCGGCACCGTGGTCGCGGATGCTGATGGTCAGGTCTTCGGCGTTCCAGTCCAGCGTCACTTGCAGCCCTTCGGGGCACGCATCGGCGGCGTTGTTGAGCAAATTCAGCAGTGCCTGGGTCAGGTCTGGCGGCGGTGCCATGCGCGGCACGGTGCCCTGGCCCAGGCGCTGGAAGCGGTAACTGGCTTCCGGACGCATCAAGTGCCAACGGTTCAGTGCTTCGTCGAGCCAGTCGGTGACGTCCTGCATCTCCACCGCCAAACGGCGATTGGCCTCGGCGGCGCGCACCAGATGCTGCAAGGTTTCTTTACACAGCTTGACCTGATCCTGCAGAACGCTCAAATCATCCTGCAACAACGGGTCGTGGTGATCCTGACGCATCTCCTTGAGCAACACGCTCATGGTTGCCAGCGGCGTACCCAACTCATGGGCCGCGCCTGCCGCTTGCGTCGCGACAGCCAGCAATTGCTGATCACGCAGGCCTTCTTCACGACGAATGGCGCGCAGTTCTTCCTGACGACGCAGTTCCTCGGCCATACGCGCGGCGAAAAACGTAATCACCGCCGCGGCCAGCGCGAAGCTCAACCACATCCCATAGACCTGCAGGTTTTCACGGGCAATCGGGAAGGTTTGCAGTGGATAGAAACGCACGAGCAGCAAGGTGTACATCGTCAACGCCAAACCGGACAGAATCACCGAATAGCGCCATGGCAACGTCACCGCAGCGATGGTAAGCGGCACCAGGTAATAGGAGACGAACGGGTTGGTCGAGCCACCGGAGAAATACAGCAGGGCACTGTGGATAAAGAGGTCACAGGCCAGTTGCAGGGCGTATTCGAGCTCAGTGACTGGCCACGACGTGCGCAATCGAACCGCCGTGAATACGCACAACAGCGTTGAACACCCGAGGGTCATTGCCAGCTGCACCCACGGCAGCGGCAGCAGATTGAACCAGTAGGCCAGCCCCACGGAACCGGCCTGAGCGGCGAGTACCAATGTGCGGATGAACGTCAGCCGCCAGAGGTTCTGGCGAGTGGCAGAAGTGATTTGAACGGGGGCGAGCATGAGCTCTCCTGATGAGCGCTCCAGGCGGATCGCACGGAGTATAACCAAGCGTGGGGGCTGACAGGCAAAAGTGCGGCAAAGCGCCACATGGCAGAAAGGCTTGTGGCGTCTATAAGACCGCCTTCGCGAGCAGGCTCGCTCCCACATTGAAATGCGTTCCCCTGTGGGAGCGAGCCTGCTCGCGATTGACCGCGCAGCGGTCACCTACCCACCATCTGTATAGAAGTTGTAACTGTGCGAACCGGATCATCAAAGCTAGAGTCTGATGGTTTCACGCAGGCTCGGAACCAACCCTGCGCACCGCCCAAGGAGCTTTCATGCACACATTGCGCCGCTGCACCGCCCTTCTCGCCCTGAGTGTCGGCACCCTCGCTAGCCTCCCGGCCCTGGCCGCCGACGAGTTGCACTACAACCAGATTTCCCTGCGCGCCGAAGTCAGCCAGGAAGTGGCGCGCGACCTGATGATCGTCACCCTCTACACCGAAGACCAAAATACCGACCCGGCCAAACTCGCCGCCGACGTCAGCACCACCATGAACAAAGCGCTGGCCCAGGCCAAACAGGTCAAAGACATCACCCTGCGCCAGGGCAGCCGCAACAGCTACCCGATCTACGACACCAAGGGCCAGAAAATCACCGGCTGGCGTGAACGCGCCGAACTGCGCCTGGAAAGCTCGGACTTTGCTGCCCTGTCGAAACTGACCGGCGAACTGCTCACCGACCTGAAAATGGGCGGCATGGACTTCGCTATCGCCACGCCAACGCGCAAGGCCAGTGAAGATGCACTGCTTAAAGAAGCCGTGGCCGCCTTCAAGGCCCGCGCACAATTGGCGACGGATGCGTTGGGTGGCAAGAGCTACAAAATCGTTAACCTGAACCTGAACAGCAACGGTTATCCACAACCGTACATGCGCGGGCCGATGATGATGAAAGCCGCCGCGATGGATGCAGCGCCGGTGACACCGGATGTTGAGGCGGGCACGAGTCAGGTCAGCATGACGGCGGACGGGGCGATTGAAGTGTTGATGCCTTGATTCGATAACCCGTACACAAAAACGGCGATCACCGGAGTGATCGCCGTTTTTTGTTGTCTGTCAGAATTCAAGTTGAATCAGCAGGTTCTGTTGTGGGTGATCTGCCGCCATCGCGAGCAGGCTCGCTCCCACAGTTGATCTCCGGTGTTCACACAATTAGTGCAACTATGAAGATTCCTTGTGGGAGCGAGCCTGCTCGCGAAGAACGATAACGCGGTCTCCGATCAGCCCTGCGGATCCACGTTATCCAACGCCCGATTCACCGCCAACTCCGCCAGCATGATGATCTGCTGGATCGCCAACACCGTATTGCGCTGCGGGCCGATCAGGTGAGCGGCGAATTCACTGGTCATGACACTCGCCGAAGCCAACGACTCACAGGCTTGGGCCAACAGGCTTTCGGTGTCCATGTTCGGGGCGATCATGTACATCGTGCTGGGGCGGCGAGGTTTTTCGGTGTATTGAGATGGGGGATCGAGGTAGTAATCGAGGGCGCGTTTTATGGCTTCGCGGTCTTTGAGTAACGTTTCGGCGCGTAAGTCTTCAGCTTCGGCTTCGGGGGTGGTGGGTGGATCGGGGATTAACTTATCCATGGAAAACTCCTACTTATAAATGGGAGCCATCCAATGTCGTTTCCACACGACAAATAGGTGGCGGCTGCACGCAGGGTGGAAATACCGGTTAGTAGGACCCGGCCAGACCGAAGTCTGCCCACGCACAGCCGCCATGACGCAGTTTGCAGACGAATGAAGACGTCGGCAACGATTACGATGGTCCAGCTATGCGGCTACTAAGAGTTCCAGGTTTCCACACCCGGTCGCTGAAACTGCAGCGACGCCCAAAGGTTAGAAGGACTGCTTCCTACCCGGCAACCTGAAAAAGGCGTGGGAAAGCTCTGTGTTTTTTACACATCGTTCAACACAAAAATGGAACGCGGAGCGTCACTGGCGGCATTCCCACGCGGGAGCGTGGGAACGATCAGTTGGGAGCGGCAGAAAGAAATTGGTCGGCTGTCAGGCCGCCATCGCTGGCAAGTCAGGCTCCTACAATAAATTGGTGTACACCCGCCGCTCTTCACCACTCATCAGGCCGAGCGTTAGCTCGCCTGCAGCTCTTGATCTTGATCTGCCCGCCCCTTCGGGAGGCTGAGTGGAGGTGTTCAGCCGGGGAGTGGCGCGCAGCGCCGTTCGACGCAGTCGAACACGCTGCATGTAGGTCGTCGCGAAGCAGACCGGAGGGTAGTGTCCCCGGATGGATACCGGAGCGAAGGAACGCCGAGCCTTAGCGAGGGGCCGGACGCTCGGGGCGAGCCTTTTTTTTGCTTACTTTTTTTTTGGCGTTTCCCTCCGTGTCAGGCTACCTGTCACCCTTGTTGATTGACTCATTCATTCAAGAGGGCGAAGGTGCATAACAATGTCCAATCTAGGCAAACGCTACGACGACTTCAAAGATTGGGTCGTCCTGCAAATGATGCCGCCTCTAAATCGCTCAGTGGCAGAACTCGCCATTGCGCTTAATCTCACGCCTCAGTCACTGCGAAACTGGAGACAAATGGCTAGAGATAAAGGTTTGATCGTGCCGGGAAATGGCAAGACCAGTGATCAATGGTCCAGCGCCGATAAATTCAATGCTGTCATGGAAACCGCACCGTTGAGTGAGGTGGAGATTTCTCAATATTGTCGAATCAAGGGCATTTATCCTGAGCAAATCCAGCAGTGGCGCAAGGCGTGCCAAAACGCCAATACCCTTGCTGATCTGAAACCTAGCGCAGAAAGAACTGCCGAGCAGCGGCGGATCAAAGATCTGGAGCGACAGCTGATCCAATCCGATGCAGGACGTGCGGAGGCGGTGGCTTTGCTGGAGCTCAGAAAAAAAGCCAATGCGATCTGGGGCAAGGACAAGGAAGACTGATCAGCGCCTCTGATCGTACGCAAGCCATGAAGTTGATTGCTGAAGCGGTGTTGAGTGGGGCTCGTCGATATCGAGCGTGTAATGAGCTAGGGCTGAGCCTGCGTACAGTTCAACGTTGGCGACACGCCTGCTGCGATGGGCGTCTACTGGCTCAGCGAGCAGCACCGTCGAACAAGCTCAGCGAGGCAGAGCGCCAAGCGGTGCTTGATGCTGCCAATCAGGCTGGCTACGCCAGCCTCACCCCACACCAAATCGTTCCAAAACTGGCCGATGAAGGTATCTACCTAGCTTCAGAGTCGACGTTTTACCGTGTGTTAAAAGCCGCTAATCAAAACGTGCGTCGCGGCCGAACCAAAGCCCCGAAACGCAAGGTCCTGACGACGCATCGCGCTGACGCTCCCAATCAGGTTTGGTGCTGGGATATCACTTGGCTACCCAGCACTGTCAGAGGTCGTTTTTTCTACTGGTACATGGTCAAGGATGTCTACAGCCGCAAGCTGGTAGCAAATGAAGTGCATGAGGTGGAATGCGCCGAACACGCGTGTGAGCTGCTTAGAAAGGGATGCTTGCGTGAACATACAGCGGGTCGACCGTTGGTGTTGCACTCGGATAACGGCCACGTTATGAGAGGCTCCTTGTTACGTGAAAGCATGGTGGCCCTGGGCGTAGAGCCGTCTTTTAGCCGGCCAAGGGTGAGCAATGATAACGCCTATGCGGAGGCACTTTTCCGCACTGCAAAATACTGCCCGCTTTGGCCGGATCAACCATTTGATACGGTCACTGATGCAAGGCTTTGGGTGCAGAAATTTATCGAGTGGTACAACGAAGATCACCGACACAGCGCCTTGAAATACGTGACGCCAAACGAGCGACACGAAGGCAAAGCGACGGCTCTATTACAAGCTAGAGCAGCACTTTATGAGGATGCCAGGGAAGCTAATCCGAGTCGCTGGAGTACTCGGACACGCAACTGGAAGCTGGCAGATGCGGTGTATTTAAACCCAGAACGCCCTGCAATTAAGGGCGCAACGGGCTAACAACTGTAGGAGCAAGGCGACAGGTACCTTGACACGTACCGGTTTGAAAAAAAATCGGCATAGGAGGCGGCCATCTGGCCGCGCCCCTGCCACACCACCCGGCATGCGGGTCCGCACCGGGCGGTTCGAGAAGTTGAGGTCAGCAGA
>NZ_JAVDUA010000021.1:0-123430 GCF_031456105.1 Pseudomonas sp. BE134 | reverse complement strand
GTGTCGGGTGGCATTCGCCCTCATGAAAAACCAGAGCGAATACCAGCCGAATTTACGGCTGCAGGGTTCCCCTGCAACATAGAATCTCCCACAGTTTGGGCCTGGGCGTGTACACATTTTGTGTTCGCCATAGATCTCCTGTGGGAGCCGGGCTTGCCCGCGATGGCGGTGTGTCAGGCGACATCCATGGTGGCTGATATGACCTCTTCGCGGGCAAGCCCGCTCCCACAGGTTTTGCAGCGTTTATTAGATCCCGAACCGATCCCGCAGCGCGTAGTACGCGGCACCCATGGCGGTGAGCGGGGCCTGGAAGGTGCGGCCGCCGATCATGGGCATGTGCGGTAAGGACGCGAACGCATCGAAGCGTTCGGCGTCACCGCGGATCATTTCCGAGATCAGTTTACCGGCCAGGTGCGAGCAGGTGACGCCGTGGCCGCTGTAGCCTTGCATGTAGTAGGCGTTTTTCTCGATGCGGCCGAATTGCGGCATGCGGGACATGGTCAGCAGGAAGTTGCCGGTCCAGCGGTAGTCGATCTTCACGTCCTTGAGTTGCGGGAAGGTCTTGAGGATTTTCGGCTTGATCAGCTGTTCAATGTCGTCCGGTTCCCGCGCGCCATAGACCACGCCGCCGCCGTACAGCAGTCGGTTGTCGGCGGTGAGGCGGTAGTAGTCCAGCAGGTAGTTGCAGTCTTCGACGCAGTAGTTGTTTTTGATCAGGCTGCGCGCAACCTTTTCCGACAACGGTTCGGTGACGACGATTTGCGAGCCGCACGGCATGCTCTTGCTGGTCACACGATTGTCGAGGCCCTGCGGCAGGTAGGCGTTACCGGCGATCAGCAGGTACTTGGCGCGGACCACGCCTTTGGCTGTGCGCACGGTAATCGGTTCGCCGTAAGTGATTTCCACCGCCGCCGATTGTTCGTAGATTTTGCCGCCCAGGCCGATGATGGCCGAGGCTTCGCCGAGGGCCAGGTTCAACGGATGGATGTGCCCGCCCTGCATGTCCAGCAGGCCGCCGACGTAAGCGTCGGAACCGACTTCGCGCTTGATGTCAGCCGCGTCGAGCATTTTCAGGTTCTTGTTACCGTAGCGCTCCCAGCTCTTCTTCTGCTCGGCAAGGCCTTTGAGTTGCTTCTTGTTCATCGCGGCGAAGATGCCGCCCGGACGGTAATCGCACTGGATGTCGTAGTGTTGTATGCGCTGACGAATGATGTCGGCGCCTTCGAAAATCATGCTGCCGAGGACTTCGGCGGTTTTGTCGCCGTAGCGTTCTTCGATGACATCGACGTCGCGACTGTAGGAGTTGACCAGTTGACCGCCGTTGCGACCGCTGGCGCCGAATCCGACTTTGGCGGCTTCAAGTACGGTCACGCTGTAGCCCGCTTCCGCGAGGAACAGGGCCGAGGACAAACCGGTATAGCCGGCGCCGATGATGCAGACGTCGCAGTCCACCGCTTGTTCGAGCACCGGGAAGTCGCCAGTGAAATTGCGGGTGGCGGCGTAGTAGCTGTTTACGTGGGTTTGTTTCACAGAATCTTGTTTCATAGCTTTCTCCGATGGCCACCGGCAGCTAGCCTGCGACCGTCGCTTTTTTATAGGTATTAGAGCTTGATCCAGGTCGCTTTGAGTTCGGTGTATTTGTCGAACGCGTGCAGCGATTTGTCCCGACCGTTACCCGACTGCTTGTACCCGCCGAACGGCGCGGTCATGTCGCCGCCGTCGTACTGGTTGACCCAGACGCTGCCGGCGCGCAAGCCGCGAGCGAAGGTGTGGGCCTTGCTCAGGTTGCTGGTCCAGACACCGGCGGCCAGGCCGAAGATGCTGTCGTTGGCAATGGCCAGGGCTTCTTCAGCGGTGTCGAAGGTGATCAGCGACAGTACCGGGCCGAAGATTTCTTCGCGGGCGATGGTCATGGCGTTGGTCACGCCGTCGAATATCGCCGGCTCCACGTACAGGCCACCGGTGCTTTCGAGGGTGCGGCTGCCGCCAGCGATCAGTTGCGCGCCCTGGTCTTTACCGACCTGGATGTAGCGCAACACGTTGTCCAGTTGACGCTGGTCGACGACCGCGCCGACAGTGGTTTCCGGGTCCAGTGCGTGTCCCGGTTTCCACGCTTGCAGTGCTTCCACCAGCAGCGGGATGAACTGCTCGCGAATCGAACGTTCCACCAACAACCGAGAGCCGGCGGTGCAGACTTCTCCCTGGTTGAAGGCAATCGCACCGGCCGCCGCCTGTGCAGCCGCGCGCAAATCCGGCGCGTCGGCGAACACCACGTTCGGGCTCTTGCCGCCGGCTTCGAGCCAGACGCGTTTCATGTTGCTTTGCCCGGCGTAGATCATCAGTTGCTTGGCTATCGCGGTCGAGCCGGTGAAGGCCAGCACGTCGACATCCATGTGCAAGGCCAGCGCCTTGCCGACGGTGTGGCCGTAGCCCGGCAGGACGTTGAACACGCCTTTGGGGATGCCGGCGTCCAGCGCCAACTGGGCGATGCGGATCGCGGTCAGCGGCGATTTTTCCGAAGGCTTGAGGATGAACGAGTTGCCGGCTGCCAGGGCCGGAGCGAACTTCCAGCTGGCCATGATCAACGGGAAGTTCCACGGCACGATGGCGGCAACCACGCCCGCAGGTTCGCGGGTGATGAGGCCAAGTTGGTCGTGCGGGGTGGCGGCGACTTCGTCGTAGATCTTGTCGATGGCTTCGGCGCTCCAGCGGATCGCGTTGGCGGTCGCAGGAATGTCGATGTTCATCGAGTCGTTGATCGGCTTGCCCATGTCGAGGGTTTCGAGCAGGGCCAGTTCTTCCTGGTTGGCCAGGATCAGGTCGGCGAAGCGAATCAGGATGCGCTTGCGCTGGGCCGGAGCGAGGTTGGCCCAGATCCCGGATTCGAACGTGCGGCGCGCGACGGCGACGGCCGCATTGGCGTCGGCCTCGTCGGTGCTGGCGACGTTGGCCAGGAAACGGCCGTCGACCGGGCTCATGCATTCAAAGGTGTCGCCGCTGAGTGCCGGGCAGTACTGACCGTCGATGAATGCACGGCCTTCGATGGTGAGGGACTGGAAGCGCTGTTCCCAGTCGCTGCGAGTGTTTGTCATGGTTGTGACTCGACGCAGAGGAATAAGTAGTCGTTGGATTAAAGCCAGTCAGTGAAGAAGTCTCAGCCGTAGCGCGTTCTTTTGTAGCAGCTGGCGTAGCCTGCGTTCGGCTGCGAAGAAGTCGTGAAATCAGGCGATGTGGTGCTTCAGGAAGGCCCAGCGCTCAGGTTTTACGACTGCTTCGCAGCCGAACGCAGGCTTCGCCAGCTGCTACAGGTTTCGTTGCCGCCTAACTGACTGGTATCAGGCCATCAGACGGTGTGCAGATACCAGTTGTACTCAAGGTCGGAAATGGAGTTTTCGAACTCGGCCAGCTCGCTTTCCTTGCACGCCACGAACACGTCGATGTACAGCGGGTCGATGTAGCGGGCCATGACTTCGCTGTCGTCCAGCTCGCGCAGGGCGTCACGCAGGTTGTTCGGCAGGCTCTGCTCGTTTTGCTCGTAGCTGTTGCCTTCCACCGGTGCGCCCGGCTCGATCTGGTTGGTCAGGCCGTGGTGAATACCGGCCAGCACCGACGCCATCAGCAAATACGGGTTGGCGTCGGCACCAGCGACACGATGCTCGATGCGCACCGCGTCCGGTGAACCGGTCGGCACACGGACAGCCACGGTACGGTTGTCGATGCCCCAGCTTGGCGAGTTCGGTACATAGAACTGCGCGCCGAAACGACGGTAGGAGTTGACGTTCGGGCACAGGAACGCCATCTGCGCCGGCAGGGTCTCGAGCACACCGCCGATCGCGTGTCGCAGCGCGGCGTTCTGCTCGGGATCCTCGCTGGCAAAGATGTTGTTGCCTTCTTTGTCGAGAATCGAAATGTGCACATGCAACCCGTTGCCTGCCTGACCCGGATATGGCTTGGCCATAAACGTGGTGTCCATCTCGTGGTCGTAGGCGATGTTCTTCACCAGACGCTTGAGCAACACCGCGTAGTCGCAGGCCTTGATCGGGTCATTGACGTGATGCAGGTTGACTTCGAACTGCGCCGGGGCACTTTCCTTGACGATGGCGTCGGCAGGAATGCCCTGCTCTTTCGCGCCTTCGAGGATGTCTTGCAGGCAATCGACGTATTCGTCGAGGTCGTCGATCAGGTACACCTGGGTCGACATCGGACGCTTGCCCGAAACCGGCGAACGTGGCGATTGCGGACGACCGTTCACGTTGTCCTGGTCGATCAGGTAGAACTCGAGTTCGAACGCGGCGCAGATGGTCAGGCCCATGTCATCGAACTTGCTCACCACCTGCCGCAGCACTTCGCGAGGGTCAGCGAAGAACGGCTGGCCTTCGAGTTCGTGCATGGTCATTAACAGTTGCGCGGTCGGGCGCTTCTGCCATGGCTCGATGCTGAGCGTATTAGGGATCGGAAAGCAGATCCGGTCAGAGTCGCCGATGTCCAGACCCAGGCCGGTGCTTTCCACCGTAGAACCGTTGATGTCCAGAGCAAACAGAGACGCCGGCAGGTTAATGCCTTTTTCGTAGACCTTATGAAGACTGGTGCGCTCGATGCGCTTGCCGCGCACCACGCCGTTCATATCCGCAATCAGAAGGTCGACGTACAAAACCTCAGGATATTTCTTAAGGAATGCGTTTGCTTCGTTGAGTTGAACGGCACGCAGAGGGACCGACATGATGCACCTATTTTTTAGCTGTTAATTATTATGTTCACTACCTTGTTGCGGACCCAGTCAACCCGAACGGCAAAGTGAAGTCAATAGCGAACACATGAGCCTTCAACCTTTATTTTTGGGCCTTTCAGGGGGACGAGAGTGCCAATTCAGTCTTGAGCACCACGTAAACACTGGAGACCGGACGTTCGGCGTTTAGAATTTTTTACATGAGAGTTGTTAATTAAAATCAACAAGGCTAAGCTCCGGAAAAGCTCGTTCAAGTGTGAAACTTCGAGGTGATAAAAATGGCATTCAAGCCATTGATCGGCGTTACTGCATGCGTCAAACAGATTGGCCTGCACCCCTACCACGTCAGCGGCGACAAGTACTTGCGTGCTGTCAGCGTCGCGGCTCTGGGGCTGCCTGTGGTCATCCCTTCCCTGGGCGAACTGACTGAAATCGACGATGTGCTCGCGCATCTCGACGGTCTGCTGCTGACCGGCTCCCCCTCGAATGTGGAACCTTTCCACTATCAAGGCCCGGCCAGCGCTCCCGGCACGGATCACGATCCGGCGCGGGACGCCACGACCCTTCCTTTATTACGTGCGGCCATTGCAGCCGGCGTGCCGGTGCTCGGTATCTGCCGGGGCTTTCAGGAAATGAACGTGGCGTTTGGTGGCAGCCTGCACCAAAAGGTCCACGAACTGCCGGGCATGCTCGATCACCGCGAAGCGGACAGCCCGGAGCTGGCGGTGCAATACGCACCGGCCCATGCGGTGACGGTGCAACCGGGGGGCGTGTTCGAAGCCCTGGAGTTGCCGGGGGAGTTCAGGGTCAATTCGATTCACAGTCAGGGAATCGACAGACTCGCGCCCGGCCTGCGTGCCGAAGCCATCGCACCGGACGGTTTGATCGAGGCGATTTCGGTGGAGCACAGCCCAACGTTTGCCGTCGGCGTGCAATGGCATCCGGAATGGCAGGTTTCAACCAATCCTCCTTACCTGAGTATTTTCCAGGCGTTCGGCGATGCGTGCCGGCGACGGGCCGCGCTGCGTAAAACCCGCTGACTTAATACACAAACAACCTTTACTGCCCCCGCGAGCCAGACGGGCGTGCCTTTGCGCGCCCGCCCCTCGCGACAGCAACACACTGCGATAACAACAAGTACCACCAGGCAGCCAGGACGGCGGCGCCGAATAAGCCCGGTTAGGGCTAGCAATCCACTATTAAGTCAGGCCGCGTTGGTCCGACGACTGAAACCTGTTGGGAGTTTCACATGGCAAACGCCTCCAGCATTTACAGGAAGGCTCTTGAAGGTCACCAGACATCGAAGAAGGTGTTGGTGAAGGTTGACCGCGTCACCAAGAAATTCGACGAAACCACCGCTGTGGACGATGTCTCGCTTGAGATTCATCAAGGCGAAATCTTCGCCCTGCTCGGCGGTTCCGGTTCCGGTAAATCGACCCTGCTGCGCATGCTCGCAGGTTTCGAGCGCCCGACCGATGGCCGGATTTTCCTCGACGGCGTGGACATCACCGACATGCCGCCGTACGAGCGGCCGATCAACATGATGTTCCAGTCGTACGCCTTGTTCCCGCACATGACGGTTGCGCAGAACATTGCCTTCGGCCTCAAGCAGGACCGTTTGCCCGCCAGCGAAATCGACGCCCGCGTTGAAGAAATGCTGCGCCTGGTGCACATGACCCAATACGCCAAGCGCAAGCCGCACCAATTGTCCGGCGGTCAGCGTCAGCGTGTGGCCCTGGCTCGCTCCCTGGCCAAGCGTCCGAAGCTGTTGCTGCTCGACGAACCCATGGGCGCGCTGGATAAAAAGCTGCGTTCGCAGATGCAGCTTGAGCTTGTCGAAATCATCGAGCGCGTCGGCGTGACATGCGTGATGGTGACCCACGACCAGGAAGAGGCCATGACCATGGCCCAGCGCATCGCGATCATGCACCTGGGCTGGATCGCGCAAATCGGCAGCCCGGTCGACATCTATGAAGCTCCGGTCAGCCGTATGGTCTGCGAGTTCATCGGCAACGTGAACGCTTTCGAAGGCACGGTGGTGGAAGACCTGGAAGGTCACGCGATCATCCACAGCCCGGACCTGGAACAGAAGATTTACGTGGGGCACGGCGTCAGCACCTCGGTGCAGGACAAGTCGATCACCTACGCCATCCGCCCGGAAAAAATGCTGGTCAGCACGGTTAAGCCCGAGAACCGCTACAACTGGTCACAAGGCAAAGTGCATGACATCGCCTACCTCGGCGGTCACTCGGTGTTTTACGTGCAACTGCCTGGCGGCAAAGTCGTCCAGTCGTTCATGGCCAACGCCGAACGCCGTGGCGCGCGCCCGACTTGGGACGACACTGTCTACGTGTGGTGGGAAGACGACAGCGGCGTGGTACTGCGCTCATGAAAACACTCAATCAGCAGTTCATGCGGCTGATGCCGAGTGGTCGAAAGCTCGTCATCGGGGTTCCCTTCCTGTGGCTGTGCCTGTTTTTCCTGTTGCCGTTCTTCCTGGTGATGAAGATCAGCTTCTCGGAAGCGGCGCTGGCCATTCCTCCTTATTCGGAGATTTACACCTACGCCGAACAGAAGTTTCAGCTGTTTTTGAACGTCGGCAACTACCTGTTGCTGACTGACGATGAGCTGTACATCTCGGCCTACCTCGGCTCGTTGAAGGTCGCGTTGTTCAGCACGCTGATGTGCCTGGTACTCGGTTTCCCGATGGCCTACGCCATTACCAAGGCCAACAAGGAAACGCAAAACGTCCTGATGCTGTTGATCATGATGCCGACCTGGACCGCGATCCTGATCCGCGTGTATGCGTGGATGGGTATCCTCAGCAACAACGGTCTGCTCAATGGGTTTTTGATGTGGACCGGGCTGACCGACCACCCCATCGAGATCCTCAACACCAACACCGCCGTGTACATCGGCGTGGTTTACGCCTACTTGCCGTTCATGGTGTTGCCGCTGTACGCCAACCTGGTCAAACACGATCAAAGCCTGCTGGAAGCGGCTTCGGATCTGGGTTCAAGCAACTTCAACAACTTCTGGAAAATCACTGTGCCGCTGGCCAAGAACGGCATCATCGCAGGCTGCATGCTGGTGTTCATTCCGGTGGTCGGTGAGTTCGTGATTCCGGAACTGCTGGGCGGCCCGGAGACCCTGATGATCGGTCGCGTGCTGTGGCAAGAGTTCTTCAACAACCGTGACTGGCCGGTGGCATCTGCCCTGGCGGTGGTGATGCTGTTGATCCTGATTGTGCCGATTCTGCTGTTTAACCGCAGCCAGGCCAAAGAAATGGAGGCACGGGGATGAAACGCTTCGGATTTTCAAAGTTCATGCTGATTTTCGGCTTGTCGTTCATCTACTTGCCGATGCTGATTCTGGTGATCTACTCGTTCAACGCCTCGAAACTGGTGACCGTGTGGGGCGGCTGGTCGTTCAAGTGGTACGCCGGTTTGCTCGACAACACGCAACTGATGGGCTCGGTGGTGCGCTCGCTGGAAATCGCCTGCTACACGGCGATTGCCGCTGTAGCGTTGGGGACTTTGGCGGCGTTCGTGCTGACTCGCGTTACGCGTTTCAAGGGTCGCACGCTGTTTGGCGGCCTCGTTACCGCACCGTTGGTGATGCCGGAAGTGATCACCGGTCTGTCGTTGCTGCTGCTGTTCGTGGCCATGGCGCAGTTGATCGGTTGGCCGCAGGAACGCGGGATCATCACCATCTGGATCGCCCACACCACCTTCTGTGCGGCGTATGTGGCAGTCGTGGTATCCGCCCGCTTGCGTGAGCTGGACCTGTCCATCGAAGAAGCGGCCATGGACCTCGGGGCCAAGCCGTTCAAGGTGTTTTTCCTGATCACCATTCCGATGATCGCGCCCTCGTTGGCGGCCGGCGGCATGATGTCGTTTGCCCTGTCACTGGATGACCTGGTGTTGGCGAGTTTCGTGTCCGGGCCGGGTTCGACCACCTTGCCGATGGAAGTGTTCTCGGCGGTGCGTCTGGGCGTGAAGCCCGAGATCAACGCCGTGGCCAGTCTGATCCTGTTGGCGGTATCGATTGTGACCTTCATGGTCTGGTACTTCAGCCGCCGCGCCGAAGCTACCCGTAAGCGTGCGATCCAGGAGGCGATGGACCAGACCGCCAGCGAATCGTGGCAACAACCGAATAAGCAAATGGTAGAAGCGACCGCTTAAGGCCTGCTGCACACACTTTGTAGCAGCTGGCGAAGCCTGCGTCCGGCTGCGTAGCAGTCGTCAATCCAGGCACTGCGGCTCTATCAGGAAGATCGAGTTCGCAGGTTTTACGACTGCTCCGCAGCCGGACGCAGGCTTCGCCAGCTGCTACAAGGGGTGCGCCAAGAGTGCAATTGTTTTGCGTATTTGAATAAAAAAGAATGGAGTTGTACCGATGAAAATGTTTGGCAGGACTCTGCTGACACTGTCCTTATTGGGCGCAATGGCTACCGGCGCCCAGGCCAATGACAAGGTACTGCGCGTCTACAACTGGTCGGATTACATCGCCCCGGACACCGTCAAGAAGTTCGAAGACGAGACCGGCATTCGCGTGACCTACGATGTGTTCGACAGCAATGAAACCCTTGAGGCACGCCTGCTCGCAGGCAAATCCGGCTACGACATCGTCGTGCCTTCCAACAGTTTTCTGGCCAAGCAGATCAAGGCTGGCGTTTATCAGACGCTGGACAAATCGAAGCTGCCAAACTGGAAAAACCTCAATCCGGTGCTGCTGAAAAACGCTTCCGCCAGCGACCCGGATAACGCCCATGCGTTCCCCTACATGTGGGGCTCGATCGGCATCGGCTTCAACCCGGCCAAGGTCAAGGAAGTGCTCGGCGCCAACGCCCCGACTAATTCCTGGGACTTGCTGTTCAAGCCGGAAAACGCTGAAAAGCTCAAAGCCTGCGGCATCAGCTTCCTCGACTCGCCCACCGAAATGCTCCCGGCCGCCCTGCACTACCTAGGCTACCCGGTGAATTCGCAGGACAAAGGCCAGATCGCCGAAGCTGAAGCGCTGTTCATGAAAATTCGTCCTTCCGTGGCGTACTTCCATTCGTCGAAGTACATCTCCGACCTGGCCAACGGCAACATCTGCGTGGCGGTCGGTTATTCCGGCGACGTGCTGCAAGCCAAGGCCCGCGCCCAGGAGTCGGGCAACTCGGTGCAGATCGACTACAGCATCCCGAAAGAAGGCGCCGGCAGTTTCTACGACATGGTCGCCATTCCCCGGGACGCGGCGAACGTCGAGAACGCCTACCTGTTCATGAACTTCCTGATGCGCCCGGACATCATCGCCGAGATCACCAACAACATCGGCTACAGCAACGCCAACGCGGCGGCGACGCCATTGGTGGATGAAGCGATTCGCGATGATCCGGGGTCGTATCCGTCGCAAGACGTGATGGCGACGTTGTATGCGATTCCGGATATGCCGATCGGGGTTCAGCGAGTGATGACCCGGGGCTGGACGCGGGTCAAGCTCGGGAAGTAATGATCGTTCCCACGCTCCGCGTGGGAATGCAGCCCGGGACGCTCCGCGTCCCTTTCCACAGCCGAACGCGGAGCGTCCGTGGAGGCATTCCCACGCAGAGCGTGGGAACGATCAGTGTCACAGTTTCCGTTCCCGCAGCGCCTTACCACCGCTGCACGCTCCCTGCAGCAGAACGGCCTCACCTGGCTCCTCGGTTAAGGTGAATTCGGGCGCCCTCCTCGGGCGCCTTTTTTTATGCGGGCACCAGCGGCCATTCGGCCAATGCCCGATAACGTCCCTTGTGCGATTCAAACAACACAAAGTGATCAGCCCGCAGGAAAAACCCGGGCGGCGTCACAGACTCAGGCACTGGTAGCCGATAGTCGCGCATCAGGGTCAAATGCGGCCGAAACTCCTTCGGCACATCCTCAAACCCAAACGGCAACATCGCCTGCTCCAGCGCATACACCAGCCGCAACAACGCCGGCGGCGCCTGCTCCGGTGCCAGCACCAACACCCCGGCCCTGCGCCAGACATCCAGTCGATCAAGCGCCAGCTTCAACGGCACACCCGGCACGTGCACCTTGGCGGCGGCGGTGCAGATCTCGGCGATCTGCGCCACACCCACCGCGCCCAAAAACTTCAGCGTCAGGTGAAAATTTTCCGCCGGTACCGGCCGCCCGCTGCGCAGTTCAAGCGCGCTGCGCCACTGGGCAATCGCCTTGCGTTGCTCGGGCGGGCAGTTCAGGGCAAAAAACAGCCGTTTGAGGGGTTCATGGGGTTCGTCGCTCACGCCTGGCACCTCCTGTCATGCACGTTATAGTTGAACCAACCGAAAACAACGGGAGGGGGCCATGCGGCAGATCATCAGCAAGGAACCGTGGTGGGCGATGCCACCGCAACCGGGGCAGGATGAGTCCGAGCTGGAATGGGGCTGGCTGGTTCACTATAGCGAAGGTGAGCCACGTTTCGAGTTCGTCAGGGAGCGGCCGACGGACAACGAGATCCGTAATCGCAAGAGTTGCCGGATCACCCCGAGCGCGGAGTGATCCGGGTGTTTGTATCAGGTCTGATAGATGATGTTGAAGCCGCCGAAGATCATTCGCTGACCATCGAACGGCATTGAATTGACGTCCGGTTGCATGCGCGGGTCGGCCATCATTTTCTGCATGCCGGCATTGCGGGTCGGCTTGTCTGGCCAGATGATCCAGGAAAACACCACAGTTTCGTCTTCCTTGAGTTTCACCGCCATCGGAAACGAGGTCACTTTGCCGTCTGGCACGTCGTCTCCCCAGCATTCAACAATGCTCAAGGCGCCGTTCTCCTTGAAAATCGCGCTGGTGATTTCGGCGTGCTTCTTGAATTGCTCACGTTTAGCGGTCGGTACGGCAATCACACAGCCATCGACATAAGACATGGTCATTCTCCTGTGGGGGATTGAGGGTCAAGCTGATGGTTAGTCGATTCCGTCGGGCTCCAATCGACAGACCCGGTAACCGAATCGACCGGCGGCGGTTCGGCACTTGCCGCCAGATTGCCTTCGATCTGCCCCGCCATGTACAGCGTCCCCGCCATCACACCGGTCGTCGGATTTTGCACCAGCTTCAGCCAGGCCTTGTCGAACGTATTGCCCAGGCTGCTGCGAATCAGCGCCTCGCTGTCCGGTCGGTCGGCAGCCTGGATGAGTGCGCGGATCCCAGCCACGCCGACGGTAATCAAGCCCCCGGCGAGTTTCCCGGCGGCGGCGGCCACGGCGCTGGCGGCCCCGCGCGGGGCCATTTCCGCTTCCATGCGTTGACTGGCGCGCTTGGCCACAGGCGCCATGGCGGTGTCCTCAGAACCAATCCCCTTGTCACCGCCCGCCTTGTGGATCTTGTCGATCAGCGCTGCATAAGCCGGCAGTGAGGCCAGCGGCTCCGTACGCACGACCTGGTAAAGCGAGGCATTGCGCGCGGGCGGCGGCCCAAGGGCGATGGCGGGGATTTTCTGGATGCGGCCATTGATCTGCGCCATCGGTATGCCGTGACGCTTGGACGTTTTTTGCAGCTCTTCCTGAAGTATGTCCACGTAGAACGCCGTGGACTGGCCGAGAATCGCGTCGGGATCAATCTCGACCGCAACCGGCGCCAGCACCCGTTGCTGGTATTGCTCAAGCAGATAGCCCGCCAGACGCTTGGCCGAGGCATCCTGCTCGCCCTTGGCGTTGAGGGTGTACCAGCTGACTTTCATCGATAGCCATTCCTGGGTCCAGTAACTGCTGAACCAGGGGATGAAATTCTCTTCGGTGAGTTGGTAGACCCGCGTGCGCCAGTAATCCATGGCCCCGCGCGAATAGATTCGCGTCTGCTCGGTGGCCGATTGCGATGCCGCGACGATTTCGCGATCCACCTGTCGCCAGGTGCTATCGGAGACCACCACCACAACCTGCGCCACCACCGGGGCACGCTCAGGCGTGGCGCATCCCGCCAACACCACCAACACGGCGACGATCAGCGAACGCAGGTTCAAGATCGCGGTTTCCTACAGTCGCCCTCGGGCAGAATGCCCGAAACTCAAAGGCCTATTGGTTTGAGTATAGGTAGCGCTGTTTGTTCGCCGTGGGTTGGATAGCGAATTTGAGGGCCTCATCGCCGGCAAGCCGGTCTCGCTCCCACAGTTTTGAACTCATCGCGATCCAAATGTGGGAGCGAGCCTGCTCGCGATGAGGCCCTCAAGAACACCATCATTAACATCGATATTCACCATCGCGACGAATGCCTTCCGCAATAAACCCCTCAGGCGCACGATCACCCCATCACAACGCAACGTCCGCCTCGGAGGGCCACATCATGTTGATCCATCTCCTGACCTGTCTGGCCCTGACCGCCGTGACGCTGACGCTTTTTTCCGGTTTTATCCTGGACATCGGCCAGACCGAGGAGCACCCATCATGATCCACTCCGTCAGCCTGGCCGTGAGCTTCCCGGTATTTGGCACTAACTACTACGCGCAGGAATTCGTCTCGCGCAAAGAATTGTCACTGGTGTTCGACCCAACTTTCGAGGCATTGCTGATGCCGGCGGCGGCCAACCACTTCAGCAACGAAGTGGTCGGTCTCAACGATCAGTTCCGCTTTCTCAATGACGTGCTGGTCGAACACCTGCTGGAGATCGAACTGACCCAAAGCGCACCTCGCTCGTCGCGTCAGTTTTCATTCTAGGACGACACGGGCCGACGGACGGCCCGCACCTTGCCGCTGTTGCCACCGCCACAGAAAAACCGCTCGCCGCCGTCCGACTCAAGGCCGGACACCCCTACCCCTGGCGGCATTTCGACGGCCTCCAGGACGTTGCCGGTGATCGGGTCAATTCGCCGCAATTCACTTTGATCTTCCTCCCACGTGCCATGCCACAGATCGCCGTCCACCCAAGTCACCCCGGTGACAAAACGGTTGGACTCGATGGTGCGCAGAATGGCCCCGGTGTCGGGGTCGATCTGATGGATTTTGCGCGCCCGGTACTGGCCGACCCACAGCGTGCCTTCCGCCCAGGTCAGCCCAGAATCAGTGCCCCCGCCGGGCGCCGGAATGCTCGCGAGAACACGACCGCTTTGCGGATCGATCTTGTGGATGCGTTCGCCGGCGATCTGGAACAAGTGCTGGCCGTCAAAGGCTGTTCCCGCGTCTGCGGCGACGTTGATTGAACCCGTTGGTTGTCCACTTTCCGGATCCAGGGCGTTGAGTTTTTCTCCGGAGGCGAACCAGACGCGCTGGCCGTCAAACGAGACGCCATGCACGCTGTCGACGCCCGGAAACGGGCCGTATTCACGGATGATTTCAGCAGTTGAACGTTTCATGGTTGCATCCTCTTCACTGGGTGTGTGGAGTGGATCCTAATCACCCGGCAACAACGCCGTGAGTAACAAAGTCGTCGCGAATCCCGGCAACGGTGGCGTCATCCAGCGACGGGCGCGGCCACGGCCGAAGGCTTGCACTTTGCCGGTGACCGCCAGCGCATCAAGCGCCCGTTGCACGTTGCGCTGACTGGTGCCCAGCGCCATCGCCAGGGCCGAACTCGACCACGACTCACCATCCGCCAGAAACGCCAGCAGCGCCGCGTGCTGTTCCTCCACCGGTCGCGCCAACACCACGACGTCCGGCGACACCAAGGCAAAGCCGCGCTTCGTTGCGCTAATCCCGGCCAACGGTCGAAGCGCCGCCCGCAGCCGCCCGACCTCGACGCGCAACCGCGCACGATGGGATTCATCACTGAGCTTCAAGCGAAAAGCATAGGCGATGAGTGTTTCCCGGGGGACATCGGCCGGCCAGGCTTCGGCCAATGCCCGCGCGAGGGTGAACAACACCGGGCGCCTGGCCAGGGACACCGACATGCCGGCGCCGCGCACCACGTATCGACACGCATCGACGACCAGCGATGTTGAGGCGAGCAGTGCTTCCACCTCATCCAGCTTCAGCGGCCGCGCCTCGCCACGGCAGATGAGCCGGGCGGCGGGGGCGTTCATGACCTGAGCGACATGGTCGACTTCAGCGCTCAGCGCCGGGATACCCGCCTCGTCTGCAAAGCGTTCGGCCCGCTCCAGTGCAGCGCGGGCCTTTTTGATCTCCAGTCGGCGCATCGCGATGCCGGTCACCACCAGCTCATGCGCGGCACGCAGGGCTGGCGGCAAAGGCGCCGGGTCCAAACGGGCGAGCCGTTCCTCGACCTGTTCGAGATGGCCGATCAGCAACAGCCTTCGGATCTCCAGATACCGCGCGTGCGCCGCATTCACCCAATCACCGTGGGCTTCGAGCGTTGCCCGCGCCGTGTCGAGGGCTTTTTCCGGCCAGCTCAAATCTCGAGCTGCCAGGGCAATTTCGGCTTCGGCCACCACACAGCGCGCCCGGGCCGTCGGCTCTTTCGGGCCAAATGCCCGCCCTGCCCGTTTGACCAGCGCCTTCGCGCGTTCCAGATCACCGAGCTGGGCCATGGCAATGCCGCGCAGTGCCAGCGCCGGCGCATCGTCGCGCAAGGCAACCCGGTTCAACGCCCCGAGCGGATCTCCCGCCGCCAATGCTCGGGCGGCGGCGGTGATCAGCGAGTCCATGTGAGTCGCGCCACAGTGGTCACTCCCAACGTTTGATGTCCGCTGGTTAGTCTATCTCACGCCACTCAAACAGCCCGGACACTCACCAGCAAGGCGCGGACCACACAGGGTATTCTCCAAATTCCTTTTAGGTTGTACGATGACCGATGAGCCACCCTATTAACATAACAACAAGGAATCACCTATGAAGAACGTCAAACTGCTGGTCGGTTTTCTATGCCTCTTCAGTGGCTACGTCGCGGCCGCCCCGGCACCGGGCGAGAAAGAAGTCGCCAGCGCCGTCGACCATCTGACCCAAGCCATGCTGCACAAGAACATTCCCGAGCTTAAAGCGCTGACCGCCGAGAACCTGACCTACGGGCATTCCAGCGGCAAGGTTCAGGACAAGACCGATTTCATCGCCGATATCGAAACCGGCAAAAGTGCCTTCAAGACCCTGGAAATGCAGAACCAGACCATCAACATCTCGGGTGACACCGCGCTGGTTCGCAATCATTTCTCGGCACAAGCGCTCAAGGGCACCGAAGTGGTTCCGACCGAAATCGAGAACTTCCAGATCTGGCAAAAGAAGGGTGGCAAATGGCTGCTGGTCGGCCGTCAGGCTTTCCGCATCTAGCTTTCCATATACAAAAAAAGATCCCGCCCAAGGTCACTTGAGCGGGATTTTTCTATGTGTCAAAGCAGCGCGGTCAAGCCACCGGGATCATCGGATCCGCAGCTGCCAACGCACTGGCACGGTCGGCTGCCGGCGGGTAGATCCAGACAGTATTGATCTGGGTTTTCAGCTCTTTGCCTTCCTGCTTGACCAGTTTCACCTGACGATCCCACCCCTCGGTGTACACCGCGCCCCAGGCGCCCAGATCCAGGCACGTCACGTACTTGGGTTGGCTATAAGGCGTCGGGGCCACGCCCAGAATATGCGCCGCCACGTTGTTACCGGCGTGACGCCCCAGCGAGATGGCGTGCTGGCAGGTCATCATTGCGTAGTTGCCGATGTCATCGCAGGCCGCGTAAGCCACATCGCCCGTGGCATAGATGTCGTCCTGGCCGATGACTTTCAGATGGCTGTCCACATGCAGACGGCCCTGGCCATCACGCTCGGCAGGGATCTGCTCAGTCAGCGAACTGGCCCGCACACCGGTGGTCCAGACCACGGTTTTGGCATCAATGCGCTGACCATCATCCAAGGTCACGCCGTTTTCGTCGACGGCTACCACTGATGACTTCAATTGCCATTTCACCCCCAGTTCCGTGCTCGCTTGCGCAATCGACTGGCTGATTTCGGCGCCCATCGAAGCCCCGACCTTTTCGCCACGGTCGACGATGATCACTTCAATATCGGCATCCGCACCGAAGATAGCCCGCAGACGCGCCGGCATTTCGGTCGCCGTTTCAATCCCGGTGAAACCTCCGCCCGCCACCACGACGGTGTTGCGGGCTTTGTTGCCTGGCAGGCTGGCCAGGGATTTGAGGTGGTTTTCCAGACGCACGGCTTGTTCGATCTGGTCCACATCAAAGGCATGTTCGGCCACGCCCGGGGTGTTCGGCAGGGCCAGGCGGCTGCCGGTCGCCAGAACGAGTTTGTCGTAGCTGCAGGTCTGCCGGGCGCCCGAAGCATCGATGTAGCCGACACGTTTTAGCTCCACGTCGATGGTGTCTGCGGCGCCCTTGATGAACTTCACACCCACCGCATCGAACAGCTCACCGATCGGTGCAGCCAGTTGATGCGCGTTCGGTTCGTAGAAGCGCGGACGCACGCGCAGCTCGGCCTGGGGCGCCATAACCGTGACCTCTACGCCGTTGTGATCATGCAGGTCGAACAGGCGTGTGGCACTCAATGCCGACCACATGCCGCCGAAACCTGCGCCGATGACCAGAATGTGCTGTTTCATGGTTTTAACTCCGAGGATGACCCAAGACAGAACTCGTTGCCGAGCAGACATCGGCGACTATAGTGATCCGAGTTACCGGGTGCAACATCCATTTTACAATGGTTACTATCGTCAACATTGATACCTCGGCAATCCCACAACAGCTTTACTCAACAAGGAACACCGGGCAGCTAGCCTCGCCAGCGGATCATTGCCCCCTAAACCATCGACTGTTAATATTGGCGACTCATTCAGTCGGAGATTCTGATGTCTCTTTACAGCGCAGGCGTTGAATACGGCATTCATTGCCTGATTTTTTTGGTGGGCGATTCCGGCGATAGCCGCGAGGCGAGTGTGCGCGACCTTGCCGAGCTGCAAGGTGTGCCGCTGGATTACCTGGCCAAGATTTTCACCCGGTTGGCCAAGGCAAAACTGGTGATCGCCACCGAAGGCGTGCGCGGCGGGTTCAAACTGGCGCGGCCGGCGGACGAAATCAGTGTGCTGGATATCGTCAACGCCATTGATGGCCAGAAACTGATCTTTGATTGCCGCGAAATTCGCGGGCGCTGTGCAGTGTTCGACGGCGCCCCACCGGCGTGGGCCCTCGACGGTCCTTGCGCGGTGCACGCCGTCATGATGACCGCGCAAAAACGCATGGAAGATGCGCTCGCGCAGCAGACCATTCTCGATTTGGCCAGACGGGTCGGGCGCAAAGCCCCTGCCGAATTCGGTACTCGCTTGAACACCTGGATGAATGACCGGCGGGAAAAGAAAACCGCCAGCAGTGCGCCGATTGAGGACGAGCAGATCATCCCGACGAAGGAAATCCCGGACTGACGATTCAGCTATGGGCAAACCGGATTAGAGCGCTCTATGATTGAACCCCATGACCACCTCCGCTCCGATCCGCTCACCCTGCCCGCCCGGCGCCTGCATCTGCGGGCGTGACCCGTTGCTGGAAACACCGGGGGCGGACGTGCGCATCCTGTTCCTGACCCGTCAGGAAGAAAAACGTCTGCTCGACCGACTGGAAAATCTTCAGAGCCTGGCCGACCTCGAACGCCTGCAACAACGGATGCATGAGCAATTGGGCATCCGCGTCGAGATCGTCCCCAGCTTCAACGAAGTGCGCACCATGCGCGGCATCGGCATCACCCTCGCCGAGCAGCCCGGGCTGTGCCGCAAAACCCGCCAGTCGATCCCGGCCGCCATTCGCCGCAGTCTGGAAAAGCGCCCCGAAATCGCCTACGACATCCTCAACGCCAACGACCTGTTGCGGGATGCCTGACAAGGGGGATTGTCGGAACACCGCACCGTCCGCCAAGGCTGCACAGCGGCCCAAAAAAGGCACCGCTGCACAATTCTGCGTCAGTCACTCACGCATTAAGCTGGCATATCGATTTGATCCAGAACCCGGTTCGCGGTGAGCTCCGCCACCATGATGCTGTTGGAAATTCCCAGCAACGCATAGCGCGCCTCACCGTCCAGGTGATCCACCAACTGATGGACCATCAGCATGGGAATGCCCGACTGACAGGAGCTTATGCACCTTACTTATAACCCCGGGCGACTAAACCCGACCACTGCTGGGCAGTGGCAGGGAAACGATAGAGGCCAGGCCCAGGGCGCACAAGCCGGCAGATTCTGGCGTAACGGTAGGCGTAGCAGCTGGCGAAGCCTGCGTTCGGCTGCGCAGCAGTCGTGAAACAGGAGTTTGCGGTCTACCTGAAACACCGCATCGCCTGATTTCACGACTGCTGCGCAGTCGAACGCAGGCTTCGCCAGCTGCTACAAAGTGCGGTTTGGCTTAACTGACTGGCATTAGGGCAAGCCCCCTCACCACAAAGCTACCTCGTCCATGCCAATCAAATGTCCGAGCGAGGCTGATCATGGCGGCGTCACCACGGTGTAATACACCCCGTTGGCGCCATAGGCAGGTTGCAACCAGGAATTGCCGCATTGGTAATACGTGCTCTGGGCAAAAGTCTGCAAGTTACAGCCGGGAGGCAGGCTGGCGTAGGTCTGGCCCAAGGGCATGCTCGGCGGTCCTGAAGCAACCATCCCGGCGTTATAGCCAGCGCTGAAATCGTCGGCGTCGGCATTCTCGTCGACCATCGACCCGACAGCCGAGCCCACCGCCACGCCCGTCGCGGCTGCAGCGACCGGATTGACACCGCCACAGTAATAACAGCCGCCGCTGGCGATCACAGCGGCGGGGGGATGGTAGTAGGCGGTCCCGTAGGGAACTGACTGGTAAGCGCCCCCGCCATAAGCGGGTCCCCGGTAGGCTGTCGTGCCATAACCGTCCCCGTGGTAGCCATAAGCGTTGGCGCCATCCTCTCCTTGTGCATGCCAGGCACCGTCCTCGCCGGACGCCGTTCCGCCCTCGGCACCCGAGCCTTGCCAGGAGCCGCCGCCACCAGAAGCCGAACCACCGCGATAGCTTGAACCGCTCCAGCTGCCGTCACCACCGGAGGCCGAGCCGCCACGATTGGTTTCGCCACTCCAACTGCCATCGCCGCCCGAAGCCGAACCGAATTCGCCGGAACGACTCCATGAACCGCCACCACCGTATGAACGCCCAAAACCGCCAGCGTGCGACCAGGCTGCCGCCTCGTTACACATCAGCGTGGCGATTAACAGGCCCGCGAACTTCAAGGTGGATCTGTTCATGATTCAACCTCCTCGTTCAGGGTTGGGTGACCGGTTCTTTAGCGCCTTGCGGGGCGCGAAGGACGGGCGGCGGGACAAACTTGATCCGGTGCGCCGACTCGATCCCGTCGGGTTTGAAAAACGCCGCAGGCATCGTAGAACTGAGCTTCCAGTCACTGAAATCGATCTGATGGCGGGATCGGGTCGGGTCATCGAGAAACACTGCGCGCAACCGGCGCGGGAGCTTGTCCTCGGTTCCGATCCAGGCTTGGACGAACACGGTGTCGCTGGTGTAAGCAATCACATCGGTGGTGGTATCACCGACCACTGTGGACTGGCCGATATAGAACGCCACACGCATGTCCCTGGACAAATCTTTATAAGGATCAGCGACGATAACGTCGGTAAACGGAAAATAGATGGCCGCACGCAGGTACGCGGCCTCCAGCATCGCATCGATGGTGGGAGGCCCGTCGACTTGGGCAAGCAGGTTGTCTTTGCGCTGGAAGGCATAGGCTTGCTTGCCGTCGTAATAAAACTCGGTGGCCGGACCATCGCCTGAAGTCATGACACGCAGCTGATTCGGGCGCTGCTCGGTGACCAGCGCCACCGAGCTATAGGCCAGGGGCGGCCCCAGCCGGCTGGGCTTTTCGTAGGTGGTAACGGCTTTGAAACTCAGACCCTGTGTGCCGGTCAAGCGAGCGCTCATGGCCTTCAGAATGTCCAGCGCCTTGGGCTCCAATTGCGCCGCCGGCGCAGCGACCGCAGGTGTCTGGGCCGCGTGCAACGGGGTGACAACCATCAACATGCTGACCATGAGCAGGCGGACATACTGCTGGAGGGTAGGCATCTTTTGTTCTCCGCAGTGAGTGGACCATCTGGACTATCAGCAAAGCTCAATTTGCTGCCATTCGCCATCCAATCGAAAAAATAACCCCTCAAATCCGGGCAAAAAAAGTCAACGCGTCACGCTTTGGCTGGATATTTCAGCATTGCTACCTACGCTCTCTTGCAGAGGTATTTGTAACTCGAAGCGAGTGGGCGATGCCCGGCTGTTTCATCACCGAAACATTCGACTTTATCCCTGGAGCACACACACCATGAACTTGTCCCGAAACCTGCTGATCGGCACCGCATTAGCCGCAATCCTGCTCGGCGGTTGTACCTCGAAAGTCACCGAGACGACGCAGTACTCCGGGTTCCTGTCGAGCTACAGCGACCTCAAGGAAGTCGAAACGCCCAGCGGTGGCACGGCGATGCGCTGGGTGAGCCCCTCGTTTGACCGCAATGCGTATACCACCGTGGCGTTCAATACGCTGGAGTTCTACCCCGCGCCAAAACCCAACGAGCGGGTCAATAAGCAGACGTTGCTCGACTTGCAGAGCTACATGACCAGCACGGCCAAAAGCGTGCTGGGCCAGAAATACCGGATAGTGCCTAGCGTTGCCGCAGCACCGGCCGGAGCAAGAACCTTGGTCCTGCGCGCGGCAATCACCGGGGTCACTGCCTCGAACGAAGGCATGAAGTGGTATGAAGTGGTGCCGATTGCGGCCGTTGTCGGCGCGACGCAGGCTGCCACCGGTCACCGGGATCAGAACACTAACCTGTTCATCGAAGCCGAGCTCATCGACGCTGGGACCAATCAGACCGTGGTCAAAGTCGTGCGCAAGGTATTCGGCACCCCGCTGGAGAACGACAAGGAGGCAATCACCGCCCAGGACTTCAAAGCCGCGATCGACAAACTGAATGCCGATATATGGGCGTTTATCCGCAGTTGAACCCTGTTTCAACCGCCAGAAAAAGTTGGCGGTTGAATTAACCTGAAGCAGAGGTCATTTGCCATGCAACCGCTTTCATTTCGTCCGTTTTCAAGGGTGCACAGAACATTATTTTTCACAGCGCTCATCACCGGTCTACTGGCGTTAAGCGGCTGCGCAACGGTGGACGCGCAGACAACCGCGTATGTCGGGGTCCCGCAGTACCCTGCGACTATTCCAGCCGAAGTCCAGATATTACGCACAGAACCGACGCGCCCCTTCGTCCGACTGGGTGAAATTCTGGTTGATGCCAGTATCGAACCGGCACCCCCAATGGCCGAGATCGAACTGAAACTGCAAGACGAAGGCGCCAAACTTGGCGCAGACGCGGTCGTCGTGGTTTACGACCAGATTGCGACTGTCGGGGCCTATGTGTCCGGCCCGCTATGGGCCCGTGACGTCAATACGATCCAAGGGCGCAAGCTCAAAGCCATTGCCATCAAATTCAAATAATCGACTATCGATAAAGAGGTACACCGCATGAAAGCAATACTGTCCTGGATGACCCTTACGTTGACGGCTGTGTTAATCAGTGCCTGCTCTGCCGTCGGATCAACCGATGGCGGAGCCGGTGAGATCGAGGTTCGATCAGGGAAGATCGAGCAGATAACGCTGACACAGATGCAGACCAATCACGACAGCGGTGTCGGTGCCGTGCTCGGCGGTCTTGGCGGACTGGGTATCGGCAGCCTGATCGGTCATGGCACCGGGCGCGATGTCGCCATGGTTGCCGGGGCGCTCGCCGGTGCTGCCGGCGGAAACTATGTAGAGAAGAAAAAGTATGACCAACCGGTAGCAGCGCAGCAGATTATCGTGCGGGTCACCAGTGGCGTGCTGGTATCGGTGACTCAGCCGATCAATCCGAACTTGAGTAAAGGCATGAAGGTGTACATCGAAGGCCAAGGCAATGATGCCCGGGTGGTAGCGCAAGGCGGTTAAGGTCACGAGACCGACTTGAGCGGGCTAGGGCTTATCGTGGAAATAAAAACGTAATCGCCGCACGAAATCCCCAGCCGCGCGCCCCGTCCTCGGGACTGTCGGCCCAATAGCGTGGCCCGGCCTGAAGGGTCAGCGGCTGGCCCCCCAGCTTGAGCAGTTGAGTCACCGTGGCATTGATGGGGACCGACCATTCCTTGGTTTGCCAGTTGTAGGTCGACTCGGTATTCACACCAAACGTGGTGTAGGTGTGAGTGGTGTACGACCAAAACGGCTGCAAAAACGTCTGATTGACCTTTTCCGCATTCGGCTGCTCGCCGCTCAGGCTCCAGATCTGATTGGCCAGAATGCCTCGCGTCCATCCGTGTGATTGTTTCAGCGCCACGATGGTCGGCCCTGCCCCCCACTGCCGACTGCTCAGCAACCTGTCACTGCCCGTGGGAATCAGCAACACCGGCCCACCACCCAGAATCCAGCCACTTTCCGTCGGGTCCTTGGGCGAGAAGAAAAAACTTTGAGTCACATCACCCACACCGGACTTGTCCGCCACGCCGCCCGGAGCCAGGCCATGCTGGTCAATGATCGGCAGGATCGTGCGGGAGATCAGGTTCCAGTGCTCATTCAATTCGAAAGGCAACACCGGCTGCACGTTGGTCACGCTTTGCATGCCCTCACCTGTCGGCCCCATCTTCTGATTCCAGTTGTACTGGATCGGCAAGCTGTACAAGTCCGCGATCGGGTTCAGGGATTTTTTGGCCAGCTCCGCGGAATCATCAGCGTGAACACTCAACACCCCGAAGAACAGGGCACAAGGCAACAAGTATTGCTCAGGTCGTTGGCTAGGCATGATTAAACACCCTGATAGTTTGGGTATCAGCAAAGCGCAGTTTCATGGCACTCGCCATTCAATCGCTAAACAAATTGAAGTTTTAGGCGTGTTTCGCCTCTTTTAAGCGAGCGGCGTCTGGAATTTTCACAATACCTACCTAATCTCATCGTGGGGGGATCCCGCATTTCAGGCGTTACCTGAGGGCTTTCTTTAAGCGTACCTATAGCCGTACACAGGGTCTCGATCATGAATCGGAAAAAGATATTCTCCACACTCGCAATACCTATGCTGATGTCCGCAATGTTAGTCCCCGCCATGACACATGCCGCCGATAAGCCGCCCAACATCCTGGTGATCATGGGCGATGACATTGGCTGGTCCAACATCGGTGTCTACAACCAGGGCATGATGTCCGGTCGCACCCCTCATCTCGACCAGCTCGCCAATGAGGGCATGCGCTTTACCGATTATTACGCCGAGGCCAGTTGTACGGCCGGACGCGCCAACTTCATTACCGGTGAACTGCCGATCCGCACGGGCATGACCACCGTCGGCCAGGCCGGCTCGCCCATCGGCATTCCTGCCGAAGCCGTGACCATCGCCACCACCCTGAAATCCATGGGTTATGCCACCGGCCAGTTCGGCAAGAACCACCTGGGCGACTTGAACGAATTCCTGCCCACCGTCCACGGCTTCGATGAGTTCTTCGGTTACCTCTATCACCTGGACGCCATGGAAGACCCAGCGCACCCCAACTATCCGAAGGACCTGCTGGACAAGGTCGGTCCGCGCAACATGGTCCACAGCTGGGCCACCACCACCGATGACACCACCGTCATGCCGCGCTGGGGCAAGGTCGGCAAACAGAAAATCGAAGACGCCGGCACGCTGTATCCAGAGCGGATGAAAACCGTCGACGACGAAATTCGCGACAAGACCTTCACCTTCATCGACAAGGCCAAACAGGACAACAAACCGTTTTTCGTCTGGTTGAACCCGACCCGTATGCACATCGTCACCCACCTGTCCGACAAGTACGAGGCCATGCGTAATTCGGAAAACGGCTGGTCGGAACAGGAAGCCGGGATGGCACAGCTTGATGACGTCGTCGGCGATGTCATGGCCAAGCTGAAAAAGGATGGCATGGATGACAACACCATCGTGATTTTCACCACCGACAATGGCGCGGAAAACTTCACCTGGCCAGACGGCGGCACCACCCCGTTTGCCATGGGTAAAGGCACCATTATGGAAGGTGGTTTCCGGGTACCGGCGATCATTCGCTGGCCGGGCAAAGTGCCGGCTAACACGATTGGCAACGGCATCATTTCCGGCCTGGACTGGTTCCCGACCCTGGTCGCTGCGGCGGGTAACCCGAACATCACCCCGGAACTGCTCAAGGGCAAACAACTGGGCGATACCACCTACAAGGTGCACCTCGATGGCTACGACCAGACACCGATGATCACCGGAAAAGGTCCGTCGAACCGGCATGAAATCTTCTACTTTGGAGAAAGTACGCTGGGTGCGGTACGCATTGATGATTACAAGTATCGTTTCATTGACCAGCCCGGTGGGTGGCTGGGAGCTAAAGTGGCTGTGGATGTACCGTTCCTGACCAACCTTCGTCTTGACCCTTTCGAACGCATGGGTTGGCCGGAGAATCAGTCAGCACAGGGCTCGCAACAGTACTTCGACTGGTTCAAGTTCCAGTTCTGGCGTTTCGTATTCGTCCAGCAGCAGGTGGCTAAACTGGCTGAAACCGCAATTGAGTTCCCGCCCATGCAGAAAGGCGCAAGTTTTAACCTCGATTCGGTCAAGGCCAAGATCGAGGCAGCCCGAGCGGCGATGGCCAAGTAAGCAACCCAATCCACGGGTGGCCGACTGGGCCACCCGTTTTTGAATGGACATTTGGTGAGGTCAATCCATGCAGACAAAAACAGTTGCCTTGCCCACATTCACGCTCCTTGCCCTGTGCTGCCAACAAGCCTGGGCCGGCGGCATCATGCTTTACGAAATCGGCACGGATAACGTCGGCCTGGCCAACGCCGGTGCCGCCGCCCGCGCTCAAGGCCCCTCGACCATCGCCTACAACCCGGCGGGCATGAGTTACTTGCCGGGCACGCAAATCACCGGCGGTTTGCAAGCGCTCTACGGTGACGTTTCCTTTGATCGCGATTCCGGCACCAACACCGCTGGCAGCGGCAGTGGCAACGCCCTCGATCCGATTCCCGGCGGCAGCTTTTTTGTCACCCATGAGCTGGACGATCACTGGAACGTCGGTTTCGGCACCTACGGAGACTTCGGGCTTGCCATCAATTACGACAACGATTGGTCAGGGCGTTATTTTGTGCAGAACGCCAGCATTGTCGGATTGTCCATGGTGCCCAGTGTGTCTTACCGCTTCAACGAGCAATGGTCGGTAGGCGTGGGCGTCAAGGCCATGTATGGCGAGTTGAAGGCGCAAACCGCGATTGACCGTAGCCCTTTCGGTTTCACCGATCGCACGGACGGCCAGTACAAGTACCGCGATGGCACCTGGGGCTATGGCGCCAATGTGGGGGTGATCTTCGCTCCGCAGACCGGCACGCGTATTGGTCTGACCTACACCAGCCAGGTCGATCTGGACTTCGAAGACCGGCTGGATGTGAAAGGCGACGGCCGGTTGCTGGAGCGCATCAACAACACTCAAACCGACCTCGACGTTAAAGTGCCGCAAACCGTCACCCTCAGCCTGTTCCAGCAAATGGACTCGCAATTGGCATTGTTGGCCTCGGTGAACTGGCAGGACTGGTCGAAGTTCGGCGACATCGGCGTACAGGTCGATACCACGGCGTTTGGATCGCAGTCGACAACGGTCGACGCCCATTTCAAGGACACCTGGCACCTCTCACTGGGTGCGCAATACCAGGCCACCAAGCAATGGTTGTGGAACGTCGGCGTGGCGTACGATAGCAGCGCCGTGTCGGACAGCAACCGCAACGTGATCCTGCCGATGAACGAAACCTGGCGTCTTGGCACGGGAGCCACCTATGCTCTTGACAAGGACACCGACGTTAACGTCAGCTGGGCGCTGATTTGGCTCGGTGACATGCCAGACCAGCAGACCAAGACCGTTTCGGGGAATCAGATTTCCGGTCAATTTGATAGCGCATGGATTCAAGCGCTGACAGGGAATATGACTTGGCGTTTTTGATGCATAGCAAAAAAAAAAACATAATTTAAACCATGGAGTAAACAACACTATGATTCTGTCCCGAAGGTTGGTTATCGGTGCTGCATTGACCGGCGTGCTGTTGAGTGGTTGCACCTCGAAAGTCACGGAGACGACGCAATACTCCGGTTTCCTGTCTAGCTACAACAACTTGAAGGAAGTCGAAACACCTAGCGGTGGTACCGCGATGCGTTGGGTGAGCCCATCGTGGAACCCGAACGCGTATAACACCGCAGTGTTCAACAAACTGGATTTCTATCCGGCGCCTAAACCCAATGAACGGGTCAACAAGCAGACGCTGGCCGATATTCAGAACTACATGAGCACCAAGGCCAGGGCCACACTGGGCACGAAATACCAGGTGGTCAGCGCCCCGTCAGCCGTTCCGGCCGGTTCCAGAACCTTGATCCTGCGCGCGGCAATCACTGGGGTCAGCGCCTCGAACGAAGGCATGAAGTGGTATGAAGTGGTGCCGATTGCGGCCGTCGTCGGGGCGACTCAGGCAGCCACCGGCCACCGCGATCAGAACACCGAGCTGTTTATCGAAGCGGAATTCGTCGACGCCCAAAACAACCAGACCGTGGCCCGAGTAGTGCGCAAGGTGTTTGGCTCGACCCTGGAAAACGAAAGCCAGAATGTCACGGCGCAAGATTTCAAAACCGCCATCGACAAACTGAACTCTGACCTCCTGCAATTCATCAAGTAACTGCTTTCAAGTAATAAAGAGGTCCGACCAGCGCCCCGTGAAAGGGGCGTTGGCGCTTTCACCTCCGATCACTTTTTCATCCCCACCCGCCGTCGCATCTCGGCCGTAATGGTCTGCCGGGTTTTCTTCAGGTCCGCCCAAGGCTCATCCCCCACCTCGGCCAGGCGTTCATGCACGGTGTGCACGTTCCATTGATTGCCGCCCTTGAGCTCGGCGACCTCCTCGCGAAAGATCGGCACCGACACCGGCAGCCCTTCACGGGTGCGTACGGCGTAGGCGCAAATGGTGGTCGCGCCCAGACCGTTGCGCAGGTAATCGATGAAAATCCGCCCTACCCGATTCTTCGGTCCCGACACTGCGGAAAAACGCTCCGGCAACAACTTGGCCATGTGGCTGACAATCGCATGGCTGAAGTCTTTTACTTCGTCCCAGCCGAGCTTGCGGGTTAACGGCACGACCAGGTGAATGCCTTTGCCGCCACTGGTTTTAAGAAATGCCTTGAGCCCCAGTTCATCGAGCACCGACAGCGTCAGTTGAGTGGCTTCGACCATGCTCTTCCAGGGCAGCGCCGGGTCCGGGTCGAGGTCGAGCACAAAGCGGTCGGGCCGGTCGAGGTTGTCCGCGGTGGCATTCCAGGTGTGCAGTTCCACCGTGCTCATCTGTACGGCGCCAATTAGCGCTTCGGCGTTGTTGATGATCATCACCGGTTGGCCGGTCAGTTCCTTGTCCAGCGTGGTGATGCCGGGGATGGCCAGGCGCTCGGCGTTTTTCTGGAAAAACAGTTCACCGGCGATGCCGTCCGGCGCGCGCACCAACGCCACGGGCCGGTCCTTGAGCTCGGGCAAAATCCACTCGGCAACGCGGGCATAATACTCGGCCAGTTGCATTTTGGTGGTGCCGCTGGAGGCGTCGATAATCCGGTCTGGGTGGGTGATGCGCACCTTGCCTTCGTCCAGGCCGATCTGCGACGGCGCGGGTGGGTCTGTTTTCTTTTTCGCCGCAGCGGACGTTTTTTTCTCTGGAGTCTTCACCACTTTCGGCTGCTCCTCTGTGATGTTATCGGCGGACTTGTCATCGCGCAGGCCATGGAATACCGCATGGCGAACCGAGCCTTCCTTGGTCATTTCAGCGAACGCCACTTCCGCCAACAGTACGGGCTTTAACCAGTGCACACCCTTGGCCTCGAAACCGGTGGGTGGATTGACCACAGCCGACTTTTTCACCTTCAACGGTTTCATCTGTTCGTAGATGCGCTTGAGGGTTGTCTCGTTGAACCCGGTGCCGACCTTGCCGGCGTAACGCAACTCCCCGCTGTCACGGTCATGCAAGCCGAGCAGCAAGGCACCGAAGGCATTGCGCGAACCTTTCGGGTCGGTATAGCCGACCACCACAAATTCCTGGCGGTGTTTGCACTTGAGCTTGATCCAGTCGCTACTGCGCCGAGATACGTACGGCGAGCCCAGACGCTTGCCGATCAGCCCTTCCATCTGCATCTGGCAGGCACTGTTGAGCAAGGCTTCCGGCGCTTCGTCGAACGAGTCCGAGAAGCGCAACAACGGGTCTTGATTGAGTTTGAGCACGGTGGACAACGCCACCCTGCGCTCCTCGACCGGCACCTCGCGCAGGTCCACACCATTGAGGTAAGGCAGGTCGAACAGGTAATACAGGATGTTGGCGCTGGCACCGGCGTCGAAGGCATTTTGCAGGGCCTGAAAGTCCGGCACACCCTGCTCGTCGGCCACCACCATTTCACCGTCGAGCCAGGCCGATTCGAGGTTCAGTGCCGCTAACGCCCGGGCTTGCCTTGGCAATTTGTGGGTCCAGTCGTGGCCGTTACGAGTGAAGAGCTTGATGTCACCGTGATCGATGCGGGCCATGATCCGGTAGCCGTCGAACTTGATCTCGTAGCTCCACTGGCCCTCCGGGGCCTTTTCCACCAGCGTGGCCAGTTCGGGTTTGAGCTGGTCCGGCAGTTTGGCTTTGTGGGCACCGGTCAGCGGCGCAGACGGCGCCTTGGCAGCGGCTTTAGCGGGCTTTTTGACGGGTTTGGGTTTAGCCGCTGTTTTTGCGGGTTTGACGATGAGGGTCCGGTCACTCAGCACGCTGTCGGGCTCGGCAGCGACCACGTCGTAATCGCTCTCGGGCTTGGCCGCGCTGTCCTGATGCTTGATCAAAAACCATTGTTCCTGCTTGCCCGGCATATGCGTGCGCACCAGGTTCCACAGCCCGCCGAGCTTCTCGCCTTGCAGTTCGAACTTGAGCTTGCCCTTGGCGTAGGCCTTGGCCGGATCCTCCTGGGGAATCCACACGCCACGGTCCCAGACAATCACATCACCCGCCCCGTAATGCCCTTCGGGAATGTTGCCTTCGAAGGTCGCGTAGTCCAGCGGATGATCTTCGACGTGGACCGCCAGGCGCTTGACCTTGGGGTCGAGCGAAGGGCCTTTGGGCACCGCCCAGCTTTTCAGCGCGCCATCGAGTTCCAGGCGAAAATCGTAGTGCAGGCGTGAAGCGTCGTGCTTCTGAATGCAAAACTGCAACGCATGGTCTTTCGCATTTTTCTTTGCGGGGCGTTTGCTCGCGGCGGGTTCAGAGGTCGCCGAGAAGTCACGCATGCGGTTGTAGTCGTCGAGGGTCTTGTTCATGGCGCACCCGCCGACGCAACGATCCCCCCGATACCGGGGCCGACCCGCGTGACGATCAGCGCCACCACTGCAATCCGTTCCACCCGTTGATAACCGGGGGTCAGCAGTTCTTCGCCGAACACGTCGGGATCGAGCTCACGGTAAGTCCAGCCGAACATCGGCGACTCCAGGCGCGGGGTCAGTGCTTGCAGAAACGGATCATGGCCATCGATCATTGCCACTCCGGTGTACAGCACCAGCGAACCGCCGGGTGCCAGCCGGTTCAAGGCTTGCTCGACAATGCGCAGCGACAGTTGCGCACCGAACGCCCCGCCGCCATGGCGATAGGCGCGCTCGGCCGGGTCGGCCATGTAGGGTGGATTGGCAACGATCAGGTCGAAGTGACCGTCGACGCCCTGCAATACATCGCTGGCTTCGGTGCTGACATTGGCCACCTCGGCGAGCGCGGCATTGATGGCCGTCAGGCGCAGCGCCGCCGGGTTGATGTCGACTGCCAGAACCTGGGCTTCACGGCGTGCACGGGCAATCACAATCGCGCCGACGCCAGCCCCACAGCCGATGTCCACGGCCCGCCGGATCGAGTTGAAATTGTGTTGCAGATGGGCATGGATCAGTTGCGCAAACCGGTACGTGTCCGGACCAAAGAATACCGAGTCAGCTGCGTCGGTTGGAAAGGCCGAATGCACAAACAACAGGTCATCCAGGCTCGACCAGCGCACCCGGCTTTTCAAGTGGCCGTTGCTTTCTTCGAGTACGCCAGCCTGTTGCAACTGCCGCTGCTCATCCGCCAACAACAGCCCCGGCTCGAACGGCCGTGACCAACCGAAGACATCGCGCAAGGTCTGGGCCTGGCGCCCCAAGGCTCGATCAAGCACTCGCTGATGCGTCAGTGGCGTTGGTGTGGTGAATCGATAGCCGTCAGCCTGCAAACGACGCCCCAATTGCAGCAACGCCAGGTCGGCAGTGTCCATGTGTTCTTCCTGATTCATGTAAGGCTCCTTAGCGAACGCTGGATTTGAGCTCGATGAATCGTCGCGTGGCCAACAGGCCGGCGGGATGGGAATGCCGATGCGCCGACAGCCACGGGATCAACACCTGCATTTGCTCGGCGGCGGTCCGGCCCTCCAGCGCCGCATGCAGGCTCTGGACATCCGGATCGCTGGCCGGCACGGCAGGTTCGACGGTGTCACCGGGGCTGCGGCGATACGCTGGCGGAGGACGCTCGGGCGTCCAGTCGCCGGCGATCCAGTCGTGCAGCAGTTGTTTTTCATAAGGGCTGAACACCCCGAACATGGCCGCGCCATCGCCCTCGATCAGCTGCCAGAAACGGCTGCCTTGCGGGTCCTGGTGACGCTTGATCCAGCCTTTGTTTTCGAGGGCAGCAAGAAAGCCCGGCAACTGCTCGGGTGCCGACAGCCACTGGTTGACGGTCTTGCCTTCAAAGCGGCAGTAGTCGGAATGCATGTGCTGGCCGAACGGACGTTTGCGCTCCAGCATGTTTAGCACTTCGTCATAGAGGTTGAACGACTCGATGATCGCCCGACTGCCCTGCCCCAGATCATTCAGCCGATACCCTTCAACGACCCGACGCAGAAATTCGTCGCGATCACCCTCCAGCGGCATTAGTTGCAACACTGCCTGCACGGCTTTGTGCGCGTGGCCGGTGCTGGCATTGTCGATGGTCACGTGCAGCGTGAAGTAATACGGATCAATGCCCAACTCACTGAGTTCATAGGCGCTGATCAGCAAGTGCAGCGGCAGTTGTTCATAGCCCAGGTTATAGCCGATCACCTCGGGTAAAAACTCATCGGTGCATGCGCCCAGCGCCAGTTGAATCGCGCCTTGCAGGTAATGCTCGTCGGCGATCACCCCGGTGTCCTGCAAGCCCAGTTCCGCCAGCAATCTGCGGTAGATCACCACATGGTTCTGCGCCGGGTTGCCGTCGCCCAACTCTTCCAGGTAGGTGCAGATCAATCCGTCGAAACGCGGATCCCGCCAGTTTGGCAGCAATCCGGACAGCCAGGCGCCGTCCACCAGTTTGGTGGGGGCAACGGCTTGCAGGAAAAACAGCGCGTGGGCCTTGTTGTTGAAAAACTGTCGCTCGCCCCCCGCTTTGCGGGCTTTGAGGTAGTCGGCGTATTGGCGAGCCACCTCGGTGGCGTGCTGTTCGACAAAGTCTTGCAGGGCCGAGAGGTCTTGCGGCAGGTCCTGGGGCAGGTTCGCCGCTTGCTGCAGTTGAGCGTGCAGAAATGTCCGGGCAATAGATGCCGCGTCGTCGCTCAACAGCAACTGCTCGTAGGTCTGCTTCAGGCTACCGGTGGCAGAAATCGCCTGCTCGTGGGCAGGCCGGGATTGGAGCTGTGTCAGGGCAGTCATGGGCGCATCTCTCGGTCTATGGCCAGTGGCAGGACGCTCAAGCAACACGTCTCTACATCAGCAGAGCGACAGGGCCGGAGAAAAATTCAATCGGCGTTGAAATTGCCCGGACAGACGGGCGCGAACAACACAACTGACCGCGTTATCGTTCTTCGCGAGCAGGCTCGCTCCCACAATGGATCTGTGTTTACAAATCTAATGTGGGAGCGAGCCTGCTCGCGAAAGCAATCTGATAGCCAACATAATTTATGTGGCTGCCCCTCAGGCAGCGCCACCCTTGGCCCGCTGCTCCAGATGCACCTGCAACTCGGGCTCGATCTTCAGCGCCGCCGCCAGTTCGTCCAGATAGGCACGCTCGGCCTCCCCTTGATCGTTCACCAGCATTACGCTGGCGAGGTACATTTCCGCCGCAATCGCCGGGTCGGTGGCCGACACCGACACATCGGTGGCATCCAGCGGCCGGGCGACTTCTTCATCCAGCCATTGCTGAAGGTCGGGGTCATCAATATGTTTGCCGATTTCAGCGGTGATCATCTGCATCTCTGCATCATCAATGCGGCCATCGGCCTTCGCCGCTGCAATCAAGGCGCGTAGCACGGCATGGCTGTGGTCTTCGACGTCCGGGCCCGACAATAAGTCGACTGTGCGCGGCGGCTGTTGTGGCGCTGTGGCCTGACTGCGCTGCCACGCCTGATACGCCTGAAAGGCCATCATCCCCAACGAGGCCAGGGCGGCATAGCGGGTGCCGCCTCCGGAGCGACTTTGGCTCGGACCGCCTGTGGGTGAGCCGCCACCCAGCAAACCGCCGAGCAAGTCATCCAGGCCACCACCGCCACTGCTTGAGCCGGCCTTGCCGCCCATCAGGCTGCCCAGTAACCCGCCCATTCCGCCGAGCGGATTTTGAGATGACGCACCACCGCCGCTCGATTGCGACATCGAGCCCTGGCCGGCCCGTAATAATTGTTCGAGTAGATCGCTGGTGTTCATGACGATGTCCTCCTGAAGGGAAGTGAATCAGTCAGGCAACGATAGTTCTCGCCGGCTAATGCGCCACCACCGTTGGGCCGGCGTGAAGCCCGGCACGTCGCCAGGATCTACCGACGGTGAACCTTACCCCCGGATTCCCGGTCGATACCTGCAACCCGCCCGGTTTGCCGACACCTCCACTTGAAGGGGTGATAACAGGCTTGCTTCACTTTCTGGAGAACGCCCCCGTGATTTCGACCCTACACATTGCCAGGCTCAAAGCATGGGGAGCCCATGGTTTCACCGCGACCGGCGTAGTGACCGCCTTCCTCGCCACGCTGGCGTTGCTGGACAACCAACCGACCCAGTGCCTGCTGTGGCTGGGGGTTGCGCTGATCGTCGACGGGCTGGATGGCGCACTTGCGCGCAAGGTCCATGTGCAGTCGGTGCTGCCCGGTTTTGATGGTTCGATTCTGGACCTGGTCATCGATTACCTGACCTATGTGTTTATACCGGCGCTGTTTATTTATCGCTACGTGCCGTTGCCGGACTACACGCTGCTGCTGACGGTGTCGCTGATTCTGGTGTCCTCGCTGTTGTGCTTCTGCAACGTCAACATGAAAAGCCAAGACAATTACTTCCAGGGTTTTCCGGCCGCATGGAACGTGGTCGCGCTGTGTCTGTACATCATCGCGCCAACACCGTGGATCACCTTGCTCACCGTCATCGGCCTGGCCCTGTTGACGGTGACGCGGATGAAGTTCCTGCACCCGTTTCGCGTGCGCCGCTTTATGCCCGTCAACATCGCCGTGACGGCCATCTGGTTGTTGTGCAGTTTGTCGCTGGTGCTCAACCATCCGGTCATCAACCCGATGGTGATGGGACTTTGGCTACTGATGTCGGCTTACTTTCTGGGGGTCTGCATCTGGCGCACGGCACGGGAGTGGTTTGATGGCTCGCGCCAGCCATAATGCTGACATGGCCATTCATATCGTTCGACTCGGCTCACCGCTCACACCCGATGAAGGTCTGCGTGTTTGTAAGGAACTCGCATGGCTTGGAGCTGTGGGAGTTCAGCTGCCTTCCGATAAGCCTTAAAAATAAAGTCATCAAGACAGTTGCTCCCACATTTAGATCTACGCCAGATCAGCGCCGTGTGATGACGACTTCAAGGTATTCGCTCGGCACCACCAGCGACTTCTCCCCTGCCCGGTTCGCCCGGCTCAGCAGCTCGGTCAGGTCCTGTTCAAACGCCTGGGCACCCTCGGGCGGCAGCACCGCAAAGGCTTTATGGACCGGCCCGTACCAGGTGCGGAAGGTGTCGATGAAGTGCGCCGCCGAGCGATAGCGGAAGTTGAAGGTACGGCGCGTCACTTGGACCAGAAAGTCGCGTTCATCGAAGTGTGAATGCAGCCAGGTTTCGGTGCCCCAGTTAGACGGTGGTTGTGCGCCCGCCGGTGGCGGCAGGTGCCGGCCCAGGGTCTTGAACATCTGCCCGACATAGCCTTCCGGCGTCCAGTTGGCCAGGCCGATTCGCCCACCGGGGCGGCAGACTCGTGCCAGTTCGGCGGCGGCTTTGGCCTGATCGGGCGTAAACATCACGCCGAAGGTCGACAGCACGGCATCGAAGCTCGCGTCCTCGAACGGCAGCGCTTCAGCGTCGGCTACCTGGAAGGTCACGTCCAGGTGCTCTGCCCTGGCCCGGTCTTCGCCACGCTCCAGCAACGCGGCAACGTAGTCGGTGGAAGTGACCTTGCAGCCACGGCGTGCGGCGGCGAGTGTTGCATTGCCGTTGCCAGCGGCGACGTCCAGCACCCGCTCGTCACAGAGCAGGTCGCAGGTTTCGGCAAGTTGCTCGCCGACAATCTGCAACGTGGTGCCGATGACGGCGTAGTCGCCGCTGGCCCAGGAGGCCATCTGGCGGTTTTTAAGGGCAGTGAGATCAATCGGTGTACTCATGAAGTCTGCTCCGTAAGGATTGCAAAGCGACCGCGGCCTATTCAGCCGTGGTGGGATCGATAATGTTCGCCACTTGGGAAATTCGGTTGGCCGGGAAACCACTGCGGGTGGCGTGTTCTTTGATGAGCGCTTCGTTGGGTGCGATGTACACGCAGTATAGTTTGTCACCGGTGACGTAACTCTGGAGCCACTGCACTTCTGGCAGGTCGCGCAACACATTGCAGGACTTTAGCGAGGCGGCTTTCAAATCGCGCTCTGACAGTGCTCCAACGCCCGGGATCTCGCGCTCTATGACGAACTTTGGCATGGCAACCTCTCATTCTTGTTATTGATAACAGGGTCGGTAGTGCCCTGTTGAATCAACTATCGCCCCAGCTCGGGCCAACGTCCTGCCCGATCGTCGGCCAACCTTGTCCGATCGTCCGGAGGTTAGCCACGGTGCGGCGACAGGCTCACAATCAACACCATCCGCACATCGGAAAACCGCCATGGACGCCCTGTCACAAACCTTGCGTGTCGTGCGCCTGGTTGGCGCGATTTTCATCAATGCCCGGTTCACCGCGCCTTGGTGCTACCAGTCGCCCAGCGCCGATACGGCGGCACCGTTTCTGGAGCCCGGTGCCGAACGCGTGGTGATCTTTCACTTGATCACCGAGGGTGAGTGTTATGTCGAACTCGGTGACGATCCTCCGTTGCTGCTGACGGCCGGCGATGTGGTGGTTTTCCCCCAAGGCCATGCCCATCGTATGTGTTCTAAACCGGGTCTGGCGCCCGCCACCGGCGCGCGGCTGGACGTGGTACTGGCCCGGCGACCACGGCAGTTGAGTTATGGCGGCGGCGGCGCAGTCACGCGGTTGGTGTGCGGCTACCTGGCGTGCGATACGCGGTTGGCCGGCATGCTGCTTACCGGGCTGCCTCCGGTGGTGCGGGTAAACGTGCGCGGCTCGAATGCCGGCATGTGGCTCGAATCTTCGGTGCGTTATGCGTTGGCTGAAGCCCGCTCGCCAAGGCCCGGTGGCGAAGGTGTGCTGGCGAAACTGGCCGAGGTGTTGTTCATCGAAGTGCTGCGCCTGTACATGAACGAACAGGGCGAAGGGCGTACCGGGTGGCTGGCCGGGGTCGGTGACCGGATTGTCGGCGGCGCGTTGAACGCCCTGCACAAAAAGCCTTGCCACGCCTGGACGCTGGATGAGCTGGCGCGCACGGCCGGCACCTCAAGATCGGTGTTGGCGGAACGCTTTCAGCAAATGGTCGGGAGTTCGCCGATGCAGTACCTGACGCAATGGCGGATGTTGCTGGCGGCCAACCTGTTACGCAGCAGTAACAGCTCACTGATGCGCATTGCCGAAGAAGTGGGTTACCAGACGGATACGGCATTCAGCCGGGCCTTTCGTCGCGAGTTCGGTGCGCCCCCGGCCGCGTGGCGGCGCATTCAGGCAAACAAACCAATGGCCCATGGCGCGTAGCTGTGGGCCATTGATTTGATCGTCATGCCGCCGGGGCTTTCGCCTCTTCCAGCAGTTGCTGGATCACCTTCTCCTGAGTGTCGTAGCTGCCTTCACCGAAGTGGGTGTAACGCACCTGCCCCTTGGCGTCGATCAGGTAGTGGGCGGGCCAGTACTGATTGTCAAAGTTGCGCCAGATCGCGTAGTTGTTGTCGATGGCCACCGGGTAGGTGATGCCGAGCTTTTTCACCTGCTCCTTGACGTTGTCGATGATGCGTTCGAAACCGTATTCCGGGGTGTGCACGCCAATCACCACCAGGCCATCCTTCTCGTATTTCTTCGCCCAATCCTTCACATACGGCAGCGTGTGCTGGCAGTTGATGCAGTCATAGGTCCAGAAATCCACCAGCACCACTTTGCCTTTCAGCGATTCGTTGGTCAGGGCTGGCGAATTGAGCCATTCGACGGCGCCATTGATTGACGGCATGGCGCCTTGGGCGTTGTCCATCGTATCGGCCTTCACTTTGCTGACGAAGTAATCGACCACTTTCGGCACGGTTTCCATCACGCCTTTCTCAAGGCTGCTGACGCCTTCGGACGAAGTACCGGCCAGCAGGACTTTGTCGGCACCACTGGAAATCACCGCCGCCGCCGCCAGCACCGCAACACCGGTACCTCGACGCAACCAACCGGTGACCGGGATCGACGCTTTCAAGCGATTGACCAGGCCGCGTCCAGCGAAAATCAAAGTGCCCAGGGACAACGCACTGCCCAGGCCGTACGCCAACAACAACAGGCTGGTTTGCGCATTGGCGCCTTGCAGCATGGCGCCGGTGAGGATCACCCCGAGGATCGGCCCGGCACAGGGTGCCCACAGCAGGCCGGTGGCCACACCGATCATCACCGAACTCAACGGGCCGGACAGGTTGCGACTGTCGGGATCAAGGCGATTGCCGAGCGCCACGAACGGACGGGCCATCACATCACCGACCCGGGCAGAGATCAGCGACACGGCAAACAGCCCCATCACGACCAAGGCGACCTGGCGACCGGTGTTGTTGGCTTGCACCACCCACTCGCTGCTGACCACGGCCAGGCTGGAGATCAGGGCAAAGGTCAGGACCATGCCGCCGAGGGTCAGCAGAATGGAGGACCGAGTACGTTTGACCCCGGCGAACAGGAACGGTACGACCGGTAGGATGCAAGGACTGAGGACGGTCAATATGCCGCCCAGAAAAGCGATGAGGAACATGGGATCACCTTTGAAATAATGAGCGCGACACATCGACATCCCTGTGGGAGCGAGCCTGCTCGCGATGGCGGTCTGGCAGTTACATAGATGTTGAATGTGCTGCCGTCATCGCGAGCAGGCTCGCTCCCACAGTGGAATGATGGGGTTTTCAGGCAGTCTGGCTATCCAGTTGCCGCCCCTGTGGAGTCCGGCTGCCACCGTCCTGGGCCAAAAACCCATTCGCATCCTTGTGCGCCACCGGCGTCAGCTGGAAGCAAGTAGCGCTGCCACAGCTACTCTGTTCAACAGCGGCATTGGCATGGGCGGCAGCACCGGCGAGGGTGAAGGCGATGGCGGTCAAATAGCGGCTTACGTTGTTCATGATGGGCTTCCTGTTTCAAAGGGGGTGGGCAATGACTGGTCGAGGTACTCAGTTGTCCGAGTTGCAGCCATCAGCCAATTTGCGGTAGTCCAGGACCTGGGTTTTGTTTTGCGAATCCAGGTAGGTCAGTTGTGCATCCACCACGCCGCAGTTCGGCGCCGCGTCCTGTTTCAGCGACACGACTTTCTGGATGTCCAAATGCGTGCCGTAGGTGTAGGTTTTCGGGGTAACGTCTGCTTCGGCACGGGCCGACAAGGTGCAGATGTTCAGTGCGGCAAACAGGCAAGCGGCGTAGATGGCTTTAGTGTTCATGGCGGTTTCCTCAAGGCTTCAATGGGTCAGTGGTTCGATTGAGCCGAGGCGGTCTGGTTTGCCTCGATGGAACCTATTAGAAGCCTGCGAGGTATCTGGTCTGTGTCGAAAACAGACGCGTATAAATCCGTACGTATCAAAGCTGGCTGCTGATACACAGCGATACAAAACCCCTGAAAAACCGTGTTTTTGCGTCTGCGTGTATCCGCTGTCATGCCGGATACACTGCAATACAAAGGGCTGAAGGCGAGCAGGCCAAGGCTCGATAGACTGCGCAACATCTCCCATTGATAGAGGCCAGGCCCCATGGAACACGTCGATCACATTCTCATCGTGGACGATGACCGCGAGATCCGGGAACTGGTGGGCAACTACCTCAAGAAGAACGGCCTGCGCACCACGGTCGTCGCCGACGGGCGCCAGATGCGTGCGTTTCTTGAAACCACCCCAGTGGACCTGATCGTGCTCGACATCATGATGCCCGGCGACGACGGCCTGATGCTCTGCCGCGAATTGCGCGCTGGTAAACACAAGGCCACCCCGGTGTTGATGCTGACCGCGCGCAACGACGAAACCGACCGCATCATCGGCCTGGAGATGGGCGCCGACGATTACCTCGTGAAACCGTTCGCCGCCCGCGAACTGCTCGCCCGAATCAACGCCGTGCTGCGGCGCACGCGCATGTTGCCGCCCAACCTGGTGGTGACGGAAAGCGGTCGTCTGCTGGCGTTCGGGCGCTGGCGCCTCGACACTTCGGCCCGGCATTTGCTGGACGAAGACGGCACCATGGTCGCGCTCAGCGGCGCCGAATACCGGCTGCTGCGGGTCTTTCTCGATCACCCGCAGCGGGTGCTCAATCGCGATCAACTGCTGAACCTGACCCAGGGCCGCGACGCCGACCTGTTCGACCGCTCCATCGACTTGCTGGTCAGCCGTTTGCGCCAGCGTCTGCTCGACGACGCCCGCGAGCCGGCTTACATCAAAACCGTGCGCAGTGAGGGTTATGTGTTTTCACTGCCGGTGGAAGTACTCGGGGCGCCCTCATGAACCTCAACCTGCGCTGGCCCCGCACCCTTGCCTCGCGGCTCTCGCTGATCTTCTTGATCGGCTTGATCCTCGCGCAGGCGCTGTCCTTCGGCGCGCAGTATTACGAGCGTTACGAAAGCGCGAAGAACACCATGCTCGGCAACCTGGAGACCGACGTCTCGACCTCCATCGCTATCCTCGACCGCTTGCCGGCGGCGGAACGAATGAGCTGGCTGAAACAACTGGACCGGCGCAATTACCGCTATCTGCTGGATGAAGGCTCGCCGGGCGAGGCCATGCGCGACACGCCGATTGCGGTGACCTCGATCAAGGACGCCATCGGCAAGGATTACCCGATGACCGTGAGCGACATTCCCGGCCCGATCAAACACTTTCAGGTTCATCTGAAACTGTCCGATGGCAGCCCCGTCACCATCGACGTACGCCCGTCGATGGTGCCGTTATCGCCGTGGCTACCCTTCGTCCTGCTCGGCCAATTGGCGGTGTTGATCGCCTGCACCTGGCTGGCCGTGCGCATCGCCATCCGCCCATTGACGCGCCTTGCCCAAGCCGTGGAAACCCTCGACCCCAATGCCCACGCCGTGCACCTGGACGAAAAAGGCCCCATCGAAGTCGCCCACGCGGCCAAGGCGTTCAATTCAATGCAGGCGCGCATCGCCGCCTACCTCAAGGAGCGCATGCAACTGCTGGCGGCGATTTCCCACGACCTGCAAACCCCGATCACCCGCATGAAACTGCGCGCCGAATTCATGGATGACTCCACCGAGAAAGACAAGTTGTGGAGCGACCTCGGCGAGATGGAGCATCTGGTGCGCGAAGGCGTCGCGTACGCGCGCAGCATTCATGGCGCCACCGAAGAAAGTCGCCGAACCGACCTGGATTCATTCCTCGACAGCCTGGTGTTCGACTATCAGGACATGGGCAAAGACGTGCAACTGAGTGGCAAAAGTGGCGCGGTGATCGATACCCGGCCGCATGCGTTGCGGCGGGTATTGGTGAACCTCACCGACAACGCATTGAAATTTGCCGGCGCCGCTGAACTGAAGGTGGAAAGAAAAAACGGCAGCCTGTCGGTGACCGTCATGGATCGCGGCCCGGGCATTGCCGAGGAAGAACTGGCCCACGTGATGGAACCGTTTTACCGGGTGGAGAATTCGCGTAACCGCAGCACCGGCGGGACGGGATTGGGGTTGGCGATTGCCCAGCAACTGGCGACGGCAATCGGCGGGTCGTTGAGGTTGAGCAATCGTGAGGGTGGGGGGTTGTGTGCGGAGCTGAAGCTGGCGGCCAGGCCTGTTGGTCAGCAATAGAGACCCAGGCACACCCATAAAACCTGTGGGAGCGAGCCTGCTCGCGATAGCGGATTTACACTCAACATCGATGTTGGCTGATCCACCGCCATCGCGAGCAGGCTCGCTCCCACAGGGGTTTTCAGGTTATTGAGGATTTTCGTCTGGTCAGGCCATGACGCCAACCACCCCTTCCCCATCCATCTGCCGCAACAACGCGGCGCCACTGTCCATAAATTCTGCCGATCCGCTCGCCCCCGCCTCGACAGCCAAGCCTTCCAGTTGCGCATGGCCGTTCAGCTCAGGAAATTCCTCGATTCGCTGCAACAACCGCCACGCCAAGGGGCTCAGTTCAGAAAACTTCACACTCCAGTCCTCCGCTCGCCTCACCAGCAACAAAGTCGGCAGAGCAGGTGCCGTCTCGGGTTGAAAATCCGGCCCGACCAACTGCACCGGCCAGCCATACGCCAGCGGCCACGCCAGTGGCGACACCTGCAACGGCCGCGCGAGGATCAACGCCCCATCACTCGGTGCCAACGGCTCGGCATCAGACTGCTGCAACGCCATCTCGACCCATTCGTAATGCGCCAGCTCCACCATGAACGGCGGCCAGGTGCCCTTGCTCAACGCCTGCGGATCAGTCGCAAGAAACTCGACAAACTCCTGGGCAATCTCACCGAATTTCGGCGTGTGAGCGCGGTAGTCCCGCAGGAAGATCCGCACCAGCGAACGCCACTGCTCATCACCGAGAATCTTGATCAGCACCGGAAACGTCCCGCTGAGCAATGTCGACAGGTTGGCGAAAATCAGGTCGCGATACACCTGGGCTCGCGAGGAGTCCATTTCCACCGGCGGCGCGCAGTGTTCGGGATCGCGCAAGTAGCGCCCCAGGGTGGTTTGTTGCTCGAACAGGCTCGGCTTATCCACGGTTCACCTCCTCGGTTTGCAGGCGGCGTAGGGTCTGCAATTCAGCCACCAGTTCGCAAAACGCCGGGAAGTTGAAATCCCGCTCCAGCAGCGTCGGTTGCGCACCAAATCGGGCATAGGCTTGCGCCAGCAACGACCAGACCACCGGTTTCACCGAAGCGCCATGGGTGTCGATTTTCAAGGTGTCGGATTCATCGAAGTGCCCGGCGACATGCATCGCCACCACCCGGCCGGCGTCGATTCCGGCCAGAAATGCCTGTGGGTTGAAACCGTGATTGATCGAGTTGACGTACACGTTGTTGACGTCGAGCAACAGGTCGCAATCGGCTTCGCGCAACACGGCGTTGGTGAAGGTCACCTCATCCATGTCCTGCTGCGGCGCGGCGTAGTAGGAGACATTCTCCACCGCCAGACGCCGGCCCAGAATGTCCTGGGCCTGACGGATGCGAGCAGCCACGTGGTGCACTGCTTCTTCGGTAAAGGGCAGCGGCAACAGGTCGTAAAGATGACCGTCATCGCTGCAATAGCTCAAATGCTCGCTGTAAAGCGACACGTTGTAGTGGTCGAGGAACGCCCGGACTTCTTGCAGGAACCCAACGTCCAGCGGCGTCGGGCCGCCGAGGGACAACGACAAGCCGTGACAGGACAACGGGAAACGCTCGGCCAGGGCGCGCAACGCGTGACCATGGGCGCCGCCGATACCGATCCAGTTTTCCGGCGCGACTTCCAGAAAGTCGAAATCGCCGGTGCGAGCGGCCTGAAGGTCTTTCATCAAGCCGCGACGCAGGCCTAGCCCGACGGTGGCTTTCGTGGAGGTGGAAGAGGACTGCATGGTGTTGATCTCAATGATTGCCGTAACGGAATCACAGTTAATCGAGGTGCTGTATCGGGGCTGTGTTCGGCAGTGGCCGGTTGTTGGAGAGAACTGTATCCAGCGGCGAGATTGATACAGTGCGATACACACCACCATTCCCTTGAGGAAACACAAATCCCCTGGAGCGAGCTTGCTCGCGAAGGCGGTGAGTCAGTCAACATAAATATCGACTGACCCACCGCCATCGCGGGCAAGCCCGCTCCCACAGGGGACTTTCGTCGTTCCAGACAGCAGTGCATATCCCACGGACTAAACTTAATGCACCCAGGACGTACTTGGTGTCCTGTTCATTCCAACGACCACCGCCCAGAGGCAAATGCCTCGATAAATACTGCCTCTGGACCGTGATCCTGCTAAAGGAGCACACGTGATGGACGAGGCCAGACTCAATGATTTCATGGGCAAACTGGTGAACGACATGGGCGGCGCGGCGATGCTCGCCAATGTCATCCTCGGCGAGGAGCTCGGTCTGTACCGGGCCATGGCCGACAGTCAGCTCATCAGCCCTGAAACCCTCGCTGACAAAACCGGCTGCAACCCCCGCCTGGTGCGCGAATGGCTCAGTGCCCACGCCGCTTCCGGTTACATGGAACACCGCGACGGCCAGTTCCGCCTGCCCGAAGAACAAGCGCTGGCCCTGGCCATCGAAGACTCACCCGTCTATATCGCCGGCGGTATCGGCGTGGTCGCGTCGTTTTTCCATGACAAGGACAAACTGGTCAAGGCCATGCGCGGCGACGGCGCCCTGCCCTGGGGCGATCACCATCCGTGCATGTTCAGCGGCACCGAACGGTTTTTCCGGCCCGGGTACAAAGCGCACCTGATCGCCGAATGGCTGCCGGCCCTCGACGGCGTGGTGGCCAAGCTCGAAGCTGGCGCCAAAGTCGCGGACATCGGCTGCGGGCATGGCGCCTCGACGGTGATCATGGCCCAGGCGTTCCCGAACTCGCGGTTTGTCGGTTTTGACTATCACGCGCCCTCCATCACGGTCGCGACCCAGCGCGCCGAAGAAGGTGGCGTGGCCGAACGAGCACGGTTCTTCCAGGGCACCGCCAAGAGCTACCCCGGCACCGACTATGACCTGGTCTGCTACTTCGACTGCCTGCACGACATGGGCGACCCGGTGGGAGCGGCCAAACATGCCTATGAATCGCTGAAACCGGACGGCGCGGTGTTGCTGGTAGAGCCCTTCGCCAACGACTCGCTCGACGACAACATCACCCCGGTAGGCCGGCTGTTCTACGCGGCTTCGACGTTCATTTGCACGCCTAACTCGCTGTCCCAGGAAGTCGGCCTCGGGCTCGGCGCCCAGGCCGGGGAAGCACGGTTACGCAAGGTCTTCACCGAGGCCGGATTCAAGACGTTCCGGCGGGCCACGGAAACCCCGTTCAACCTGATTCTGGAGGCGCGGAAATAAACACAGGCAGGCACCCGGACAGGCGCGCTGTCCGGGTGATCGGTCTGCTACGCTGCAACCACTCAAGGCCCTCCCCGGAGTGTTGAACATGCTCGACAGCCTCCTGCGCGAACAACTCGAGCGGCTTCGGCAATTAATGGCTGACCAGCCGTTTGTGGTACTGACCGGCGCTGGCATCAGCACCCCGTCGGGCATTCCGGACTACCGCGACAACCAGGGCGTGCGACGTGGCCGGCAACCGATGATGTACCAGGAGTTTCTGTCGGCCCCGCAATCACGTCGACGCTACTGGGCACGGGCCATGCTCGGTTGGCCGCGTGTGCACCTGGCACAGCCGAATGTCGCGCACGAAGCGTTGGCCCGATTGCAAAGCACCCGGCATATCAGCGGCCTGATCACCCAGAACGTCGACACCCTGCACGATCAGGCCGGCAGTCATGACGTGATAGAACTGCACGGCAGCCTGCACCGGGTGCTGTGCCTGGATTGCGGGATACGCAGCGAACGCAATGCCATTCAGCGCTTGATGGAAGCGCAGAATCCTTACCTGGCCGGGGTCGACGCGGTACAGGCGCCAGATGGCGACACATTGCTGGATCCAGCATTTGAAGCGCGGTTTCAGGTGCCGCACTGCCCGCACTGCGCAGGCGAGCGGATGAAACCGGACGTGGTGTTTTTTGGCGAGAACGTGGCGCAGGCAACGGCGGTCAAGGCAATGACGGCGGTGGAAAAGGCTGCGGGGTTGCTGGTGGTGGGGTCATCGTTGATGGCGTATTCGGCATTTCGGCTGTGCCGGGCGGTGGCGGATCAAGGCAAGCCATTGATTGCGATGAATCTGGGGAAGACTCGGGCGGATGACATTCTGGACTTCAAGATTGAGGGATCGTGCGAAGAGCTTTTGCCCCTGCTGGCCCAACGGCTGTCCACATAACTACAGACGAAACCCCACCGCCGCTCCCACAGGAAATTGTGTTCAATTCGCAGTCAGGCGCTGGCCCAGGTTTTGTTCCTTGAGGATATCGAACAACGCCTGCGCCGCCGCCGACAGTTCAACCCCAGGCTGGGTCAATACGCCGATGGCCCGCTCTACCACCGGATCGCGCAATGTAAGGCACCGGGCTCCGAGTTCCTGCATCTGTCCGGCGCACAACGCAGGCACCGCGCTCACGCCCAATCCGCTGGCAACCATCCTGCCGACTGTCGCCAATTGATGGCTTTCAAATTCCACCGGCAATTTCATTCCCCGCGCCTGCAAATGTTCTTCCAGCATTACCCGCAGTGTCGACGGTCGCTGCAAAGTGATGAACGGCTCCTTGAGCAACGTTTGCCAGTCGATATCATCAAGCTCGGTCAATGGCGAATCCTTGGGCACGACAGCGACGAACCGGTCTATGTACAACGGCGTGAACGCCAGTGACGAACTCTGCGTCGGCTCAAACGCCACGCCCAGCTCAACGTGGCGGTCACGGACCATTTCCAGCACTTGCTCGTTGATCACGTCATTGACCGTGACGTTGACCTTCGGATAGCGCGCGCGAAACGTCTTGAGGATCGGTGGCAGCAGGTTGCCGGCAAACGATGGCATGGCCGCCAGCGTCACGCGGCCGCGCTGGAGGGTGAAACGTTGGCGCAGTTCGTCCTCGGCATTGTCCCAGTCGGCGATCAAGCGGCGCGCCAGCGGCACCAGCGATTCGCCTTCGGCGGTCAACGCTACGTTGCGCGTGTTGCGGGTGAACAAGCGCCCGCCCAGGCCCTCCTCCAGCGCCTTGATGGTCAGGCTCAATGCCGATTGCGACAGGTGCAGGCGCTCACAGGCCACGGCAAAACTCAAACTCTGGGCTACGGCCAGGAATGCGCGGATCTGCTTGATGGTCATGGTCGCTTTGCTCCAGTTGTAAGCTATAAGCTTCAAGCTGCCAGTATAAAACAGCGGTTTAATGAGTTTTATCTATCAATCATCCTTAAAAATCAACTTAACAAATGAATACAAGAACGCGACACTTCGTCGCATACGGCTAGCCAGCCGACCACAAAGAATAAAAGAGGTGCATATGGCAGGTTTCGACAAGCGCGTGAGTTCCTACGAGGAAGCTCTGGCAGGTCTTGAAGACGGCATGACCGTGATCGCTGGCGGCTTCGGTCTGTGCGGGATCCCGGAAAACCTGATCAACGAGATCAAACGCAAAGGCACCCGCGACCTCACCGTGGTTTCCAACAACTGCGGCGTCGACGGTTTCGGCCTCGGCGTGCTGCTGGAAGACCGGCAGATCAGCAAGGTCGTGGCGTCCTACGTCGGCGAAAACAAGATGTTCGAAGAGCAGCTGATGAGCGGCGCCATCGAAGTCATCCTGACCCCACAAGGCACCCTCGCTGAAAAAATGCGCGCAGGCGGCGCCGGCATTCCGGCCTTCTTCACCGCCACTGGCGTGGGCACCCCGGTTGCCGACGGCAAGGAAACACGCGAATTCCATGGCCGCCAGTACCTGATGGAAGAATCCATCACCGGTGACTTCGCCATCGTCAAAGGCTGGAAAGCCGACCATTTCGGTAACGTCGTCTATCGCCACACCGCCCAGAACTTCAACCCGCTGGCCGCCACCGCCGGCAAGATCACCGTGGTCGAAGTTGAAGAAATCGTCGAACCTGGCGAGCTGGACCCGGCACAGATCCACACCCCTGGCATCTATGTCGACCGAGTCATTTGCGGCACGTTCGAAAAGCGCATCGAACAGCGCACCGTGCGTAAGTGATCCCCAGCCCCCGGACCGAATGAAGGAATAACAACAATGGCACTTTCCCGCGAACAAATGGCTCAACGCGTCGCCCGCGAAATGCAGGACGGCTTCTACGTCAACCTGGGCATCGGCATTCCGACCCTGGTCGCCAACTACATCCCTGAAGGCATGGAAGTCATGCTGCAATCGGAAAACGGCCTGCTCGGCATGGGCGCGTTCCCGACTGACGCCGAAGTCGATGCCGACATGATCAACGCCGGCAAGCAAACCGTGACCGCGCGTATCGGCGCCTCGATTTTCTCTTCCGCCGAATCCTTCGCCATGATTCGTGGCGGCCACATCGACCTGACCGTGCTCGGCGCGTTTGAAGTCGATGTCGAAGGCAACATCGCCTCCTGGATGGTCCCTGGCAAGCTGATCAAGGGCATGGGCGGCGCGATGGACCTGGTGGCCGGTGCGGAAAACATCATCGTCACCATGACCCACGCCTCCAAAGACGGCGAGTCGAAATTGCTCTCCCGTTGCAGCCTGCCGCTGACCGGCGCCGGTTGCATCAAGCGCGTACTGACTGACCTGGCCTACCTGGAAATCCAGGACGGCGCGTTCATCCTCAAGGAACGTGCACCGGGCGTCAGCATCGAAGAAATCGTCGCAAAAACCGCTGGCAAACTGATCGTGCCTGATCACGTTCCAGAAATGCAGTTTGACGCTCAGTGAGGAATCCTTCCATGCAAGACGTCGTCATTGTCGCCGCCACCCGGACTGCCATTGGCAGTTTCCAGGGCTCACTGGCGGGCGTTTCTGCAGTTGACCTCGGCGCTGCGGTGATTCGCCAGTTGCTGGCGCAAACCGGCCTGAATCCGGCTGAAGTCGATGAAGTGATCATGGGCCAGGTCCTGACCGCCGGCGCCGGGCAAAACCCTGCGCGCCAATCGGCGATCAAGGCCGGCCTGCCGTTCACCGTGCCGGCCATGACCCTGAACAAGGTCTGCGGTTCGGGCCTCAAGGCCCTGCACCTGGCCACCCAGGCGATTCGCTGCGGCGACGCCGACGTGATCATTGCTGGCGGCCAGGAAAACATGAGCCTGTCCAACTACGTCATGCCGGGTGCTCGCACCGGTCTGCGCATGGGTAACGCCCAAATCGTCGACACCATGATCAGCGACGGCCTGTGGGATGCGTTCAACGATTACCACATGGGCATCACTGCCGAAAACCTGGTCGAGAAGTACAGCCTGACCCGCGAACAACAGGACGCCTTCGCTGCGGCCTCGCAACAAAAAGCCACGGCAGCTATCGAAGCCGGGCGTTTTGTCGATGAGATCACGCCGATCCTGATTCCTCAGCGCAAGGGCGATCCGCTGTCCTTCGCCACTGATGAACAGCCGCGTGCCGGCACCACCGCTGAAGCGCTGGGCAAGCTGAAACCGGCGTTCAAAAAGGATGGTTCGGTGACAGCAGGTAACGCCTCGTCGCTGAACGACGGTGCCGCCGCCGTGATCCTGATGAGCGCCGACAAAGCCAAGGCCCTCGGCCTGCCGGTATTGGCAACCATCGCGGCTTACGCCAATGCGGGTGTTGATCCGGCGATCATGGGCATCGGCCCGGTGTCGGCTACACGTCGCTGCCTGAGCAAGGCCGGCTGGTCCATCGATCAACTGGACCTGGTCGAAGCCAACGAAGCATTCGCCGCGCAATCACTGGCGGTGGCCAAGGACCTGGAATGGGACTTGAACAAGGTCAACGTCAACGGCGGCGCCATCGCGCTGGGTCACCCGATCGGTGCATCGGGCTGCCGCGTGCTGGTGACCTTGCTGCATGAAATGATCAAGCGCGACGCCAAAAAAGGCCTCGCCACCCTGTGCATCGGTGGTGGTCAAGGCGTGGCACTGGCCATCGAGCGGGCATAAAGCGTTCATCAGACTGCGCGGGGACCCACGAAGATCCGCGCAGCCTGGCAACACCCCCGGCGTGATTCACATCGCGCCGGGTCCTTTCGCTATACCCAAATCCCTTGTAGCAGCTGTCGAAGCCTGCGTTCGACGTGTAGCAGCTGGCGAAGCCTGCGTTCGGCTGCGCAGCAGTCGTGAACCTGAGCACTCGTTATTCCTGATGCACCGCATTGCCTGATTTTACGACTGCTGCGCAGCCGAACGCAGGCTTCGCCAGCTGCTACAGGTTGTGTGAACAAGCCCGGACCGCGTCATCGTTCATCGCGAGCAGGCCAGCCCAGTCACCCCAAAAACTGCAGAATCAACCAGCTATTCGCCCCACTGATCACCACAAACAACCCCCACGCCAACACCCGCGTCGGCCAGCGGTTCACCAATGGCCCCATCAACTTGTGATCGTTGGTCATGCGGATCAACGGGTACAGCGCAAACGGCAATTGCAGACTCAACACCACCTGACTCAACACCAGCAACTTGCCAATCGCCGCGTCGCCCATCAGCCAGACGCCGATGAACGCCGGAATCAGCGCCAGCCCTCGGGTAATCAAACGTCGTTGCCAGCACGGAATCCGCAGGTTCAGGAAACCCTCCATGATCACCTGTCCGGCGATGGTCCCGGTAAATGTGGAACTCTGCCCCGAAGCCAGCAACGCCACCCCGAACAACACGCTGGCCATCGCCCCACCGACCAGTGGATCAAGCAGCCGATAGGCATCCTGAATGTCCACCACATCGGTATGCCCGGTCTTGTGAAACGCAGCCGCTGCGAGGATCAAAATTGCCGCGTTCACCATAAGTGCCAACGCCAGCGAACCAATGGTGTCGATGCGCGCCAGCTTCACCGCGTCCTGCTTGCTGGCCAGGTCCTTGCCGATCAATCGGGTCTGTACGATTGACGTGTGCAGATACAGGTTATGCGGCATCACCGTGGCCCCGAGAATCCCGATGGCCAAGTACAGCGGCGCGGCGTCCCCAATCGCCGAAAGTGACGGGACGAAGCCTCGCGCCACGTCCGGCCAGTAAGGTTTGATCAGCAGCAATTCGACTAAAAAACACACGCCGATGGTGCTCACCAGAACCAGCATGATCGCTTCCAGACGACGGAAACCACGATTTTGCAGGGCCAGTACCAGCAGCGTGTCAAACGCGGTGAGGGCGATGCCAACGGTCAGCGAACAGCCGAGCAACAGATGGAACGCCAGGGCACAACCGAGCACTTCGGCAAGGTCCGTGGCGATGATCGAGATTTCTGCCAACACCCACTGAGTGCGCGCCGTGCGCGTGCTGTAGCGCTCGCGGGACAACTGCGCCAGATCGCGCCCGGTGGCGATACCCAGGCGCGAGCACAAACACTGCACCACCATCCCCGCCAGACTCGCCAGCAACACCACAAACAACAGGCTGTAACCGAACCTAGAACCGGACTCGATGGCCGTCGCCCAGTTGCCTGGGTCCATGTAGCCGATGGACACCAGCAAACCGGGGCCGGCGAAACGCAGCACCCGTTTAAAGAAAGATGCGCGCGGATCAACGGCAACACTGCCGGCCACTTCCGGCGGGCAGAACGGCGCCGTGGCGACTTTGGGTAAACTGAATTTCACACACACATCCAGAAACGATTGAATGGAGGCAGCTTAGACGCTTCGCTGGCCCGCAGCTGATGATCGTTCCCACGCTCTGCGTGGGATTGCCTCAGCGGACGCTCTGCGTTCGGCTTTGTATGAGACGCAGAGCGTCCCAGGCTGCATTCCCACGCAGAGCGTGGGAATGATCATCATCTTGTATACAAAACACGACAATCCATAGAGCAATCTCCCCCGTGCAATGCTAACGTTGCCACCTCACTCAGGTCGGAGACGCGTGCGTGCTGATGCTTAAACTGCTGGTGATTCCGGGGTTTCTGTTGCTGATTTCCCTGGCGGGTAAACGCTGGGGCCCGAGCGTGGCCGGTTGGTTGTCGGGATTGCCGGTGGTGGTCGGGCCGATTCTGTTTTTCCTCGCCATCGAGCAAGGCGTAGTGTTTGCTGCCCAATCGGCGACGGCCGCATTGTCGGCGATGTTCGCGATGATTGCCTTCTGCGTGACCTATGCCCAAGTCGCCCAACGCGCCAGTTGGCCGTTGGCGCTGGTGGTTTCGCTATCCGTTTGGGCCTTGGCGGCTGTCACTCTGTCGCTGATCCCGCCGTCCCTGTTGTTCTCGGCCATCGCCGCTGCCACCGCGCTACTCGCAGCGCCTTACCTGTTCCCCAAGGTGCAGCCCATCGTTTCCGGCCCGGCGCCGAAGTCCGACAAACTGCTGCTGCGCATGCTGGCCGGTGCCTTGCTGACCCTCGCCGTCACGCTGCTGGCCAGCACCGTGGGTGAACGCTGGAGCGGCCTGCTCGCGGTGTTCCCGGTATTGGGCAGCGTGATGGCGGTGTTCTCCCAGCAAACCCGAGGGCCGGCGTTTACTGCCGCACTACTGCGAGCCACGGCCACCGGCATGTATTCGTTCGCGGCGTTTTGTCTGGTGTTGGCGCTGGCGTTACCGCACTGGGGACTGAGTGCGTTCGCCCTCGGCGTCGCGGTGTCAGTGGCCATGCTCGGGGTGACCCGGCAACTGTTGGCCCGACCGGTCGACGCTGTCGCAACACGTTCGATAGGATCGAACGAGTAAAGCAACAACCTCGTACGTCAATCGAACGGGTTTCCCTCACCATCAGCCTCAGTTCACAACCCATCAATGACTGAGGCCTACACCATGAAGTTCTTTTTCCACCCTTCGCCGAACCCGATGAAAGTTGCCCTGCTGCTTGAAGAGCTGCAAACGCCTTACGAATTGATCGGCGTCGACACCTTCAAAGGCGAACAACACCTGCCAGCCTTTTTGGCGATCAACCCGAACGCCAAGGTTCCGGCCCTGGTCGATGGCGACGCCACGGTGTTCGATTCCCAGGCCATACTGCTGCACCTGGCGCAAAAACATCAGCGTTTCCTGCCGACCACCGCTGCCGGCAATGCCCAATTGCTGTCGTGGTTGATGTTCATCGCCACCGGCCTGTCGCCATTCTCGGGTCAAGCCGTGCATTTCCTGCACCACGCGCCGCAAGACCTGCCCTACGCCAAAAACCGCTACCTCAAGGAAGTCGAACGTCACTACCGCGTGCTTGACCAGCGCCTGGCCGATCATCAATACCTGGCCGGCGACACCTACAGCATCGCCGACATGGCACTCTGGGGCTGGGCCAATTACGCGCCGTACATCCTCGGCGAGAACGGCCTGGCGGCGTACCCGAACGTCAAGCGCCTGTTCGATGAAATCAGCGCCCGCCCGGCAGCCCAACGCGCCCAGGGCCTGAAAGAAACACTGGTGCTCAAGGCCGAGTTTGACGAAGAAACCCGTCGCAACCTGTTCCCGCAAAACCAGGCCTGACGCTCGCCAAGCCGCGACCGCGCTGGAATGCTTCACAACGTCCATGGGATGATCGCCCTCAAAGCGCGATCATCCCTGGAGTTTTTTGCATGTCACTGTTGAGTAAAAAAGCCGTTGTCCTGTTGCTGATGGCGGTTGCCAGTCTGGGCGCGTTGAATGCACAGGCTGCCACGGCCACTGATAGCAATGCTTCGTCCACGCAGAAAGTCTCGATGCTGGACGGCAAGTTCTCGTTCACCCTGCCCAAAGGCTTTACCGCCGACACCCTGCCGGCCAGCCCGGACGGCGGGAGCGGCACCCTGTACACCAACGAAACCACCAAGACCGTGGTGATCACCGCTGAAAACAACCTGCCGAAAGACGTCACGGTCAAAGACAACGACGGTGCGTTTCTCGACGGTACGGTGGCCGATTTCGACACGGCACAACGCCAGGCCCTGCCCGACTTCAACAAACTCAGCGAAAAGAGCCTGACGCAAAAAGCGACCGGGCTGGGGCTGCGGCAGGTAGACAGCACGGCCACACAAGGCGGGGGCATGACCCTCAGTACCACGCTGATGGCGGCGTCCGGCAACCGAATGGCCGTGGTTCAGGTCATCTCCCGTCCGGGTGACATGGCCGCACACGAAACGTTGATTAAACAAATCGTCACCGGCAAATAAGCCTCAGGGGTTGAGGCGCTGCAGCCAGGCGTTCAAATCCTCGACTTCGGCCGCGCTGATGGAGTGGCCGAGACCTTCGTAGCCATGAAACTCAGGCGTGAGCGAAATGCTCTGCAACAGGCTGTTTGCCTCTGTACCGTCCTTGTACGGCAGGCGGTTGTCCTCTTTGCCATGACCGATGAAAATCGCCAGTGCCTGGCGTTTTTCATCCGGTTTGAGCGCGGATTTGAGCACCGGCAGAATCCGCCCGCTGAGCGCCGCAATCGCGCCGACCGCCTCGGGGTGACGCAACGCCACCTCATAGGACATGATCGCGCCCTGGCTAAACCCCACCAGGACCACCTTGTCCGGTTCGGTGTGATATTTCTTCGCCGCTTGTGCGATGAAATCCTGCAGCACCTGGCCGCTGGTCTTCAAGTCGTCGGTCTCGCCGTTATAAGCCCCCTCGCCCTTCTTGCGAAACCACTGATAACTGCCCTCTTCCAGGGTCATCGGCGCCCGCACCGACAGGTAGGTGTAGCTCGCAGGCAGATCATCCTTGATGCCGAACAGGTCCTGCTCGTTACTGCCGTAACCGTGGAGAAAAATCACCAGCGGCTGGTTTTGCGTATCCGCGTTGGTTTGTTCCAGGTACTTGAGTGGCAGATCGGTTTGCAGCGGGGGTTGGGCGTGGACCGTTGCGGAGGCCAGCAGTGTCAGTAGAGCGAGAAATTTCAGCATGAGGCTTCCTTCACAGGGATCAGGATTCGGGGTGAGCCTAGCACTGTGAAACCTGCCGGGGGATTTTGGTTGTTGCTGATGCCGCCTTCGCGAGCAAGCCCGCTCCCACATTTGACCGAGTCAACGCCGATAAAATGTGGGAGCGGGCTTGCTCGCGAAGAGGCCCTTGAAGACAGCGAAAATCTTCAGTCGTTGATGAGTTTTCCCACCCGAATCGGCTCCCGCCCCGCCACCTTCGCCTGCCACGACCCCGGTTGCGTATACCGCCCGCGATCAATCGCAAACAACACACCGCTGGTCCCGGCCCGCACCGTGGTCACCCGGTCATTCAAAGGGTCAACCACTTCAAACAGCGCATCGCCCCGCTCCACCCATTCACCGGCCTCGCGCAAGAAACTGACCACGCCGTGATGCGGCGCGAACAGGTACTCGGTGCCTTCGAACGGCATACCTTCACAGCACTCGCTCGGTGCCGCCGGCCAGGTGCCTTTGATAAACCCCTGCTCGGCCAGGAAACCGAGGATGGCCTCGCAATTGGCCTGAGCCTGACCAACCCGCGTGTCGCCCATGCTCCCCAGTTCCAGGGTCGTCGCCAGGTTGGCCGGGGGAATGGCGGCCTGAGGAAACGCCCGCGCCAGACGCAACCACGGCGAAGAGCACGACTCGTCAAACGAGCTGCCGCCGGAATCCTCGCACAGCAACGCCACGCCGGCCTTCAACCGCGCCGCCAGGGATTGCCACTGCGGCCAGTGTTGCGGCAAGGCATAGATATGAATCGCCGCATCGAAATCACAATGCAGATCGAGGGTGATGTCGGCATCGCACGCATGGCGCAACAGCAAGCGGTGCATGGCTTCCAGTTGCGAGGCCGGTGCCGGTAAGCCATCAAGCACCTGGCCCATGGTCTGGCGAATCAGGGCGATGTTGGCCTGCGCATTGTCGCTCAATCGCTCGCCGATCAACGCGGCTACGGGTGCGCTGAGCTCGACAAACGAACGGTTGAAATTCTTGCCGCTGCCCAGTTCAAAGCGGCCCATGTGGCTGCCTTGCAGGTGCTGATCCAGACCAATCGGGTTGGCCACCGGTACCAGTTCGATCACGCCTTGCAGTTGGCCTTGGGCTTCAAGTTCGGTCAGGCGCTTTTTGAGCTCCCACGCCGTGCGCATGCCCGGCAGTTCGTCCGCATGCAGGCTGGCCTGGATGTAGACCTTGCGTGTCCCCACGCCGTAGCGAAATACGCTGAGGGTACGTTCGGTGCCCAGGTGGCTCCAGGGCAGTGAATGGTCGATGCGTTGCATGGTGAACTCCTGAGTCCTGAACGGTGAAAATCACTCCAGGGTTCTCTGTTGCTAGGGAGAATGCACAAAAAAAATGGCAACCGCGTCAACGGCTGCCATTTTTTTGAACGGCGTGATTACTCGCCGTAAACGTCAAACTTGAAGTACTTGTCTTGCACTTGCTTGTACTTGCCGTTGGCGCGGATTTCGGTGATAGCGGTGTTGAACTGGTCAGCCAGCGCGGTATCACCCTTGCGCACGGCAATGCCGGCGCCGCCACCGAAGTACTTCGGATCGTTGTACTCAGGGCCTACGAACACGAAACCTTTACCGGCGTCGGTTTTCAGGAAACCGTCGTCCAGGTTGACCGAGTCGGCCAGCAGCGCGTCAACGCGGCCAGAGACCATATCCAGGTTGGCTTCCTGCTGCGAGCCATAGCGAACCAGGTTGATCCCGGCCGGCACCAGCACTTCAGTGGCGAAGCGGTCATGAGTACTGGCGCGCAGCACACCGACTTTCTTGCCTTTGAGTTCGGTCAGCGGGTCCTTGACGTCGGAGCCTTGTTTCATCACGAAGCGCGCGGGGGTGTGGTAGTACTTGATGGTGAAATCGACGTTCTTTTTACGGTCGTCGGTGATGGTCATGGACGACAGGATCGCGTCGATTTTCTTCACTTTCAGCGCCGGGATCAGGCCGTCGAATTCTTGCTCGACCCACGTGCACTTCACTTTCATCTGCTCGCACAGCGCATCGCCGATGTCCACGTCGAAACCGGTCAGTTTGCCGTCAGGGGTTTTCATCGAGAATGGCGGGTAACCGGCTTCGATGCCGATGCGGATCGGCTTGGCGTCTTCGGCCACAGCGGTCAGGGACAACATCGACAGTGCCAGGGCACCGAACATCACTAGCTTTTTCATTTATAACTCCTGTGTGCGGAGGCTTTTATTGGCAGCTTACGATTGGCTTTCGGCCGGTGAAAACCGAAGTGGCCGGCAGTCTAGAGTGGCTGCCGGCAGGCAAATTGTGTTTAAGCGACAAATACTTATAGAAAAGTAGCCCATGCAATAGAGCCCCTTGAAGCGTGCGCCACGGCGGTGCAAAGACTGTAGGACAAGCCCTATTTTCAGACAAAACCTACACGCGAAAACGACAGAAACGGATAAAGGTGACGCGGATCACCGTTATCTCCGACAGAACAGGACAGCGCCACCTATCCCGCCGTTTATGACGGGTGCAGGCGACACTGGATAGATGGTGGACCGTTGCGTCAGCCAGTCGCCACAGTTGATCAACATTCGCAGCCAACGACGGCGCTGGCGGGACGCGGTACCCGCGTACTCAACTCAAACCCTTCATCCAGCCACCCGGTTACCCCGCCGATCATTTCCTTGACCGGGTAACCCAGCGCCGCGAGTTTCACTGCGGCCTTGTTGGCGCCGTTGCAATGCGGGCCCGCGCAATACACCACGAACACACTGCTTTTCGGGTAAGCGGCCAGACTTTCAGCAGTCAGCAACCGCCCCGGAATGTTGATTGCGCCCGGTACATGGCCCCGTTCGAACGCCAACGGACCGCGCACATCCACCAACACAAAATCCACCTCGCCGGCCTGTTGACTGCCGTGGACGTCGGAACAGTCGGTTTCAAAGGTCAGACGGTTGCTGAAATGCATCAGCGCGATGGCCGAAGGGGCGGCGGGAATTTCTCGAACCAGGCTGGTCATGGGCTGTACTCCAAAGTGCGGGTGGGTGTGAGAAGACTTTATGCACCCGCCACTTGCCGCTACAGTGGCGCACAAGACACTCACCGGGAACTTTCCGCCAAATGCAGCCCTCCCCTGGATTGGTCGCGATTCTGGCCTACGACGGCCTCTGTACCTTCGAGTTCGGCATCGCCGTGGAGATCTTCGGCCTGGCGCGACCGGAGTTCGACTTCCCGTGGTACGAACACCGGATTGTCGCCGTGGACCAGGGGCCGATGCGCGCCATGGGCGGGATTCAGGTGCTGGCCGATGGCGGCATGGAACTGCTTGAACACGCCCGGACCATCATCATTCCGGGCTGGCGCGACCGCCATGCACCGGTGCCCGACCATTTGCTCGACGCCCTGCGCCAGGCCCATGCCCGGGGTGCGCGATTGCTGTCGATCTGCTCCGGTGTGTTTGTGTTGGCGGCGACCGGTTTGTTGAACGGACACGGCGCCACCACCCACTGGCGCTATACCACCGAACTGGCCGAACGCTTTCCGGACATTCTGGTGGACCCGGACGTGTTGTATGTCGATTCCGGTCAACTGATCACCTCGGCTGGCAGCGCGGCGGGGATCGATGCCTGCTTGCACCTGGTGGCGCGGGATTTCGGCACGCAAGTGGCCAACTCGGTGGCGCGACGGCTGGTGATGTCGCCGCAACGCACCGGCGGCCAGGCGCAGTTTATTCCGACACCGGTCAGCCCGACGCCGCGCAGCGATGTGTCACGGGTCATGCAGTGGGCGCGCGAACGCTTGCACGAACCGCTGGAGGTTCGCGAACTGGCGAGCGAAGCGGCGATGAGTGAACGGACGTTTCTGCGCCGGTTTACAGAAGCCACCGGGATGCCGCCCAAAGCGTGGTTGCAGCATGAGCGACTGGCCCGGGCCCGGGAGCTGCTGGAGAGCACCCGCGACAACACAGATCAAATCGCCGAGCGGTGCGGGTACCGATCCGTGGAGAGTTTTCGGGTGGCTTTTCGCGGGGTGGTGGGGGTGCCGCCGTCGGTGTATCGGGAGCGGTTCGGGCGTGGGGCCGAGGCTGCCATTTGAGGTGGTCTTCAGGGCTTACGCAGCAAATAGGTATCCATAATCCACCCATTCGCCAATCGAGCCGCTTTGCGCACCCGCTCAATCTCATCCGCCACATCTTTAAGCTTGCCGCTGATCAGGATTTCATCCGGCGTGCCCAAATAAGCCCCCCAGTAAATCTCGGTCTCCTGATCCGCCACCTGATGGTAGGCATCCTGCGCATCCAGCATCACCACCACACTGTCGGCATCACTCACCTGCCCCGCCGCCAGCCGTCGCCCGGTGGTGATTTCTATCGAGCGACCGATGCGATTGAGCGGCACTTTATGCTGCGCCGCCAATGCCTGGACACTGGTAATGCCGGGGATCACCTCAAACTCGAACGCACAACGGCCCGAGGCGAGGATCGCCTGCAAAATCCTGATAGTGCTGTCGTACAGTGACGGATCGCCCCACACCAGGAAACCGGCGCACTGGTCGTCGGTCATTTGCTCGTTGATCAGTCGCTCGAAGGACAACTGCTTGGCAAGGTTGAGGTCTTCGACACTGGTCGTGTAGTCCACCGCACCGCGCTCACGTTCGGGGCTTTGGGCTTCAACAAAACGGTAGTCGCGACCGGTGATATAGCGCTCGCAGATCTCGCGCCGCAGGTCGATCAGTGAGTCTTTGCTCTGGCCCTTGTCCATGAGGAAAAACACATCGACACGGTTCAGCGCCTTCACGGCCTGCATCGTGATGTAGTCGGGATTGCCGGCGCCGATGCCGATGACCAGCAGTTGTCTCATCACCGCCCTCCTTAGGCATCATTGCCGAGCAATCGCAGGCGCCAGCGCCCGGTGAACCGCAACTCAATGGCTGACAACGGTTCAACATCGATCTGGTTGAACGCCGCTCCCTGCAGCACCTGCATCAGCGCGGCGCGTATGAAAAACGGATGGGTGATCGCTACAATGTGCCCCGGGGTCGCCTCAAGGGTTTTCATCCACTGCGCCACACGCTGCTCCAGTTGCACCACCGATTCACCGCCATGGGTTGCCGAAGTCGGGTCATCGAGCCAGGCCTGGAGCGCATCGGCTTGTGATGTTTGCAAGTCATTGATGGAGACGCCACGCCATTGTCCAAAGTCGCAATCGCTCAACGCCGCCACGACTTCAACTTCTTCGCCAAACAAGGCGGCTGTTTGCCGGGTGCGCAATTCCGGTCCGCAGAGTAAACGCGGCGTCCCTTTAAACGCGTGACGACGCGAACCGTGCGCAGACTGCCAATCCATTTCCAACGGTTCATTTGTAGGAAAACGCGCCAATTTCTGTGCGACGGTTCGCCCATGACAAATCAGAGTCAAACGGGTTGCTTGCACAGATGATCACCCTGTCGTTGAAACAAAAAACGGCAACACGCCGCAGATAATTGCCCAATTGTGCCGCAAGAAGCGCGTTTCAGGGCGTTTCGTTTTAATCGGCATTCACCGCTTGCAGGCCCGATAGATCGATGAATACAGGCAATCTCTGACGCGATTATGGGCGATAGCCTACAAGCGCTGTCGATTTCCATGTAGCCGCTTTAACACGCCGGTTTCGCGCCGTTTTGGGGATCGAAATACCACCAAAAAAATGACTAGACTTATAGAGTTCGCTACAGAAATACTGTTTCAACAGTTGCTCCGGCGGGCGCTTTAGCAGCTTCTTCACCCGGTATTTGCCGCAAACCATCGCGAACCTCGCGCTTGACCAGCGTCGTCAGGAATCGATACGCACGGGTGGTACTGTTCACTGCCTGACCTTGCGAAACACAACACTCCTCAACGGACCATCAACGTGGGGAGCAACGGCTGACAAGAAAAAGGCGGGCGTCTGACAACAAATCAGGCGACCGCTGCTTACAAGCGTGGAACCCGACAGTGATAGTCAGGTTCGGTGCACAACACCGAACCATTTGATACAGGAGTGCAGCCATGCTGGTCTTACGCCCAGTCGAATTAACCGATCTGCCCCAGCTACAACAACTGGCACGCGACAGTCTGGTAGGTGTCACGTCATTGCCAGACGACACCGAGCGCCTGCGTCGCAGAATTGTCGACTCCTGCGCCTCATTCGAAAAAGGCGTTGAGGAACATGGCCCCGAGAATTACTTTTTCGTACTAGAGGACCTGACGGCCCGGCGCCTCGTCGGGTGCTCGGAAATCCTCGCCACCGCAGGTTTCAACGAGCCGTTCTACAGCTTGCGCAACCGCCACTTCACCAGCGCCTCCCGGGAGCTGAACATCGAGCATGGCGTCCCGGCGTTGTCGTTATGCCAGGACCTCAAGGATCACACCTTGCTGCGCGGCTTTCACATCGACGCCCCGCTGGTGCGCACGGCATTTTCGGAGTTGCTGTCACGGGCGCGGTTGCTGTTCATCGCTGCCCATCCCCAGCGTTTTGCCGAAGCGGTGATCACCGAAATCGTCGGCTACAGCAGCGCTGACGGGCAATCACCGTTCTGGGATGCACTGGGTAAACACTTTTTCAACTTGCCTTATGCCGAAGCCGAACGACTGTGCGGCCTGGAAACCCGGACCTTCCTCGCCGAACTGATGCCGCAGTACCCGATCTACGTGCCGATGCTGCCCCAGGCGGCGCAGGCCTGTATCGGCCGGATTCACCCCGACGGTCAGGAGGCCTTCGATATTCTGGAGCGCGAAGGATTTGAAACCAACAGCTACATCGACCTGTTCGACGGTGGCCCGACCCTGTATGCGCGCACCTCGAACGTGCTCTCCATCGCCCAAAGCGTAACCGCCACGGTGCAGACCGGTTCGTCCATTGACGCGCGGGGACGCTACCTGGTCAGCAATGACGCGCTCAAGGGATATCGAGCGATTGTCGCCGAACTGGATGTTCAAACCGGGCAGCCGGTGGGGTTGAGCGCCGCCATGTGCGTAGCCCTGAACGTGACCGATGGCAGCCCGATCCGGCTGATCGCCCTGTGAGCATCACCCGGCCCCGCGCCCAACGACAGTGCCCGAACAGGTGCGAAGAAGGAGCTGCATCATGATTGTCCGTCCGGTGAGTGTCACCGACCTGCCCGCCTTGATGGATCTGGTGCAACAAGCCGGCCCCGGGTTCACCACCCTGCCGGCCAACGAGGAACGCCTGGCTCATCGATTGCGCTGGGCCCAGCGCACGTTCGCCGAACAGGTCGAGCGTGCGGATGCCGATTACCTGTTTGTGCTCGAGGATGACGATCAGCACGTGGTCGGTATCAGTGCATTGGCCGGCGCCGTAGGCCTGCGCGACCCCTGGTACAACTACCGGGTCGGGCTGACCGTCAGCGCTTCACCGGACCTGGGGATTGAGCGGCAGATTCCGACCTTGTTTTTGAACAACGAAATGACCGGTCAGTCGCAACTCTGCTCGCTGTTTCTGCGCCACGATCACCGCCAGGGCACAAATGGTCGCTTACTGTCGCTGGCGCGCCTGCTGTTCGTGGCCGAGTTCCCGCACATGTTCGGCGAAAAGCTCATCGCCGAACTGCGTGGCAGTGCCGACGAACAGGGCTGTTCACCGTTCTGGGACAGCCTGGGCCGGCACTTCTTCAAGAGGGCGTTCAGCCACGCCGACTACCTGTCGGGGCTGGGCAGCAAATCATTCATCGCCGAACTGATGCCGCGCCAACCGCTCTACACCTGCCTGCTGACTGAACAGGCCCAGGCCGTGATTGGCAAAGCACACCCGAACACGGAACCGGCCATGAAGATCCTCAATGCCGAGGGCTTTGCCCACAAGGGTTACATCGATATTTTCGACGCAGGGCCGGTGATTGAGGCTCCGGTGTCGAACATCCGTACCGTACGCGACAGCCAGGCGCTGGTATTGGTTATTGGCACGCCCGATGAACAGGCCCCGGTGTGGCTGATCTATAACCGCCGCCTGGATAACTGCCGCATTACCGCCGCTCAGGCGCGAATGGTCGGCAACAGCCTGGTGGTCGACCGCATAACCGCCAAACGCCTGCAATTGCAACCCGGCAACTCAGTGCGTGCGGTGCCTTTGCTGAATCAACAGCGGCAGGCTGTGGCTGCGTAACCGGCTGATGGCGAGTGCTGCGCACTCGGACGTCCGAACGCGGCCCGAACCTTCGGCAGCTGCTACAAATCCGCGCAACCAGCTCTGACTCACTACCCTCCCCGTAGCAGCTGACGAGCAACGCGAGACTGCGTCTGGAATTTGCCTGACAAAACGCGATTGCCCGGTGAGGTTCAAGACGGTATCTACATGGGTTAGCGTTGCGCCGAGGATTCGAGTTAAAGCATTGTTAATTCGTCATCATCTCCTCCTCGTCCGCGTGATAGCCTTTTATTCCTTCGGCGTTGACACTTTTGCTCAAGCCCTTCCATTCCCATTGCAGTGGTGGAACTCGTATGTCCAGGCTTTCCCATCAAGATTTGCGCCGTAACTTTCGCGAACTGTTCGCTTCCAACACCTGTTATCACACGGCTTCGGTCTTCGACCCGATGTCGGCCCGCATTGCCGCTGACCTGGGTTTTGAAGTGGGGATTCTGGGCGGCTCCGTCGCATCGTTGCAGGTGCTGGGTGCCCCCGACTTTGCGCTGATCACCCTTAGCGAGTTCGCCGAACAGGCCACACGCATCGGTCGCGTCGCACAATTGCCAGTCATCGCCGACGCCGACCATGGCTATGGCAACGCGCTCAACGTGATGCGCACCATTGTCGAACTCGAACGTGCAGGCATCGCCGCACTGACCATCGAAGACACCTTGCTGCCCGCGCAATTCGGCCGTAAATCCACCGACCTGATCGGCGTCGCGGAAGGCGTCGGCAAGATACGCGCAGCGCTGGAAGCCCGGGTTGACTCGGAAATGGCAATCATCGCCCGCACCAACGCCGGCATCCTGCCCGTCCAGGAAATCATCAACCGCACCCAGCAATACCAGGCCGCCGGCGCAGACGGGATCTGCATGGTGGGCGTGCAGGATTTCGACCAACTGGAAAAAATCGCCGAACACCTGAGCGTGCCGTTGATGCTGGTCACCTATGGCAACCCGGCGCTGCGCGACGACAAACGCCTGGCCGAGCTGGGTGTGCGGGTGACCATTGACGGTCATGGTGCTTACTTCGCGGCGATCAAGGCGACGTACGACAGCTTGCGCGAGCAGCGGCAGATCTTTACCCAGGCCTCGGATTTGAGCGCTACGGAGCTGACGCATACCTATACGCAGCCTGAGGATTACATTCGCTGGGCCGAAGAGTTTATGCGTGTGAAGGAGTGATGGTTCTGCCGGTTTAGCTGTATAGCCTGTCATGGCCCCATCGCGAGCAGGCTCGCTCCCACATTGGATTTGCGGTGTTCACACTTCCCCTGTGGGAGCGAGCCTGCTCGCGATGGCGTTTGATGCCGCACCGCTAAACAGTAGCCTTGAACCCCTCCTCCCGCTGCAACGCCCGCGCCTGAATCACATCCAGTATCGCGCACCCTTCACGCATCAGCAGATGCACGGCCCCGGTCACACGCGTCAGATCACAGTCTGAAATACCTTTGAGGCCAAGGCTGGACAAGGTGTCCGCCAGATCACGAACCACCGTGAAGCGATGCGCCGCGCAGGCTGCGAGGTCGCTGAGTTCTTTGTGGGTATTGATGAAGAGCACCGGGTTTTCGGCGTCGTAGGTGTCGATGGGGAGGAAACGTGGCATTACTTGGTCGTGCATTGTTGTAACTCCTGTAATTTGAGCAACCACCGTTTCGCGGCCAAACGAAGGTGGCAGCCGTACGCGGGTTGGCCGACCGGGTACAGGAACCGGCACACCCGAAGGTGTCCCACGCACAGCCGCCATAACACGATGTTTCAGGCGCTTATCGCCTGAACGGTGTTTGGTAGCTGGACGTTCCTGTATCCGACCGGCCAAGGTCGTTCGCGGAGTTTTCCGCGAGCCCGAACTATAGGGGTCGATACCGAAACGCGGCAACAGGGTACGTTGTAGGAAACGTCTTCGAAAGTTGTGCTCCTCTGGATGGCAATAGATCGACGGCAATAATCACGATTTGTCGAGACTACGATCAATAGCCCGCTTTGGTCATAGCCTCTATCTGATCCTTTTTAGTATCCCGTACATATTTTACCCAACTTTTCGGAAAAGCCGAGGTCTGGCCACTTTTGGTAAGACTGACCTGAGCCAGGATCGACCCCTCCCGCGGCCCACTTTCATTTTCCGGCAATTCGATTGTCACAACATACGGATCAGGTTCATCCCCATTCCATTCTTCTGAAAACGATGTGCTGGCCATAACCTCCCCAGAGCAGTTCAGGGTGGAAAACCATTGAAGCTCAACGTTTAACAAAGCCCCACTGCTCCAGTCGGCTCCAAGGCTCAGCGATAGCTTGGCGCCTTTGGGTGCGAGCTCGGGATCAATGAGTCCCCTTAAGTCAGCATTAACGAAAGTAACAGCGTCTCTTTCTTCATATTCTGAACTGGTCATCTGTTCTACCTCTGCGTGTGGTTTTTTTTCATAGGAGCTCAACGCGAGTCCTATTGATCCAAAGAAAAATACTCGACTCGCAATAAGTAAACGTCTGAAATAGACCCTTGAATACTGTCATATCTGACAGGTATCGAAAAATAAGAAACAGTGAGATGCTCAGCGACGAAGTCGCAGCAGCTTCAAGCATCGCAAAGACAACGGCTGAGAAATTGAGTCACCGCTTACTCAAGACCGAATGAACACATACGAACCTGAAGCCGAAGATTTCTTGTGAGAGCGAACCTGCTCGCGATAGCGGTGAGTCAGCTTGCAGGGATGTTGGATGAACGACCGCTATCGCGAGCAGGCTCGCTCCCACAGGGATTTGAAGGTGATAAATCAGACCGAGTCGAGCAATTCGTGATAAGGCATGCCATTGCTGCGGCAGATCACCCGATTGCGCCCCGTGGTCTTGGCTTCATACAACGCCTGATCCGCATCGTTAAGCCACAAGGTTGCGTCGGTATGCGTCGGGTCAAATGCGGCCAGACCGATACTCAAACTGACTTTCAACCCCGGACTCTGCTCGTAACCTAACGAGGCAAAACGGTCGCGCAAGGCTTCCATCGCCACGGCGGCACCGTTCAACGGGAGGTCGGGCAGGATCACGCAGAACTCATCACCGCCATAACGCCCGGCAACATCGGTGGCGCGAAGGTTCTGCTTGAGCATTTTGCTGAGGTGGCGCAACACAATGTCCCCGGCGACATGGCCGTAGGTGTCATTGATGATTTTGAAATGGTCGATGTCGATCAGTGCAATCGCCCCGCCCTGCTGCTGGCGTTTGCAACGCTGGAATTCGATTTCCAGTTGGTCCTTCCAGGCGCCATGGTTCAGCAGGCCGGTCAGGCTGTCGGTGCGGCTCAGGGCCAGCAGTTCGCGCTTTTGTCGGCCCAGGGTGGTGGCCTGGCGAAAGCAGAGCCAGCCCAGCGTCAAGGGATACACAATCAGCAGGGGCATGCAGGCGAACATTTGCAACGGTGTCGTCGACGGGATGAACGTCGGGGTAAACACCAGCCCTCCAACCATCATCCCGAGAATCTGCGCGACAAAGCCTACCAACAGGAATCTCAAGCCGCCGATGGCGACATTGTTCATGGCCATCATCGACAGCGTTGCAGCGCTGGGCAGCGGATTGAATTGCATCGCCGCCACCCAGAAACCGCCGATAAAGGCATCCACCAGGATGTTGCGGTGCTCGGCGTGAAACGGCACCTTGGCCCGTCGCGCCCACTGATGGGCGACGTGCGGCCAGAACACGCCGTTGAACACCATCAGCCCCCAAACCCACGGCGCCGGGTCGAGGGGGTACATCGCCGCGCTCACGCACAACAATCCCAAGGCCAGGCCCAGGGTACGCGATGCATAAAGCCTCCTGGCCAATGAAAGTCCTTTTCCTCCCGAATTTCCCATAGGGCCTCTGCGCCGCTGTGCGGAACCTGATAACACCGGGTTGCAGGTGCGTTGTGAGTCTATCAGGGCGACGTTAAATAGCCATCACCGGCCAGCGGCCTGAATACCGGGGTATTGCCACCACGCGAGTCGTCAATGTTTGGCTATACATGAAGGGAGGGTTCAATAAACAATGATAAAAAAGGAAGCCCATGCAGAATTTTCAAGTGTTGATCATCGGCAGCGGTTTTGGCGGGCAGTGCGCGGCGATCAATTTGCTCAAGGCCGGCATTGACGATTTTCGCCTGCTGGAGCGGCGGGACTTTTTCGGCGGCACCTGGTGCCAGAACACCTACCCCGGCGCGGCGGTGGATGTGCCCTCGCCGCTGTATTCGCTGTCTTTTGCGCCCTATCGCTGGACGCAAATGTTCGCCGAACAAGCGGAACTGCACCGCTACACCCAGTACGTGGTGGAACACTTCGGCCTGCGCGACAAGGTCGAACTGCAAGCCAATGTCGAACGGATCGAATGGGATGACGCCAGCAAACGCTGGGCCGTGCACACCGCCGCCAAAGGCACGTATTACGCGCAGTTTCTAATTAACGCGACGGGCCCGTTGAGCCAACCGGTCGTCCCGCACTTCGAGGGCATGGAACGCTTTCAGGGCAAGACCTTTCACACCAACAATTGGGACCATTCCTACGATTATCGGCAAAAGCGCGTGGCCATCATTGGCAGCGGTGCCAGTGCCGCACAGGTCATCCCGGCGATTGCCCCGGACGTCTACCACCTGCACGTGTTTCAACGCACGCCCCACTGGGTACTGCCAAGGGCCGACCGCGCGTTTGGCCCATTCCAGCGCTGGCTGCTGGGCCTGAAACCGGCCTACAAACTGCTGCGCTGGATGATCTACTGGCAGTTCGAAACCCGGGTGATTGCCTTCAAATACTCGAAACCGGCCGTGCACTTGGTCCAGCAACATGCCCTGCGCTTCCTCAAGCGTCAGGTTCCAGACCCCGAATTACGTAAAAAACTGACGCCGGACTTCACCATCGGCTGTAAGCGCGTAATTGTCTCCAGCACCCTGTACCCGACGCTCGGCCGTAGCAACGTCACCCTGCACAGCCGCGAGCAGGGCGTTGCGTCTATCGATGAAACCGCCATCGTCACTCAGGATGGCCAGCACATCGACCTCGACCTGATCGTCTGGTCTACCGGTTACGACGCCACCGACGGGGTGATTTCCTACCCGGTGACCGGCAAACACGGCACGCAACTCAAGGACGTCTGGGCACAGTATCCCCGGGCCTATCTGGGCACCAGCCTGCCGGACTTCCCGAACCTGTTCATCGTCACCGGCCCCAACACCGGCATCGGCCACACCTCGGCGCTGTTCATCATCGAGTCGCAGATGAATTACATCCTCGACTGTATCCGTACGTTAAAAGCACAGGGTTTACGCAGCATTGAAGTTCGCGCCGAAGCGGAACGTACCTACACTGAAATGATCCACCGTGAGATGGAGCGCACCGTATGGAAGTCCGGAGGGTGCCACAGTTGGTACCAAAGCAAGAGCGGTCATGTGATTGCCATGTTTCCGGGGTTCAGTTTCAGTTATCACCGATTGACCCGGGCCTTGAAACCCGCCGACCACATCCTGTCCTGATCACGTAAAAGGAAGTCATACGATGCTTCTATTCGTTGTCATCATCGCGGTTGTCGTGGCCTGGAGCTGGTTGAACTATCCGGCCATCGGTTATTGGCTGTATGACTTGAGCATGGCCATTGAAGCCAAGCTGTATCGGCTGCACAAAATCATCGTGCCCATTAACGAGATGACCGTCTCGACCTGGCAAGGCGGGCCGTATGAGGCGTCCAGCAGCGTGCTGATGCTGCACGGCTACAGCGCCGACAAAAATCTGTGGCTGCGCTTTGCCCGGCACTTTGTCGGTAATTATCGGGTGATCATTCCGGACATTGCCGGGCATGGCGAAACCGGGTTCAAGGCCGGCGGCGGCTATGACATCCCGCTGCAAGCCAAGCGCATGATCCAGTTGCTGGATGTCTGCGGGGTCGAGAAGGTGCATGTGATCGGCAACTCAATGGGCGGTTACATCGCGGCGTGGCTGGCGGCCACGTACCCGGACCGGATTGCTTCCGTGGCGCTGATCGATCCGGCCGGTGTCACGGCGCCCGAAGCCAGCGATCTGGAGCGGCATTTGGCCAAGGGGCACAACCCGTTTCTGATTCATTCTCGGGAAGAGTTTCGATACTTCTACGCCATGACCATGGCCGAACCGCCGTGGGTGCCCCGCGTGGTGCTGGACGCCATTGCCCATCGCTATGAAAAAAGCCGCGATGAACTGGAAGAAATCTTCAATGATTTTCGCGCCAGCCCGCCGATGGAACCGAAACTGGCCGACATCAAGTGCCCGGCGCTGTTGCTGTGGGGGCACAAGGATCGTTTGATCGACGTCAGCAGCGTGGCGGTGTGGAGCAAAGGCATCGTCGATCTGCGGGTGCATATCTGGGATCACAGTGGCCACATGCCGATGGTCGAACAGCCGGCGAATACCGCACGACTGTATCGGGAGTTCCTGGGATCGCTGCGCACGGAAAGCCGCTCCCACCTATAACAACCGCCTACAACACGGCCCGCACCGAACGCAGCCTCGCGCTGCTCGGCAGCTGCTACAGGTCTTCTTGTGCGAGCAGTCCTTGGCAGAATGAAGTTCGTAAGAATCTTCGTTTGTCGGCGGCGCTGAAGGCTGCGATCTTTTCGCACATCCTTTACGTCACCGCGCCAGGAATTTTTTTCATGAGCCAACCACGCTTCGTCAGCCCTGACCTGATCCGCCAACGCTTCTCCAAAGCGATGTCCGACATGTACCGCGAAGAAGTGCCGTTGTACGGCGCGCTGATGGAGTTGGTGGAGCAAACCAACCAATACGTGCTGGACAACGACCCGCAGATCGCCCGTCAGTTGAACAGCACCGGCGAAATAGAGCGCCTGGACCTTGAGCGTCACGGCGCCATCCGCGTCGGCACCGCCACAGAACTCGCTACCCTCGCCCGGTTGTTCGCGGTGATGGGCATGCAACCGGTGGGTTATTACGACCTGACCCCGGCCGGTGTGCCAGTGCATTCCACGGCGTTTCGCGCGGTGCACGAAGCGGCGTTGCAGGTCAGCCCGTTTCGCGTGTTCACCTCACTGTTGCGCCTGGAGCTGATCGAAGACCTGGAACTGCGCGCGTTCGCTCAGTCGGTGCTGGATAAACGCCAGATCTTTACCCCGACAGCGCTGACCCTGATCGAGCGTGCTGAAATCGAGGGCGGCCTTACCGAAGACGAGGCGCAGGACTTCGTCGAACAGGCGCTGGAAACCTTCCGCTGGCACCACAGCGCCACCGTCACTGCCGAGCAATACCAGAAACTCAGCGCGCAGCATCGCCTGATCGCCGACGTCGTGGCCTTCAAAGGCCCGCACATCAACCACCTGACGCCGCGCACACTGGACATCGACATCGTCCAGGCGCAGATGCCGGCCCATGGCATCACCCCCAAAGCGGTGATCGAAGGCCCTCCCCGCCGTCAGTGCCCGATCCTGCTGCGCCAGACGAGTTTCAAGGCGCTGGACGAACCGGTTGCCTTCACCGATCAAGCTCAAACCCGTGGCAGTCACAGCGCGCGCTTCGGTGAAATCGAACAACGCGGCGCCGCACTGACACCTAAAGGTCGGGCGCTGTACGACCGTTTGCTCAATGCCGCACGGGACGAGTTGAAAGACTTCCCCAACGAAGCCAATGCCGCACGCTACAACGCCCTGATGACCCAGCACTTTGGCGAATTCCCTGACACATACGAAGGCATGCGCCAGCAGGAGTTGGCGTACTTCCGCTACTTCGTGACGGAAAAAGGTCAGACGACGGATTCGCTTGAATCGTTGTCGCTGGAAGATTTGCTGGACGGCGGCTATCTGCGGGTTGAACCGCTTGTGTATGAGGATTTTCTGCCGGTGAGCGCCGCAGGGATTTTCCAGTCGAACCTGGGGGACGCGGCGCAAACCCACTATGGCGTGCATTCAAACCAGCAGGCGTTTGAGCAAGCGCTGGGGCGAGCGACGATTGATGAGTTGGGGTTGTATGCCGAGACCCAGCGGCGTTCGGTTGAAGAGTGCTATGCCGCGTTGGGCCACGCGATCTGAAGCGCACTTGTAGCAGCTGGCGCAGCCTGCGTCGGCCGGTCCGCGCTCGGGCGCAGCAGTCGTAATATCGGACGGTGCGGTTTTTCAGATAAACCGTGTTTACCGGTTTTACGACTGCTACGCCCGAGCGCGGACCGGCCGACGCAGGCTTCGCCAGCTGCTACAGGGCGGTGTTTTAGCGGAGTTTGCTTAGCAGCGCCTCGGCAGCCGCTTCGGACGACGCCGGGTTCTGACCGGTGATCAATAATCCGTCCGTGAGTACATAGCTCGCCCAATCATCGCCCTTGGAATAAATCCCGCCCTTCTCCTTGAGCATGTCCTCCACCAGAAACGGCACGACATTCGTCAATTGCACCGCCTCTTCCTCCGAGTTGGTAAACCCCGTCACGCGCTTGCCATTGACCAACGGTTGACCATCCGCGCCTTTGACGTGACGCAACACACCCGGTGCATGGCAGACCGCCGCGACCGGTTTGCCTGCCTTGATAAACGCCTCGATCAGCGCAATCGAAAAGGTGTCTTCGGCCAAATCCCACAACGGACCATGGCCGCCCGGATAGAAAACCGCATCGTAATCCTCGACTCTCACGCTGTTGAGCAGCGCAGTAGAGGCCAATGAGGATTTAGCGGCAGGGTCTTTGTTAAACCGATCAGTGGCCTCGGTTTGCGCGTCCGGCTCGTCACTTTTGGGGTCCAGCGGAGGTTGGCCACCCTTGGGCGAAGCCAGGGTCAGTTGAGCACCGGCGTCCTTGAAGGCGAAATACGGCGCAGCAAATTCTTCCAGCCAGAAGCCGGTTTTCTTACCCGTGTCACCCAGTTGATCGTGGGACGTTAAAACCATCAGGATTTTCATGTCGTTCTCACTCCGGTTCAGGGTTGTTCGGAACGCTCGGCGGCGCTGTTTTTATGGACCCTGCGGCCGGTCGATTCGTTGCACCGGATGCGGGTTGTCTTTGACGGGTGGCGCAACGCCGTTATGCGCAAGAAGTTGCGCACCTATCCTATAGAAAGCTCCTACATAAATGCTGATCGCCCGGCCAGGTGGGCACTCCAGCCAAGTGCGCAAGAAGTTGCGCAATGGTGTGCAAGTTATTGCGCACGTTCCTCAGGGATCTACGTCGACAAATCTTTCAGCAACCGAAAATCGCCCCTAACTCCTTGATCTACATGACTTTCACTGCTCCTGGCACGGACCTTGATAAGTGTCTGGCACCCACCGGGCGATACAGCCTCCCGGGCACTCTTAATTTTTTAGCAAGGAGCTCATCCATGGCAACACCAGCGTACATGTCCGTCACTGGCGAGAAGCAAGGTCTGATCACTGCCGGCGCGTTCACCGCCGACTCGGTTGGCAACACCTACCAGGAAGGTCACGAAGACCAGGTCATGGTTCAGGCTTTCAGCCACGACGTGATCATCCCGCGTGACCCGCAATCCGGCCAACCGACCGGTCAGCGCGTGCACAAGCCAGTGGTTATCACCAAAGTCTACGACAAGTCCTCGCCACTGCTGCAAGCGGCTTTGACCTCTGGCGAGCGCATGAGCGAAATCGTTATCCAGTGGTATCGCACTTCGGCTCAAGGTACCCAAGAGCACTACTACACCACCAAACTGGAAGACGCGATCATCGTCGCCATCAACAACAAAATGCACAACTGCCAGGACCCGTCGAACTCGCACTTCACGCACCTGGAAGAAGTGCAGTTCACCTACCGCAAAATCACCTGGACCCACGAAGTATCCGGTACTTCGGGTTCCGATGACTGGCGTCTGCCGGTCGCCTGAATCAGGCCGACCGTCTAAAGCATCGGCCAGCTCTGCTGGTCGATGTTGTTTTCGCCCTTCCAGAATTTTTGCGTCTGCCGAGGCCTTTCCGGCTATTGGCGCACGCCGCAGCACTGCACGAGGAACAAGGGATGTTCGCGCCGGCCAATCAGACTCACTTTGCCCTGACTATCGAAGGCCTCTCCTGCGATTTACAGGTGTTGGCCTTGCAAGGTCGGGAGGCGATCAGCCAACCGTTCGTGTTTGAGGTGGAACTGGTCAGTGAGCAGCCGTCCCTGGACCTCGAAACCCTGCTGCACAAAACGGCCTTTTTGCAGCTCTCGCCTGATGGCAGCGGCATTCATGGCCAGATCTACCGCGCCGCTCAGGGTGATTCCGGCAAACGCCTGACCCGCTACGCGGTGACCCTGCGTCCGCAACTGTCCTACCTGGCGCACCGCATCAACCAGCGCATCTTCCAGAACCTCAGCGTGCCGAAAATCATCGGCAAGGTCCTCGAAGAGCACGGCATCCAGAGCAACACCTACGAATTCAAAGTCGGGGCGATTTATCCCGAGCGCCTCTACTGCGTTCAATACGATGAATCGGACCTGCAGTTCATCCAGCGCCTGTGCGAGGAAGAAGGTATCCACTACCACTTCCAGCACAGCGCCACGGCTCACAAACTGGTGTTCGGCGATGACCAGACGGTGTTCCCGAAACTCGACCCCGTGGCCTACCAGCAAGACTCCGGCATGGTCGCCAACCACCCGGTGATCATACCTCGGAACATTTGGACGACAACTCCAAGCAATCAACCAACCACGATGACAAAAATGTCGCGTGCACCCGTGAAACCTGCGTAAACGGCTGCCCGGTTTCGATGGTCACCGGCGAAGAGTTACTCACACTCACCGATGGTCAACTCAATGGCCTCCTTCCATTTGAATGGACTCGACTTTATCGCACCAGTGCTGCGGAAATCGATTGCGGTTTGGGCTATGGCTGGAGCCATGCACTAGCGCAGCGAGTGGAGATAAACAGCGACGAGGTTGTCTGGACGGATCATGAAAACCGCGTAACGACCTTTCCCCTCCCGAGCGAACAACGCCCAGCCATCACCAATAGCTTGTCCAAAGCGGCGATTTACATCGGTGACGATCCATCTGAACTGATTCTGTCCCAGTCTGGCGATCAAACGCTGTTCTACCACTTCCGCTACAACATCAAGGGCGCCACGCTAATTGCTATCAGCGGCAAATACGGCAACCGCCTGCACATCACTCGTGACATTCATGGGCGTATCAAGCGTGTGGATAACGGTTCCGGTCGTGCCTTGCTGTTGCGTTACGACCGCAAACATATAGCTGGCATCGATTACCAGCAGTTCAGCCCGGCAGACAATCTGGAAGATGCATGGAGCACCATCCAGACATTAGTTAGTTATCGCTATGACGAACAACATCACTTGGTTGAAGCGAAGAATGCCGCCGGTGAGAGCGAGCGATACGCCTACGATGAAAAGCACGTCATTCTTGAACGACAACTGGCCGGTGGTGCCAGCTTCTTCTGGGAGTGGGAAAACGAAGGAAAATCGTCACGCTGCATCCATCACTGGGCGAACTTTTCGCAGATGGACGCCCGTTACGTCTGGGATGACAAAGGTAGCGTCACCGTTACCAATGCCGACGGCAGTGAGGAAATCTACACCCACGACGATCAAGCCCGACTGATCAGCAAAGTCGAGCCGGACGGTGCCGAACATCTCAAAGCATACGACGACAAAGGTCGGTTGATTGCCGAGAAAGACCCACTGGGAGCGATCACAGAGTTTCAGTACGACGAAGCAGGACGCCTGGAAGCAGTCATTCCGCCAGAAGACGCGCCGACCCAATACGAATACAGCAACGGTTTTGTAACACTCGTCCGGCGTGACGAAGCAATCTGGAGATACCAGCGAAATATCCAAGGTGACATCACCCAACAAACAGACCCTGACGGTAACGTCACTCAATACAGCTACAACGGACAAGGCCGTTTGCTGCAGATCCGTCACGCCGACGGCAGTCGCCATAATCTGGGCTGGAACAATCTGGGCGAGTTGATCGAAGAGCAGCTGCCGGACGGCGGTCAGCGCAAGTATCGCTACGACGCACTGGGTCGGCAGATCACTCGTCAGGACGAAAGAGGCGTCACCCAATACCAATGGGGTGCTGCCAACCGCCTGGCACAAATTACCCTACCCGGCGGCGCCACTCGCGCGTTTACCTACAATCCGTACGGTCGTGTTACCGCTGAACGCGATGAGTTGGGTCGCATCACCCGTTATGAGTATGCCGATGGCCTGCACTTGGTCAGCCGTCGTATCAACCCGGACGGTAGCCAACTGCGCTACCGCTACGACAACCCGCGTCTGTTGCTCAGCGACATCGAAAACGAACGCGGCGAGCTGTATCACCTTGACTACTATGCAAATGGCCTGATCCAGCAGGAAACCGGCTTCGACGGTCGGCGTACTGCTTACGAATATGACCTTAACGGCCAACTGCTGAAGAAAACTGAATTAGGCGACGACGGCAGCGAGCTAGTCACTGAGTACCAACGCGACTCGGCTGGTCGCCCGCTGGTAAAAACCCTGCCTGACGGTGAAGAGATTCACTACAGCTACGACGCTCACGGCAACCTCGTGAACGTCGACGACGGCAACTGGCCCCTCGCCTACGAGTACGACCTGCAAAACCGCCTCGTCACCGAACACCAAGGTTGGGGCACGCTGCGCTATGAGTACGACAAACAAGGAAACCTGAGCCACTGCCGCCTTCCCGACGGCAGCAAACTCGACTACCGCCACCAACCTGGTGGCCGTCTGAGCAGCATCGACCTCAACGGCTCGCGCCTGACCACCCACCAGTTCAGCGCCGACCGCGAACAGCAACGCCAACAAGGTCTGCTCCTCAGCCAATATCAATACGATGACCAAGGCCGATTGCAGGCGCATACCGTCAGCCAACAAGAGCGAAACCTGTTCCGCCGTCGCTATGCCTACAACGCGAATGGCAACCTTGCCGGCATCGACGACAGCCGCAAAGGTAACCTCAATTACCACTACGACCCGCTCGACCGCCTGATCAACGTCCGTGGCACCACCCCGGAAAGCTTCGCCCACGACCCGGCTGGCAACCTGCTAGGCCAAGGTGATCAGCAAGCCGCAAACCTGGCCAACGTCAAAGGCAACCGCCTGCTGATGCAGGGCGACCGTCACTATGACTACGACGCTCACGGCAATCTGAGCCGCGAGCGCCGCGGCACCGGGCAGAAACTCGTAACCGAGTATCGCTACGACTGCCAGCATCGCCTTATCGGCGCCAGCCTGCCCGGCGGCAGCATCGCTAGTTACAAGTACGACGCCTTCGGCCGTCGTATCGCCAAGACCGTCGATGGTCAAACCACGGAGTTTATGTGGCAAGGCGAACGCCTGATTGCGGAAAGTGCTGAGACTCGCTATCGCACCTACATCTACGAACCCGATACCTTCCGCCCACTAGCCATGCTTGATGGCGAAGGCCCGCTGAAAGCGACACCGTTCTACTATCAACTCGACCACTTGGGCACACCTCAAGAACTCACCGACTATAGCGGTGAGATCATGTGGTCGGCTAAATACCGCGCCTATGGCAACCTCGCGGCACTGGACGTCGCCGAAGTCGACAAGGCGATCAACCCACCGCGAACCTGGCAAACGTCAAAGGCAACCGCCTGCTGATGCAGGGCGACCGCCACTACGACTACGACGCCTACGGCAACCTGATCCGCGAACGTCGCGGCACCGGGCAAAAACTCGTTACCGAATACCGTTACGACTGTCAGCACCGCCTGATCGGCGCCAGCCTGCCGGGCGGCAATGCCGCGTCCTATAAGTACGATGCCTTCGGCCGGCGTATCGAAAAAACCGTCGATGGCAGCACCACCGAATTTCTGTGGCAAGGCGAACGCCTTGTCGCTGAAAGCGCTGACAACCGTTATCGCACTTACATTTATGAACCGGGTAGCTTCAGACCGCTGGCGATGCTTGATGGCGAAGGTCCGCTGAAGGCCACGCCTTTTTACTATCAGCTCGATCATTTGGGTACACCGCAGGAGCTCACTGACTACAGTGGCGAGATCATGTGGTCTGCGAAATATCGCGCTTATGGCAACCTCGTCGCACTCGATGTTGCCGAAATTGACAACCCGCTACGGTTTCAGGGGCAGTACTTCGATGCGGAGACGGGCTTACACTACAACCGGCATCGCTACTACAATCCGGGGACCGGGCGGTTCCTGACACAAGATCCGATCAAGCTTGCGGGTGGGTTGAATAACTACCAGTACGTGCCTAACCCTACGGGGTGGGTGGATCCGTTGGGGTTGAATGGGTGTCCTGGGGCTGGGGGCAAGCCAGAACCTTCGGTAAACCCGGCAGGTAAAGCTAAGGTCGAGACCAAAGAGCCGCCAGTTCCAGATATTCCTTGGTCAAGTCCATCTGTAAAAAGAGCATCAGAGGCACTTGATCGGGGTGCGACCTCTGTTACCGTTAACAGCAGAGCAGAGGCTGAAGAGCTATTTTTAGGCAAATATGTTGGACAAGGTTATAGAAACGCCGATGATTTTAATTCGGCCACTGCTAAAACACACTTCAGGAAGGTGAAGGAACCTGAAAAATACTATCACTGGGACGACACACCTGTTTCCGACATAAAAACCAGGAAAGTAACAATGGCGAACCACGACCCTAGTGACCCTCATGGTGATAGCCCGCACTTGCAACTACACCCCGTCAAAGGTGAAGCAATTCGAATATACTGGCCAAACCCGTTTGAGGGGCAAAAATGAAAAATCAAAAAATCATCCCGCGAAAAGTTTGGTGGGGACTGGAAGCGAAATCTTATACAGAAATCGCGCAAGAACTCCCTACAAATGACGAGTCCTTACGGAGATGGATTGCTATATACGCGGTATATCACCTTAACTTCACAGATCGATTCCCGGGTGAGTTCTATTACAAATTCCTAGAAGACGCAAAAAACTCAAAATATGTCGCAATAGAATTTACAATATCAAAACACGCACTTGAAACCAGAGATAGTATCGGAAGTAGCGACACCACTATCATAAACTGCCAAACACTAGAATCCGAAGAAGAAATAAACACCTTCCTTCAAAAGAACGATATCAATCCAGAGCTATTCACTCCACCCTGGTCATGTGAATATCCGTTGGACTGAGTTTAACCTGTGAAAAAGCGTGAAAGGACAAAAAAGGGCAAAAAGGCGACGGCAAAAAGGGCAAAAAGGGGACGGATTTATTTTCACGAGAAAAATAAATCCGTCCCCTTTTGTCATACCAGTACGACGAACAAGGTCGATTGCAGGCGCACAGCGCCAGCCAGCAGGAGCGCAATCTGTTCCACCGTCGCTACGCTTACGCCGCCAATGGCAACCTCACTGCCGTCGATGACAGTCGCAAAGGCAATCGCAGCTACCACTACGACCCGCTCGACCGCCTGATCAACGTCCGTGGCAGCACCCCGGAAAGCTTCGCCCACGACCCTGCCGGCAACTTGCTGGGCCAAGGCGACCAACCCACCGCACACCTGGCCAACATCAAAGGCAACCGCCTGCTGATGCAGGGCGACCGCCACTAAGACTACGACGCCTACGGCAACCTGACCCGCGAACGTCGTGGCACAGGGCAGAAACTCGTCACCGAATACCGTTACGACTGCCAGCACCGTTTGATTGGTGCCAGCCTGCCGGGCGGCAATGCCGCGTCCTATAAGTACGATGCCTTCGGCAGGCGTATCGAAAAAACCGTCGATGGCAGCACCACCGAATTCCTGTGGCAAGGCGAACGCCTGATCGCCGAAAGCGCTGATAACCGCTATCGCACTTACATCTATGAGCCGGCTAGCTTCAGACCGCTGGTGATGTTGGATGGCGAAGGCCCAATGAAGGCGACGCCGTTTTACTATCAGCTCGATCATCTGGGTACACCGCAGGAGCTTACTGACTACAGTGGCGAGATCGTGTGGTCGGCCAAGTACCGCGCTTATGGCAACGTTGCCGCATTGGACGTCGCCGAAATCGACAACCCGTTGCGGTTTCAGGGGCAGTACTTCGATGCGGAGACGGGCTTACACTACAACCGGAATCGCTACTACAATCCGGGGACCGGGCGGTTCCTGACACCGGATCCGATCAAGCTTGCGGGTGGGTTGAACAACTACCAGTACGTGCCTAACCCTACGGGGTGGGTGGATCCGTTGGGGTTGAGTAGTGGTTGTCCAGGCAATGCTGGGAATGGAGTCAATGACTCAACTGCTAGTTCGGTCGCCGAGTCATCACCCGTTGCTCCAGCACCTGCTGAGGATCTAGATTGGAAAAGCGTCGTACCCGCGAAAGGGAAGTACAAAGGCCAAAGCCGAGTAGATCATGTTCAACTTCACAATGTCGATAATCCCGCCAAGCCTCAACATGGGGTTTTCTATGGTGATGGAGTCGATGTGACCAACGAGGCTTGGAGGAAAGCCCAAGCAGATGGAATTAAACCGGACGCGACAGGGACATTAAAAGTACCGATGGGAAAAATGGTCGGTCGTTCTGGAGGTGGCGAGGCCAATTTAGGCAAATTATTTTACAATCTTGAAATGAAGCTAGTCCCTGAAACCAACAAAATAATCACCTCTTATCCTGCGGAATAAAAATGGAAAAATATTACTGGTACAAAAACTGTCCGGCCTGCAAGCAAGGAAGGCTAATTATCACCCATGACACTACTAATGAAAAATTATACTTGCACTGTGAAGAGTGCGAGATGGGCTGGTTAAATCCGAGCGACGTGGACAATAACGTAAATGGCTTTCTAACCTTACTTGTAGAATTTGAGACTGAAAACCCATCCTTAGAGATCATCCAGAAAAATAATTGGTCGCAGGTAGCAACGCACTCATTCGAAGAGTGATAGAACGAAAGGGGACCGAAAGGGGACCGACCGAAAGCGACCGAAAGGACCGAAAGAAGAAATAAAGGGGACGGATTTATTTTCTCTGATGAAAATATGATGAAAATAAATCCGTCCCCTTTTATCCTTGAACTGCTCGCTGGCGTCGCCTGGCTGAGCGCACTACTCTTATGTAAGTTGGCAGGAATTATGGGGCGCCCATCACAAACTCGACCATCCCTGTTGAATATGAGCGGAGCAATGATCATGGAATACGACGACAAATTGATTGAAAACGCAGTGCTTGCCCTGTTGGCAACCTTCAGTTCCGACAAAGGAAATGCCTGGAAAGGGTTCGACTTCGAGACCATGAACCGATTGCATGAACATGGTTTCATCAGTAATCCGGTGAACAAGAGCAAATCGATTTGGTTGACTACAGAAGGACTGGAGCGAGGTAAGCAAATAGCCGACCAGTTGTTTGGTGTGAGAACTGCATGCAACCCTGATACCTGATTTCATATTACGGTCACGCCGTGTACATCTGATTATCGTCTAGCTGAGCGCGCTCACCTCAGAAAGGGTGGGGTTTATGGAGCGTTTACGGTGAATCGCTTTAGGGCAACCCCACGCGGCTTCAGGACTTCACCCCTGTCATTGCGATGCGCAACACGACCTCGGCCAACGCCCACAGGCACAGGCCGAGTAAAAAAAACGGGCGATCAAATGATCGCCCGTTTTTGTGTATTCGCTATCAGCCCTTCTATAAGGTGTCCGCCCAGCGCAATGGCCTCGGCATTCCATGCACTGGTAAAGAGCCACGACACAGGGCGAACGAGGTGATTTTAATAGAAGTCAGCAAACATGTCCGCGCAGCGAACATGAAATTTTATATACATAATGTTTAAGTGAATGACGATCGAAATACTATTCGGCACCCACCAAAACTCACCAACCAGAACATTAAATCTGATTGTTCTTGTACAAAAAGTTATACAAGAACAATCAGGCTATACCGTCAATCCTCAGGTTTTGGATTTAGTGGTCACTTTCAGCACGTCGGTGTACGTGACAACAACGCTTTGCCCAACCTTCAGGTCTTTGAGTTTGGCTTGAACTTCTGGTTTTACGACGTCAATTGTTTTGGAATTACCCTTCGGACCTTCGAAGGTGACCTGATTTTTCGCCAGGTCGATTTTGGTAATTTTCAGTTGAACCTGGACCTGACGGTAAGCTTCGCCGCCCGGTTTGTTGCTACCTGGAGCCGCGCGAGCTTCGCCCGTGCGTTCGGCAGCACCTGGCAAGCCTTTGCTGACGTCGGTATCGAGGGCGAATACAACGGCGTGTGCCACTTGAATGTCGACCTCATCGCCGGCTTTCAATTTGTCGAGGTTTTTCGCCTCGTCAGTCAGCTGGATTGCAGTCTCTTTGCCTTCAGGCCCTTTAAGGACGACTTGATGTTTTGCGGCGTCGACCGAAACAACTGTCGCGGAGATCTGATCCGCTACCACGTCAGCAGACAGCGGAATCTCCTCGGCCATGGCGCCAAGGCTGACAGCAGACAGCAAGGTTGCGAGGGTGATGGCTTTGGTCAGTGCGTGGAGTTTCATAGGCAATACATTCCTTGGTAATAAATGACAACAGACCGCTCTGGCTCAGGCGTCAGCGCGATGTGTGCCAATGAGCATAGACGCTCCTCAAGAAGTTTTTGCAGTTTCTTTTGCGCCAGGTTCGTCGTTGTCGGTGCTTTTTACACTTTCCTTGCGTCAGGTCAGCCAAGTGGCGCGCAGGGCGTCACTTTCGCGTTCGTCGGGGGTTTATCAGGCCTGCGGATCGTCGACTTCCTGGGCGACGTTCACGGCGGGCGAGTCCTTGTGCGATTGCTCGGCCCTGGCGTTCAAGTCTTGCCACTGTTCGAGGTCGATGGCGCCCTGCCCCAACAAGTCGTCGGCCATGCGTAGCAGTTCGACGTAATGGGCATCGGGGGATTGCTGCCAGTAGGCCCTGTCGTCGAACAGGCGCTGCCACGCGGCAAGGTCTGGCGGTTTGAGGTCGTCGCTCATGGCGGGCTCCTGTGAACGGGTTTGTTAACGTAGGAGGACGTCGATCCGCCGAGAGTTCCGGCTCAATACCCGGTCATTTCCAGATAGCCCTGCCCCGCATGGCTGCCGCTCAGTTGCACCGGTCCTTCCCAGTACGGAATACGCAAATCCATCCAGGCGTTGGGGTTGAGGGCATTGAGGGTGATGTCGAGGTGTTTGCCGGGGATTTTGATTGACCAGCGCACGGGCATTTGACGGCCAGCGACCTTGGCGGTGTCTTGCGGGGTGAGGCGGATGTCGTTTGCATGCAGTTGTTGAGTCTGACCCTGGGCGTCGATCCAGGTGCCAGTGAGGTAAGGCTCGCCGTGCTTGTGACGCATGCGGTAGAGCATCACCTGTTCGCCGCTGTCCAGGTGCAGGGAAAACCAGTCCCAGCCGGTCTGGTTGGCGGTCAGCGGCTGGCTGCTCCATTCACGATCAAGCCAGGCGGGGCCGCTGACTTGATAGGTCTTGCCATCGATTTCCAGCGAGCCACTGGCCTGGAAAAACGGCTGGCTGTAGTAGTACGACGCCTGGCCTTGTTCGGATTTCTGGCTGAAACCTTTATCGCCCTGCAGCACCAGCGCACGGGTGGCTGTCAGGTGCAGTTGGTAGCCGAAATCCTTGTCCCGCGCACTGAGTTGCAAATCCGACAAAAGGTCAGCGCTCTGACTGCTGAAACGCCAGTCATCGATCCAGGCATGGAACGGCGCCAGGCTCACGCCTGCCTGATCGACGCCACCACGGGCGTAGCGTTCGGCGGCGTGATGCACTGTCGCGGAGGTCACGGCCGCATGCCCCAGCCAGATCGTCTGATTGCCCCAGCCTGCGACCTCGGGCGTTGCTTTCAAGGCGCTGCGAAACAACGTCCATTGCACGCCGAATTCCCGGCCTTGCTCGTCCTTGAGGTTGGCGGTGACGTACCACCACTCGATGCGAAAACCGTCATGGGGGCCATGATCCGCCGGAAAGCTGAACACCCGACCGGGCAGCACCGGCGCAAACGTTGCGGCCTCGCCACCCAGACCGGCGAAGCCTTTCTCAACCGGCTTCGAGTTGTCGCAGCCACTCAACAAAACCAAAAGCAGCAGACCGAGCTTAATCCTCATGAGCAAACGTCCTCAGCAGGTCCGCCGGTTGCGTGCGATACAGCGAGTACAACGGCCACGCCGACGCCAGTAATGTCGCAAGCAATGCCAGTCCCATTAACTGCAACAGTTGCAGCGGAAAGACGCGCAATGGCAGGCGCCAGCCGAACGCCTGGACGTTGATCACCGCATCCAGGCACCACGCCAGCGCGATCCCCAGCGGCAACGCCAGCACCAGCGTCAACACCGCCAGCAACCAGGTTTGCCCGAGGTTGAGCAGCATCAATTGCCGCCGCGTCACGCCCAGCGCCCACAACGGCGCCAGTTGCCCGAGTCGGCTTTGGCTCTGGGTCAGCAAGCTGATGAACAATGCCACGCCCGCCACACAAAGGGTCAGGCTGTTGAGCGCGGCGGTGGCGGCAAAGGTGCGCTCGAAAACCTGCGTCGACCAGCCCTTGAGCCGCGCCTGATCGACAATGCGGCTATCGTCGAGCGCGAAGCGTGCTTGTAATGCGCTGACGAAGGACGGGATCAATGCCGGCTCAATGCGCAGATTAAAACGGTTGGGCGCCAGCTGTGGCCAGCCGTGCAGCAGGTGTCTGACGTTGACCAGCAGGTGGCCCTTGGGGTTGCCGTAATCGGCGTAGATCCCGACGATGCGCGTTGACCACGGGCCGGCTGGCGTGGGAATGGTCAGGTGATCACCGAGGCGCACCTTCAGCCTCCGGGCCAGTTGCTCGCTGAGCATCAACGCGTCGTCCTTGGCCAGTCGATCCCACGGGTTATCGCCCAAGGCCTCCAGCAACGGCCAATGCTGGCGATAGGTCGGGTGATCGATCACACCAAAAATCTCCGCCGGCCAGCCTTGCAGCTGGATCGCCACTTGCCAGTTAGGTAGTACCGCCGAAAGTTGCGGCTGCTGTTTGAGCCAGGCGTGCAACTCGCGGGACTGAGCCGGGGTTTGCGGATTGAGGTAAAGCTCGGCGGTCAGGCGCTGTTCGAGCCAGTTGCTGAAGGTCTGACGAAAACCGGCGGTCATGCTGCCGGCGCCGATGTTCGCCGCGAGTGCCAACAGCAACGCCATCAAGGCCAGGCTCAGGGCCGGCAATTGCTGCCGGCAATCGGCGACAAACCATTGGCCGAGCACTGAATGACTGCGCTGCAACACCAGGTTGAGCACAGCATTGAGCACCACGGGCAGCGCCAGTGCGGCGCCGAGCAACAACGTCGCCATCAACACAAATCCACTGGCCAGGCTGTCGCCCCAGATCAAGGCACCGAGCGCAATCACCGCCGCCGTTGCCGCCACCCAACCCTGGCGTCGCAACCAGCGCGCATGCGCCTGATGCCAGGCTTGTGGATCGGCCAGCGCCAGCAACGGCAAACGCGCCGCTCGCAGCAGACTATTGGCACCGGCCAGCAACGCACCGAGCAAACTCAGGCCGACACCGCTGAGCCACCACCACGGGCTAAGGTTCAATTGCCCCGCCACTTCGGCGCCGTACAAGCCGCGCAGACTGGCCGCGACGTCCGGTAACAGCACGCTGGCCAACAGGTAGCCGCTGACCACACCGGCGAGACCACCCACCAGGGCCAGACCGCCGAGCTCAACCGCAAGACTTGCGATGAGCATCCGCGCACTGACGCCGCAAGCGCGCAAGGTTCGCAGTAGTCCCCGACGTTGTTCCAGCGCCAGGCCGATGGCCGCGTGGACGATGAACAGGCCGACCACGAAGGATAGAAAACCCAATGCGTCGAGGTTCAGGTGAAAGCTCTCGGTCAGGCGTGCGAGGTTATTCTCCTCGCCGCTGGTCTTGAGCTGGAGTTGATCCTTGAAGGCATCGGGTAACGGAGCACTGAAATCCTTGGGCAACAACAAACGCGACAGTTGATCCGGCAGACCGAGAATCTGCTGCGCGAAGCCGATGTCCACCAGCAGCACACCGGGGGCCATGTCTGCTTGAACGTGCAGTGGCGGTAATGCAACACCGCTCAAACTGGTCGGGCGCTCACCTTCGCGCAACCCCAAAGTCTGTAACGTCTGTGGTGAAATCCAGGTACTGCCCGGCGCACTGAAGAACTCGACAATCTGCTCGATTGGCAGCGCCTGCCCCGCCACCGAGGAACCGGCCGGCAGCGACACCGGCTCGATGCCCATCAGCTGCAAACGCTGGTCTTCATGACCCTTGAGGATGACTCGACCTTGCAGCACCGGCGACACCGGCCAACCGGCACGGCGCAAGTCGACAAACAACGCCTGAGAAAACGTCCCGCCACCGGGCGCGCCAAGGCTGGCCTGCGGTTCACCGCCAATCAACTGACTGGCCCGGGCGTAGCTTTCCCGCGCCTGACTGTTCAACGCCTGCACGCCGGTGAGCAAACCGGTGGCGAGCCAGAGCCCGGTCAGCACGCTGAAAAATTGCACCGGGTGCTGCCGCCAATGGCTGAGCAGCGCCCGCAGCGTCTCGCGAAAAACCCGCACTTCAGCGCTCGTCCGTGCCAGCCAGACGACCACCCTGCAACACCACTTTTTCCGCCAGCCGCGCTGCAACCCGTGGGCTGTGAGTAACCATCAACAATGTGGTGGGTGTGTCGTAGAGCAATTCCAGGAGCAACTTCAACACCTCGTCGCTGGTGGCTTCATCAAGGCTGCCGGTGGGTTCGTCGGCCAACAACAGTTTCGGCTTTGACGCCAACGCGCGACCCAGCGCAACTCGCTGCTGTTGGCCGCCGGACAGTTGCTCCGGATAGCGGCGCAGCACTTCGCTCAGCCTCAGGCGTTGCACCAGATGCGCCTGCCAGCGCGGATCATGACGCCCCGCCAACCGCGCCTGAAACGCCAGATTGTCCTCGACGCGCAAGCTGCCGATCAGGTTGAACTGCTGAAATACCAGGCCGATTTCGGTACGCCGCCAGTGGGCCAGTTGTGCTTCAGTCATCTGTTCCAGCCGATGTTCACCGCTGCGGATGCTGCCCCGGTCGACCTTGTCCAGCCCGGCAATCAGGTGCAACAAGGTGCTTTTGCCGCTGCCCGACTCGCCCATCAGCGCCAGGCTGCTGCCGGGTTTGAGCGTCAGGTCGACGCCTTGCAGCACCGGCAGTGGGCCTTGTGGGGTGGCGTAGCTTTTGAAGACGCCTTGGACCTGAAGCATGGGCAAACCCGTTTAAGAAGCATGATGCAAGAATAGCGGCCTGACTCCCACTTATCCCTGCAGGAGCGAGCCTGCTCGCGATGAGGCCCGCCAAGACAACAAACAATTCACTGCCCCGCCGCCACACTCGCCGGTACCTGCGAAGGCGTCACAATGCTCTCCAAATCAATATGCTTCCACTGTGGCTTCGCCCCCAGTCGCGCATTAAACCGGTAGTTGAACGTGAAGTCGTCGGCCGTCGACACACTCAGTGGCTTGCCATACACCGCCTCGACTCCCGCCAGGTCGTACCCCATCAACTGCAACAACGTCGGGAAGATGTTGTAGTGACTGGAGCGATCCTTGTTTGCGGCCAATTGCGCCTGCCAGTCCAGGGTCTTCAACGCACTGCCCTGAATCACCACCAGCGGCACTAATCCTTCTTCTTCCACCGGGTCACCGCCACAGTGAGTATTGAGCCCGGGATTGCCCCGCTCATGCAGGTCCTGTCCGTGGTCCGAGGTGTAGATCAACAAGGCATTGCTCAGATCAGCCTGCGCGAACACCCGCGAGAAAAACTCTCCGACATTCCACAGCAAGGTGTTCTTGTAGGCATTGCGGTACAACAGCCAATCATCCGGCTGCCCGTTGAACCCATCACGTTTACCGGTATCGGCGACTTCAACAAACTGCCCGCGAGGCAAGGTCGGGCGATACGCCATGAACGCATCCGGGTATTTATCGTGAACCGGAAAGTGCGCGCCTACCTTGTTGATCACCACCAACTGCGGTTGACCGTCATTGAGCAAAGCGATCAGCTTGGCCGCTGCCGCCATGTCGCGATCACGCACGCTGGTCTGGTCGAATTGCACGAACTCGTCGATGTCCTTTTTCTCGGCGTCGGTCATCAGATTCTGCAGGTTGCCGCCGGTACGCTGGGCGTCGATGTAAACGGTGTGCAGACCGGCCTTCTTCGCGTACTGCCAGATCGACGGCAGCGTGCTGTTGATCCGCATGTAGTCGGCGCGAGTGCCGCCGTAGCGCAACGTGACGTTGGTATCGGCGCTGCAATTGGCAATGGAGGCGGCATACCCGTAGTTGAAAATCTCCACCCCCGGGCGCGGTTCCTTGAGGTTGCTGTGCACGCCAAACGGCGCATTGATGTCCAGGTAGTTGCCGGAGATGCTCTCGTCGATGATCAACACGATGTCGTGGCCCATCGGTTGATCGTTGCGCGCCAGGTTCACCGGCTCACGCGGGCCGACAGTGTTGTGCAAGGCTTCATAAGTAAACAGATTCAAATAGGCCAGCGGCGTGTACATGATCGGCAAGCCTCGGGCACCCTCGCCGGCCCGCACGAACAACACCGCACTGAGCAGCAGCACCCCTAGCACCGGAGCTGACACCAACAACGCACTCGGCAATGGCATGCGCCGGCGTGGCTTCAGTCCGATGCCAAACAGCAGCAGCAAACCGCCGGCCAGGCCACTGATGATTGCGTCGCGGTATTGGTAGATCGCCTCCTGGATGAATCCGCCCGAATACACCAGCGACACGAAGCTGCTGTAGGTCAGGTAATCGGCTGTGACACGGGTATAGACGTCGAAAAACACCGCCGACACGAACATCACCAGGGCGAACAGATGTCGGATCATCGTCTGACGAATGTACGCCGTCATAAACAGCGCCATCGTCAGCACAATAAACATGCCACCAAATAACAGCACCGGAAAACCGATGCCCATCGCACTTAAACGTTCGAGGTAATAGTCGTAGTTCTTAAACAAATAGAGAACTAAGAGCAGTTCTTTGAGATATCGAATCATTATATTTCCGATGTTATTTGCCAATAGATTGTCGGCCGTTTTTTGACACTAGCACCGAGCCATCAAAGCGCAAGAATTGTCGGACTTTTCAAAAGGGCGTCAAAAAAATGTTGCCTCAAAACTGACACACAAATGGGGGTACATCCCCCAATTTAATTGGTGCAAGACCGTCCATCGATTTATTTAAGACCGTATAAACCCTTCTAAACCGCGACAAATCCAGCCTCAACAAGCACTTGATGGCATTTAGCCCCGAAATTGGGGGATCCACTACCACAACAGAATGTCAGTTTGCTGACACGTTTTCCCAACGCTGGGCTATACCCCTTTTGACAGTTTTACTCTCGCTATTTCAACCGTCTTACGAGGCACGCCAATATGGACGTGAGCGTATTTGGTACGGGCTATGTTGGCCTGATACAAGCAGCTGCACTGGCCGATGTCGGACATCGCGTCTTGTGTGTCGACATTGATCCAAACAAGATCAAACAACTGCAACAAGCAGTGCCGCCAATCAGCGAACCGGGACTTTCCAGCACGTTGGAAGAGAACATCAAGGCCGGTCGATTGCTGTTTACCACCCAGGCCAGCGATGCGGTCGAACACGCCGAGCTGATTTTCATTGCCGTGGGAACGCCTGCCGACGAAGACGGTTCCGCCGACCTCAGCCATGTGCTGAATGTCGCTCGCCAGATCGCCAACCATATGGAGGCTGATCGCACCTTCATCATCAAGTCCACCGTGCCGGTGGGCACGGCGGACCAGGTGGCCGCCGCCGCCAACGATGAACTGCAGCGCCGGGGCAAGAGCGCGCTGAAGGTGCGGGTGGTGTCCAACCCGGAGTTTCTCAAGGAAGGCAGCGCCCTCGCCGATTGCATGCGCCCGGACCGGATCATCGTCGGCACACACGACGAGCAAGCCCGCAGCCAAATGAGCGAGCTTTACGCGCCGTTCTGCCGCAACCATGAAAAGCTCATGTTCATGGACAACCGCAGCGCCGAGCTGACCAAGTACGCCGCCAATGCAATGCTCGCCACGCGCATCAGCTTTATGAATGAATTGGCCAACCTCACCGAGTTGTTGGGGGCCGACATTGAAGCGGTGCGCCGAGGCATCGGTTCCGACCCGCGCATTGGTTATCACTTTATTTACCCCGGCTGCGGCTTCGGTGGCTCGTGCTTCCCCAAAGACCTGCGCGCCCTGCTGCACACCGCCGAACACAACGGCATGCCATTGCGCCTGTTGCGCAGCGTCACCGACGTCAACGACACCCAGCGCCACATCCTTTTCGGCAAACTCAAGGCGCAATTGAAGGGTGGACTGGCGGGCAAATCCATCGCGGTCTGGGGCCTGGCGTTCAAACCCAACACCGATGACATGCGCGAAGCCCCCAGCCGTTATCTGATGGAAGCCCTTTGGGCCGAAGGCGCGACTGTGCAGGCTTATGACCCGGAAGCCATGTCCGAATGCCGGCGCATTTACGGCTACCGCAAGGACCTGCATTTGTGCGCCACCCGTGACGACACCCTGGAAGACGCCGACGCGCTGGTGATCTGCACCGAGTGGAAGAACTTCCGGGTGGTCGACTTCGACCTGCTGGCGAGCAAATTGCGTTCACGGGTGATCGTTGACGGTCGCAACCTCTATAACCCGGAGCAGGTTGCCACCGCCGGCTTGCACTACAGCGGTATCGGTTTGCGGCACATAGCACCCGAGGCGCCGCGCCCATGAAGATGCTCGTCACCGGAGCGGCCGGTTTCATTGGCGCCCATTGCGTGTTGCGGTTGTTGCGCGACGGGCACCAGGTGTTCGGCCTCGATAACTTCAACGATTACTACGACCCGCAACTCAAACGCGATCGAGTGGATTGGGTGCGTGATCAGGTCGGTCATTTCCAGCTCGCCACGATGGACCTGGCCGATGCATCGGCCATCGAAGCCCTGTTCGAACGTGAACAACCCGAGGTGGTGATCCACCTGGCCGCCCAGGCCGGGGTGCGTTACTCACTGGAGAACCCGCGAGCCTACCTCGACAGCAATTTGATCGGTTTCCTCAACATCCTCGAAAGCTGCCGCCGGCACTCGGTCAAGCACTTGATTTACGCCTCGTCCAGTTCGGTGTATGGCGCCAACCAGCACACGCCGTACTCAGTGCAGGACGGCGTCAATCACCCGCTGTCGCTGTATGCCGCGAGCAAAAAAGCCAATGAACTGATGGCCCACAGCTACAGCCACCTGTTTGCCATTCCCAGCACCGGCCTGCGCTTTTTCACGGTATACGGGCCGTGGGGCCGGCCAGACATGTCGCCGATCCAGTTCGCCCGCGCCATCGCCGAGGGCCAGCCGCTGAAGCTGTTCAACTACGGCGAACATCAGCGCGACTTCACCTATATCGACGACATCATCGAAAGCATCGCTCGCCTGATCGAGCACCCACCGCAGGCCAACGCCGAATGGGATCGCGAGCAACCGGACCCGGCCAGCAGCATGGCGCCGTGGCGCATCTTCAACATTGGTGGCCAGCACCCGGTGGAGCTCAAGGCTTACCTGGCGCTGCTGGAAAAACACCTCGGACAACAGGCCATTGTCGAATTGCTGCCGCTGCAGCCGGGCGACGTACTTAACACCTGCGCCGATGCCAGCGACCTGGCACGCGCCACCGGTTTCCAGCCACGTATCGAGCTGGATGAGGGACTCGGGCGCTTTATCGCCTGGTTCCGTGATTACTACGAACTGCCTATCGCCCACGCGCCGCTAGCGGCTGAACTTCAGCGGAGGACCTTATGACTGGACATGAACAGAGTGTGCCCGTTAAACAAATGCTGCGGGATAAACGCCTCGATCCCGAGCACCGGATACGCATGGATGCGGCGATTCACCGGCAAGGGTGTGGCTGGATGACCGGCCGTGAAGGTGGGCGTCCCTGGACGTTGTCGCGCACTAACCGAGTGGTTGCCTGCCTCGGCGCGCTGATGATTCTGGTGTTGATTTCGCCGCTGCTGCTGGTCCTGGCGCTGGCCATCAAATTCAGCAGCCCGGGGCCGGTGATGTTCGTGCAGAAACGCACGGGCTACCGCGGCCGCAAGTTCGGCATGTACAAATTCCGCACCATGGTGGCCAACGCCGAGGAGCTCAAGGAGTCCCTGCGGCACATGAACAAGCACGGTGCCGACGCCATCGATTTCAAGATCGACAAGGACCCGCGCATCACCGGTATCGGCGGCTTCCTGCGGCGCAGCAGCCTGGATGAGCTGCCGAACCTGATCAATGTAGTGACCGGTGACATGCGTTTAGTAGGTCCCAGACCTACTTCGTTCAACGCCTACCGCTACAAGGATAACCACCTTGTACGCCTGAGCATCTACCCCGGCATGACCGGCCTTTGGCAGATCTCCGGGCGCAGCAATATTGACTTCGACCAGCGCGTTGAGTTGGACCTCAGCTACATCGCCGAGCAGAGCCTGTTGCTTGATCTGAAGATCCTGTTGAAAACCCCCTTCAAAGTATTCAGCGGCCACGGAGCGAGTTAAATGGACGGTTCATCCAACAAAAGCCTGAGCATCGCCAGCCCGAGTGAGTCCAACCTGACTTCGACCGTGCTCGATCAAGATCTGCGGATTCTCCTGCTCACTGCCGCCAACCCCGGCGCGGGCACCACCACCAGCGCCCTGGTGCTGGCCAGTCAACTGGCACAAATGAGCAGCGGCCAGGTGTTGCTGGTCGACGCCAGCGAGTCCTCGACCAACCTCACGCAACAGCTCGGGCTTGGCAAAGAACGTGGTTTTCGCGACTTGATATTCAATACGCAAGCCCCGCCGTTGCTGCAGGACTGTGTGGTGAATGTCGCCAGTTTGCCCTTCGACATTCTGCCCAACGGCCGGTACGCACGCGGCACCGAACACCTGACAGCCGAGAGCATGAGCCCGTTGCTCGATCAACTCACCAGCCAGTATCGCTTTGTGGTGATCGACGGCGACGCGGTGTATTCCGCCGCTGACACGCTGGTCATCAGCACGCAGGTGGACGGCGTGATCATGGTCGTGCGCGCGGAAGACACCCGCTGGGAAGTGGCGCAAGCCGCGGTCCAGCGCCTGACCCAGGCCGGCGCAAAACTGGTGGGCAGCGTGTTCAACCGTCGCAAGTACTACATGCCGAAATGGCTGTACAAAAACCTGTAAGCAACCAGAAAGGGATGACGCCATGAACGCCAAAATGCTTGTCCTGCTGTTGCTGCCGCTTGCAGGTTGCTCCAGCACTGACTCCAGTGAAACCCAGAACATGCCGGTGCAGATCCTCACCGCCGCACCGGCCAACGCCCAGGCCACCGACATGCCCAAGATCGAACAGACCTTGCGGCCACAGGACGTGCTGGACGTGATCTTCCACATCAGCACCAGCGGCTCGGACGCCTACCACATCCAGTCCGGTGACCAGATCGGCCTGAACTTCACGGCGGCCAGCCAGCTCAACGGCAATCAACTGGTGCTGCCCGACGGCACCATCGAGCTGCCAGGCGCCAACACCTCGGTGAAGATTGCCGGGCTGACCAGTGACCAGGCGCGTGAAGAAATCCAGCGTGCCTATCAACGCAAACAGCTGTTCCAGCCCAACCGCAATCAGCTGACCGTGCAAGTGATCAGTCCGCTGAGCAACGAAACAAACCTCAAAAGTGCCCTGAACCACCCCGCCACCGGCATGAGCCGGGAGATCACCGTGGGCACCGACGGCTATGCGAGCTTCCCGGAAATCGGCGCCGTGCCGCTGCAAGGCATGACCGTCAACCAACTGGAAGCCTTCCTCAACAAACGCTACGCACAATTACCGGGGCGGATGACGGTCGACGTGCTGCTCAAGTCCACGGCGGGCAACGAAATCTATGTGCTCGGTGAAGTCGGCCAGCCGGGTTCCTACCCGATCCGCCGGCCGGTCTCGGTGCTTGAAGCGCTGACCCTGGCCCGCGGCAGCAACGCCAAGGCGCGGCTCGATTCGGTGGTGATCATGCGCCGCAACGGCAATCAGGTTCAGGCCCGTCGGTATGACGTGGAAAAAGCCCTGGCCGGCGATGCCTCGCAAATCGCCTACCTGCAACCGGACGACATGCTTTACGTGCCCAAGACCAAACTGGCCAGCGCCGGTGAGCTCGCGCGGCAACTGGCAGACGTGGTGTTGTTCCAGGGTGTCGGCTTCAGCTTCGGCTACCGCGTCGACGACAAAGACAGTGACAGCAACTAACTCTCAGGTGACCTGACATGAATCCAAAGGAAAACTACCTGCACGAGTTCTTCAGGATCTTCTTCGCCAACAAGCAGTTGGTGAAGCGGGTATTCCTGGTCTTTGCAGTGATCGCCCTGGTCTTGCCGCTGATGCTCAAACAGAGCTTCGACATCACTGCGCAAGTTATCGTGCAATCGAAAAAACTCTCCCAGGGTGACGCCACCACGTCACTGACCGTGGACAACGCCACCTTCATTCCGCCGTCGCTGGCGGACATGGAAACCGAGAGCAACATCCTGCGTTCGCCGGCCCTGATCCGCCAGACCATCAGCGAGCTGCGGGAAAAGGGCGAATACAGCCCTGCCCCCAGCGTGTTCAACAAACTGGTCCTTCAGCCAATCAAACGGTTCATCACCTCGCCGTTGCGTGAGCACGTGATCAATCCGGTGAAAGCCGCACTGGGCATGGAAACCGATCCAGTGCGCGACACCACGCTGGATGCGTTGACCCAGGAGGCCATCGACAAACTCAAGATTGAAACCCTGCCGGGCTCCAACGTGATCTCGATCATCTACAGCTTCGGTGATCCGCAACAGGGCACGAAGTTTGTCGCCGCGTTGCTGCAAAACTACCTCGCCAGCCGTCAGGAACTGCAATCGATCGACTTGCCGCAGACCTTCTACGAAACCAAGAAGCATCAATATCAGCAACGCCTTGATGGCCTGGAAGGTACCCGACTGGCATTGCTCGAAGGCGTCGGCTCGTCCGACCCGAAGGAAGAAATCACCTTCCGCCTCAACGCGATCAACACCGAGGAGCAAGCGCTCAACCTGTACCAGGACCGTCGCCTGCAGAGCCAACGCTGGCTCGACTACCTGAAAACCAGCCTCGCCGCCGCCAGCAATAACAAACTCAACGACTACACCTTCCCCTACACCTTCACCACCACCGTGGACAACGTGGCGTTTGAAGATCGCGAGATCAAACAGATGGGTGAAGCCCTGACCAATCAGGTCAGCCGCTACATGAACGACCTGGCGATCTTCCAGCCAGGCAGCGAGCCGATGTTGCTGACCCGCGAGCAGATCTCTCGCACCCGTCAGCAGTTTTTGAAAGTGGTCAGTAACCGGATTCAGGAACGCACCAACGACCTGGCGATTGTCAGCTCGGTGATCGACCAGAAGACTGCGCGCATTGCCGAATTCAAAAACCGCATCCACCAGTTGCAGGAAACCCAGAGCAAGCTGCGGCAGATGGACACCGAGATCGACGCCTTGCACGCTGCGTTCTCCACCTACGCGCAGCGCTTTGCCGAAAGCAGCACCGCCCGTTCGCTGGACAACGACCTGTCCAACGCCCGTGTCCTGAGCCCGCCGTACGAACCGACCGAAGCGGCGTTTCCAAAGCCGCTGCTGATCATCCCGTTCGGCTTGTTCACCGGTTTGCTGTTGGCGATTGCCCTGGTCTACGTGCGTGAGTTCTTCGATCACCGCTTCAAGGCCCCGGCGCAAATCACCCACGAATTGGGCTTGCCGGTGCTGTTGGTCATCAACGATCAGAACGTCGAACCGGCCAATCCGCACAGGAACTGGTCTGTGCCAAGCCTTGTGCATTGGGTGCGCAATTGAACGCGCCGCTCAACCCTGCCACCGCCCTGCCGATCATTCATTTGCTCAGCAGCGGTGGGTTCTATGGGGCTGAGCGGATGCTGCTGGACCATTGTCTGGCAACGCCGGGGCAGCACCAGGTGCTGTTTCTCGATGCGCCGCCAGCACTGATCGCCCGGTTTCGCGAGGCCGGGGTGGACTGCCTGAGCTGTGCCGGACTGGGGGCGTTGCTGGCGCATTTGCGTCAACGCCGGGCTGAGCATCCGCTGATCAACACGCACAACTTCAAAGGCCTGTTGTTTGGCTGGATCTGCGCAACGCTGTTGCGCTTGCCGCTGGTGATCACCCAGCACGGATTCACCCCGCGCAGCCGCAAGCAGAAGTTCTACACCTGGCTGAGCCTGCAACTGTGCCGCACCGCTTCGGTCAATCGCGTGGTCTGCGTCGCCGAAAGCATCGCCACGCTGTGCCGCCAGGCCAGCGTGCGGGCGGACAAACTTCAGGTGATTCCCAACGGATTGCCGGCCGCTGCCGCCGTGTTGTCGCACGACTTACCGCAAAGCGTTGATCGACAGCGTTGGCTGGCTGGCTACGTCGGGCGCCTGAGCAGTGAAAAAGGCCCGGACCTGTTTCTCGATGCGCTGATTCCACTCTGTCAGCAACACCCACAACTGAACGCCGTGATGCTCGGCGATGGCCCGGAGCGGGAAACGCTGCTGGCACGGATCAACGCCGCCGGTTTGCAAGCGCGCATCACCCTGCCGGGTTATCAGACCGAGATGAATGCGTGGTGGCGCCAGCTCGATGCGCTGGTGATCAGCTCGCGCACCGAAGGCACGCCGATGATTTTGCTCGAAGCGATGCAAGCCGGTGTTCCGGTGGTGGCGTTCGGCGTCGGCGGGATTCCCGATGTGCTGCAAGACCGGCACAACGGCTTGCTGGCATCACCCGCCGACAGCACCGCCCTCGCCCGCCAGATCAGCGCCTTGCTCAGAGAACCGGTGTTGGCACAGATGCTGATCGACAATGCAAAACGTACGCAACGGGATCGTTACGACCTCAAGGCCCTGGCCGAACGCTGGTCGCAGCTGTATGACCGTACTGCACGGGAGGCACGCGCGTGATTTTTCCACTCTCGATCGTCAGTCTGCTCGGCCTTGTCTGCCTCGGTTTGCTGGCCAGTCCTTATCCGTATCTGGCTCCGGGCGCGGTGTTGGGTTTGGTCGGCGTCGCGCTGCTGTACCGCAAGCCCACCTGGGGTTTGCTCGGGATCGCGGCGCTGGTGCCGTTCGAGGGGTTCTTCAAGGACAGTTCGCTGTCGGGCACCAAGTTCATCGGCGCGTCGCTGGCGCTGATCCTGATGCTGCAACTGGCCCTGCGGCAGATTCCGTCCGAACGCCTGCGCAGCAATATCTGGCGCTACCTGATCGGGTTTATGGTGCTGTACCTGCTCAGTCTGTTGAACACCGACGACATGGGCATGTCGATGGGACACCTGCGGGAACTGAGTGTCGGCCTGATCCTGTTTGTGATCACACTGCTGATCGGCCGTGAACTGAACCTAGACCTGTTTGCCAAACTGGTCACCGTCAGCGTCACGATGACGTGCGTGCTGGCGATGTTCTCCAGCAAATATCAGGACCAGGGGCGCGCCGCCGGGTTGCTGGAAGACCCGAACGCCTTTGCCATGCTGATCTCCTTCGCCGTGCCGCTGGGCTTGTGGCTGGTGATCCGCAGTCCGAACCTGTTGCATCGACTGGTCTGGGGCGGTTGCTGTGTGTTGCTGCTCGGCGGCATGACCAAGACCGAATCGCGCTCCGGGCTGGTGGTGTTGTTTCTCAGCCTGATGATCGGCGCCTGGCACTACCGCGCCGAGTTGTCGCGTATCCGCCCACGGCACCTGGGGTTTGCCATGCTCGGCTCGGTGATCGTGATTGCGTTGGCGATCTATGCGATGCCGGCCGGTTATGTCGCCCGCATCCAGTCCCTGAGTATCTTGAGCGCGGGGCCCAAGAGTCAGGATGAATCCCTCGGTCGCCGCGCGTCATACATTGTGGTCGGCAGCGCGATGATTCGCGAGAACCCGCTGCTGGGCTCCGGCCCCGGCACCTTCCCGCTGCACTACGCCACCACCGGTTATGCCAAGGCGTTTTCCGCCAACCGCAAAATCGGCGACCTGTACCGCCGAGCCCACAATACTTACCTGGAAATCTTCAGCGAACTGGGGATTCCCGCCGGCCTGTTGTTCGTCGGCATGCTCGCCCTCGGCTTGTACAACCTGATCCGCGCCCGCCGCGTGTGGATGCAGCGAGATAACCGGGAACAGGCCGATTTGATGACGCACCTGGCGATGAGTTTTCTGGCGTTGAACCTGTTCCTGATGTTCCTCAGCGCACCGAACCAGAAGTACGTGTGGATCATGCTCGCGCTGACCAGCGTGTTGCGTTTGAAAGCCGAAGAAAGCCCGCCCAGGGAGGCCAAGGCATGAGCCGAATCAGCATTGTGATTCCGATGTACAACGAAGCGCGACACATCGCCCGCACCTTGCTGGCCGCTCAAAAAGCCGCGCACGCCGCCAATCTGGAATGTGAGTTGATCGTGGTCGACAACGGCTCGCAAGATGAAGGTCCGCAAATTGCCCGGCAATTCGGTGCTCAGGTGCTGGTGCAGCCGGGGATACTGATCGGCGCCCTGCGCAATCGCGGCACGGCCGTCGCCACTGGTGAGTGGCTGGCGTTTATCGACGCCGACGTCGAAGTGCCCGAAGACTGGCTGACGCAATTGATCGATATAGAAAGAACGGGGCAAGCCGATGTGTTCGGCCTGGATTTGCACACCCCGGCCCAGGCACCGTGGTACGCCACGGCCTGGCAACGTCGCACATTACGCCCTGCGGCTGAGGGCGTTCGCACGGTGGATTGGCTGCCCAGCTCCAACCTGCTGATGCGACGCAGCTGGTTCGACAAGGTCGATGGCTTCAACGAAAGCCTGCGCACCGGCGAAGACAAGGATTTCACCTTGCGCCAGCACATGGCCGGCGCACGGCTTCTGGCGATCAATGAAAGCGTGGCCCTGCACTGGGGCTACGAAATGAACTGGCGCGAGTGGATGGGCAAGGAAATGTGGCGCCAGAGTAGCCACGTGCAATTGCTCCGCACCCATGGCCTGAGCCTGCGATTGCTGCGCTTTCCCCTGTTGTCGCTGGTTGCATGGCTCCTGGATTTCCTGGCGATCTCTGCCTTGCTCGATGGCTTCCCGCACCATGCGGCGTTCATGTTGTCGCTGACGTTGTTGCCGGCGCTGATCCTGAGCGTGCGCCAGAGCCACAAGCATCGCGACCAGTTCCTGACCCTTCAGCTGTGGGGCCTGCACTGGGTGCGCCTGCACCTGGCCGGCGCCGCACTGGTTCTCAGCCTGTGTCATTGGAATGCCAGGAGGCCCGCCCGTGGCTGAATTCATTTTCTGGTCGTGCCTGCTGCTCCCGGTTTACGCCTACCTCGGCTATCCACTGTTGCTGACCCTGCTTGCGCCGATGTTTGCGGTGCGGCGTCATGCCGCGCCGGAGCCGATGAACGTGAGCGTGGTGATTGCCGCGCACAACGAAGCGCGGCACATCGAACACAAGCTGCGCACCCTGCTTGCCCAGGACTATCAGCCGGCCTCGCTGCAGATCATTCTGGCCAGCGACGGCTCGACCGATGACACGGTGGCCTGCGCGCGCAAAGTGGTCGACCCGCGCATCACCGTGCTCGACCTGCCACGCCAGGGCAAGGCCGCGACGCTGAATGCCGGCGTGGCACTGAGCACTGGCGATATCCTGGTATTCACCGATGCCGACAACCAATGGTCGCGCGACACCCTCGGCCATTTGCTCGCGCCGCTCTGCGATCCGCAGGTCGGTGCCTGCGCCGGGCACATGGTGATCCCGGTCACTGGCAAAGGCTTGAGCATCGGTGACAGCCTGTATCGGCACTACGAAGGCTGGCTGCGCAGGGTGGAAAACCGCACCGGCTGCATGGTCTCCGCCGACGGCGCTCTATTGGCGTTGCGTCGCGAGTTGTTCCAGAACGTGCCGGCGGAGGTCAACGACGACTTCTTCATCAGTACCTGCGCGCCGGTCGCGTTCAAACGCATTGTCTATGTGCCCGAGGCGCAGGTCATCGACCACGGCGTCGATGAAGCGGACAAGCAATTTCGCCGCCGTCAGCGCGTCACCGTCGGCGGTCTGCAAAGCCTGGCGCATCGCCGCGAGCTGCTCAATCCGTTCAAGCATGGCCTGTATTCCATTGCCTTGATCAGCCACAAATTGATCCGGCGTCTGGCGCCGATCCTGTTGTTGCCGCTGCTGTTGAGCAATTTCTGGCTGTGGGAAGACCATGGTTTTTATCGCCTGAGCCTGATTGCGCAGGTGTCCGGTTATGCCATTGCCATCGCCGGCCTGCTGGATTCGCAACATCGCTTGCCCAAACCCTTTCGCCTTGCCGCGTTCCTGCTGGTGACCCTGGCCGGGATGAGTATCGGCCTGTGGCAGTTCCTGCGCGGCCAGCGGTACGCGCAATGGAATCCCGAACAGAATCGTTGAAAGGACTGAGCCATGGCGATCAAACAATTACTCAAGCGCACCAGTGGCTGGCTCTATCTCAACTCGCCGGTGGGGCGCAATCAGCTGCAAGGCGCCGGGGTGATCCTGATGTTGCATCGGGTGCTGGCTGACGACCCGGCAGCCGCCCTGCCTCATCGCAATGAGCTGTGCGTCGGGCCAAAAGCGTTCGAACACTTGCTGGTGTGGCTGAAAAAACACTTCGACTGCGTGCCGCTGATGGAGATTTTGCAACCGGGCAAAGTCCGCTCGGAACGGCCGAAAATCACCCTGACCTTCGACGATGGCTGGCGCGACAATGCGTTGAACGCCTACCCGCTGCTGCAAAAATATCAGGTGCCGGCGAGCATTTTCCTCTCCACCGATTTCATCGGCAGCCGTCAGCGGTTCTGGTGGGAAAGCATCGGTGAAACCCTGTGGGGCAGCCATGGGAGACGGGCTCAATTGCTGTTGATCACGAGCCTGCAACAGGCCGGTCGGCCATTGCCCGAGCCATTCGCTGAGCTGGATGTGGAGCGTCGCAGTCTGGCCTTGCTGCATTTTCTGCAAAGCCTGAAAACCCTGAGCCCGATGACGCTGAACCGACTGACCGATGCCTGCCCGGACGAGTCATTGCCCCAAGCGCTGGACTGGCATCAGGTGCGCTCGCTGGAAGCCTCGGGGCTGGTGCGTTTCGGCCCCCATGGCGCCAGTCACGCGATCTTCACCGGTCTTGATGACCAGCGCTTGCACGAAGAACTGAGCCGTAGCCGCGATGCCCTGCGCGACGGTTGCAGCCGCCCGCTGCCGGTCTATTGCTACCCCAACGGCGACAACGATGCGCGGGTGCGCGAACAGGTCGCCGCGCACGGCTTCCCGTTCGCCCTCGGTACCGGCACCGGTATATATCGCGGTACCAATGATCCCTTGAACTTGCCGCGTTTGGGCGTCAGCCAACGCGTGGCATGCAATCCACAGTTGCTGTCGTGGCGTTTGTATCGCGGGGGCCGCGCATGAGCCGTAGCCATTATCTCAAGCATCTGGCCCTGAGCATGGGCACCAAATTGGCGATGATTGCGTTGCGGCTGCTGCGCAATGTGTTGCTAGCGCGGATTCTCGGCCCCAGCGAGCGCGGGTTGTTTGCCCTGCTCAGCACCCTGCCCGACCTGATCAGCGCCGCCACCAGCGGCGGGCTGAACTCGGCAGTCGGTTATCAAGCGGCCAAGCAACGGCCCATGGGCTTGTTGCTGTGTCAGGTGTTGGTGTTCGGCTGTTTGCTCGCGGCGTTGCTGACCTTGCTGGTGGTGGCGCTGGTGCGCGAATTCGGCAGCGAACTCGATATCACGATGCAACTGGGTTTGCTTGCCTGGCTGTTGCTGCTGGCGGTGCCGCTGACGGTGCTTAAAAGCGGGCTGCTGACGCTGCACAACGCCTCGGGCGGCGTAGTCGCGTTCAACGCCTTGCGCCTGATGGAATCCCTGACGCCGCTGCTGTTGTTTCTCGCGCTGTACTGGATGTGGAAAAACGCGGCTCTGGAAGCTGCACTGATCAGTTGGCTGGCGGGGATCAGCCTCGTGGTGCTGGCGGGCTGGGTCTGGCTCAAACGCGAGCAGCCATTGACGTTGCAATGGGACCGCGCCAGTCAGAACGAACTGCTGCGCTTCAGCGCGCGCAGCCATCCGGATTTGTTGTTCCAGCAAGTGATTCTGCGTTCCGATTATTTGTTCATCGGCGCCCTGCTCGGCAGCACTGCGCTGGGGCATTACGCCATGGCCAGCGCCGCCGCCGAGTTGCTGTTGATCGTGCCGGAAGCCGTGACCACACCGCTGATGAAACGCCTGCTGCAACAGGAAGAAGGCATCGACAAGGTCACGCCGCTGGCGCTGCGCCTGACGGCCGCGGTGATGCTCGGCGCCTGCCTGACCATGGCAGTGATCGGTGAATGGCTGATCGTCACGCTGTTCGGTGTGGCGTATCAACCAGCGTATCCGGCGCTGCTGGCGTTGCTGCCGGGGCTGCTCGGCCTGTGCTATGCCAGCATCCTGCGCCTGGACCTTTTGGGCAAGAACCGTCCCGGCAGCATTTCCCTGTTAATGGGCCTCGGCGCCCTGCTCAATCTGGCGCTGAACCTGGTGTTGATTCCGGTCTACGGCATCGTTGGCGCGGCGGCCGCTTCCTCCATCGCGTACCTGGCGGTGACGGTGGCGCTGCTGGTGATGTATTGCCGATTGAGCGGCGTGCCGGTCTGGCAAACCCTGATCATCTTGCCCAGCGACGTGGCGCCCATGCTGCTGATGCTGCAAAGGAAGTCGGCATGAGGTACTTCGCGCTGCTGGTGAGCCTGGGGCTGACGCTCGACGCCTACGCCGGGCCGATGCGCTGGGCGGACATTCGCGACGGCAGTCTGTACCTGCAAACGGAACAACCCGACACGTTGACGGTGCGCTGGACCCCGGCGTGGCAGGCGGACGCCAACGAAGAACATCTGTATCTGCTCGACGGCACAGGCAAACTTCAGGCTGAGCGCAAAATCGCCGCCAGTGAATTGAGCGGCACCCAGAGCTGGCCTTTGGCGCCGAATGCGGCCAGCTATCAACTGGAGATTGCGGGTTACAGCTTTCGCCGCTACACAGTCGAACATAGCGACAGCACGGTGGCGCTGTTTGCCCCCGCCAAGGTGCATTTCAGCGCCGAAACCCACGATGGCGACGAGTTGTACTTCAAAGTCGCGCCGGGTGAACACGCGGTCCTGGCCGGGAAATTCCACGGTGGCGTCAGCGCCCTGCAAGCGCAGCGGGTGGGCGACGGCAAACAGCTGACGGTGGCGCTGAAACCGTATCGGGCCTATTGGCAGTTCGACAAGGTCGAGTTACCTGTCACGCCAAACGAACAAGTGTGGCGCCTGCGTCTGCAAGGCAGCGGCAAGGTCGCGTTCTGGCTCGATGGCACCGCCAACCTGTTCGCCCAAGACGCACAGCAGCTCAAACCGTTGCGCGAAGATGCCGGCGACGTGCGCCTGACCCTGGGCAAAGACGTGCTGGGCCCGACGCCGAACCTGGGCATCGCCCTGCCCTACGTGATGCCACCGCCCGCAAGTTTTGCGGTGCTCGACGCGCTCAACCCCAAGGCCGGCGCCTATTACACCTTTGTCGACGTCACGGCGAAAAAGCCGCAGTACGAAGATGCCTTCCGCCAGCTCTATCAGGACCGCTTCGGCATCACCCAGGACATCACCCTGCTGGCCGGCAGCCAGCGCCAGGCCAATTTGCGCGCCGACACGATGAGCAACGCCGGGCTCGAGGCCTGGCTCGCCTCGACCCGGGCGCTCGGTGGCAAGGGCACGCACTACATCGGTTTTGCCGATGAGCCGAATCTCAACTACGCGAGCTACGCCCAGTACCAAAGCATTTTCAACAACATGGCCCGGCAAGTGCGCAGCAACCCGGCCAACGCCAAGGCCGGTGTGCGCATCGCCATGCCGGCCAGTTCACGGCTGGTCAACGGCCCGTTCACCGACAACGCCGCCGACAAACGCGGGATCGACTGGGCGAAACAGCTGCTGGGGGAATCCGGCGAGCAGATCGACGCACTGGCCTGGCACGAATGGATGATTCGCGACCTGCTGGCGACCCGGGTCTACCGCGACAGCGTGCGCCGCGCCGCCGATCTGGTGGGCCTCGACGGTAAAGGCCGGCCCCGCAAAGCCTTGCTGCTGGACCAGACCAATATGTCCAGCGGCTCCAGCCTGAGCCCGTACGATCAGGACACCCATTTCGCCTCGCTGTGGTGGACTTCGGTCGTCATCAATTCGTCCCGGGACGGTTTGCTGGAGATGCTCAACTGGTTCCAGGCGGCCGATGAACCGAACTACCCCAAGGGCATGTTGAAAGTCCTCGGTGAGGATCGCTTCGAACTCAAACCCGTGGGCTTTGCCCAGCAATTTATTCAGCAGCACTGGTTGCACAACGTGCTGCGGCTGGAGAACGACGCCTTCGAAGTCGATGTGCTGGCCATGGCTGAAGAACATAAACGCAGCCTGTTGGGGGTCAATAAAGGCCGGCGTTTGCAGCATGTGAACTTGAACGGGGTGGCGTGTCCACTGGCCAAAGGATCGTTGCGTTATATGGGCGCGGACAACCGCAGCCGCGACGCGCCCTTCAACTGCCAAAACGGTCGCGTCAGCTTCGATCTGCCAGGGGAAACCTTGTTCGCTCTGAGCTGGAGCGCCTCATGAACACTTCTATTGCTATGCCGCGCATGCCCTCGCCGCGCGACGCATTTCTCCCAACACGGCCCATGCCGTCAGGAGCGCAGAAGATGAGCGTTTTGCAGAAACTCAGCGAACACATCAAACAGAAAGGCCTGAGCGCCACCGTCAAAAAGGTGTGGAAACACTACGTTTTTTTCCACCAGGAACTGTTGTGGATGGAGCGCGACCTGATCAGCCCGGTGCCACCGCACAAACTGCGGCCCTACCCACCCCTGCGGGTGGAAACCATCACCGCGCAAAACGCCGCGGCCTTCACCCGCTATTTCGGTGACCGTGTCCAGACCATGGCCGAACTGGCCCACGAGGGTTACACCGGACACATGCACCTGAACGATCAAGGTGATGCCGTGGCCTTCATCTGGGGCGCGGCGCGCAACTATTACGACAAGCATTACTACGGCTGCTGGTTCCCGGTGAAAGAAGGCGAATTTTTCGAATTCGGTGGCGAGCTGGCGCGTGCCTATTGGGGCACTACGCTCTCGGTAGACCTGCAACTGGAGCTTTGGCACGCCATGCAGGTCCAGGGTTGCCACACCGTGGTGGATGTCTGCGAGTTCCACAACATTCCGGCCCTCAAGCTGCACATGCGCATGGGGTACAAGGAGCAAGGGCGGATCATGAACGTGTACAGCCTGTTCGGCTGGCGCTTCTACCGCGAAACCCGTTACACAGGCTCGCGTCTGGATGCCTTGCGCAAACCGGCGCGTGAACCTGTCCCAGCCTCGGCGAACTGACCTTATGGTGGCACGATTGGAATGGCGCACTTCACTGTGCGCCTCAGACTTCCCGGCAGCGGCTTACGAAGCGTTGCGTCTGCGAGTGACGGACCACACACCATTCAACACGCTGGCCTGGATGGCGGCGTCCGAGCAGGCGTTGAGCGCCGGGCAGCGCCTGCACGTGCTGTTGGGCTGGCAAGGCACTGAATTGCTGTTGTGCCTGCCGCTGGTGGCGTCTGTCGAGCGCTTCGGCGGTTTGCCTTTTCGGGTGTTGCATCACCTGGGCTACCCCCTCGCCGACCGCCTCGCCTTACTCACGCGCCTGGGTGCAGAAGATACGCGCAAGGCCTTGATCGAGATCCGTCGACGGCTCCCCCATGCCTTGCTGCAACTCAATGAGCTGTCCGAACCGATCGGCCTAGAGAGTTCGCTGACCCAATGGATGGCCGACAGTTCCACCGGCCAACGGCGGCTGAGTTGTCGAGTGCCGGTGCACTTGATCAGTGACGCCGACCATCAGGAAGTCTCCGGTAATCCGCGCTACAAATTACGGCGTGCGCGTAAACGCATCGCCGCTTGTGGTGCCCAGGTTCGACGGATTACTCCGGACGCGTCGACCATGGGCCCGTTGTTGCAGGCCATCAGCGAAGTCGAAGCAGTGAGCTGGAAAGGCGATGAAGGCGTGGGGATTTTCTCTGACGAGCGCCATCGACAATGGATGGACCGCGCCTTCACCGCCCTCGCCGGACAAGGGCTGGTGCGAGTGGTGGTGCTGGAACTGAACGGCCGCTGCATCAGTTATCGCCTCGGCTTGCTGGAGCAGGGCCGGCTGTACGATTACAACCTGGCGTTCCTGCCGCAATACGCCGACCTGGGCAGCGGCCGGGTGTTGCTTGATGAGTGGATTCGCTGGGGGCTGGACGAGAACTGGCGCTGGATCGATGCCTCGCGCGTCAGCCTGGACAATTCCAGCCATCAGCTTCACGAGCGCATGACCGGGCAACTGGAACACTGGCGCTGGAGTTTCTATTCCTGGCGCGCAAGCGGGATTGCACTCGGACTGGCCTTGCGCTTCTGGCAACGACTCAAACCTGCCTGGCAACAGTGGAAAGCCTGTCGTACGGCAGCGGCGGCCAAACGGGCGCCTGTTGCCACGCCCCTCGCCAAAGCCGCCGAGCCGACAACAACTATTGTGGAGAGCGAACATGCCTCGCCAAGTCATAGTCAACGCTGACGATTTCGGCCTCAGTGCCTGCGAAAACGCGGTGATCCTGGGGGCTTTTCAGGCGGGAGTCATCACCTCCGCCACCGCCATGGCCAATATGCCCGCCTTCGAAGCGGCGTGTGTGATGGCCCGGCATCCGATGCTCGAAGGCCGGATCGGGCTGCACTTCAACCTCACCTACGGGCGCCCCTTGAGCCAGTCGATTCTGGGTCGAAGCACCTTCTGCGACAGCGCCGGCGTGTTCGACCTCAACCTGCCCCGCCACCGCCTGTGGCTCAGCCGCCCTGATCGTGATGCGGTACTCGAAGAGCTCCAGGCGCAATGGCAACGCTTTCTGGACAACGGTGTACGCCCCAGCCATCTGGACTCTCACCAACACGTGCACAACATCTGGCCCATCGGTCAAATCGTCGCCCGCTTCGCCGCCCACCAAGGGGTGCCGGTACGGCTGGCGCGCAATCTGGGGCAAAACCTGAGCCTGCCCAAACGCCTGTTCAAGGAATTGCTCAACCGGCGTTTAAGCCACCTGGCCGGCGCTACCGCCGACTACGTGTGCACCCCGGTGGACCTGCGCAATGCCGCGCCACCGATGGATGGACTGCTGGAAATCGTCGCGCACCCCAATCAGCTCGGCGCCGATTTTGGCGATGCCTACCTTGATCAGGGCGAGTCGTTGAGCGCACTGCTGGAGCAGCGTTTGCCGGGGGTACAACGGGTTTCCTACAACGGCGTGGGCAAGACGTTCAGCGAGCGCGGCGAGGCGGTTCTGGACTGAACAATCACATTTTTTTGACGCCTGAAATTGCGTCCACTTTGTTGCACAAATTTAAACAAATGACCCATCACTACCTTCATCCACGCACGACCAATCCTTCGCTAAGGAGGGCTTCATGAACGCACTCGACAAGCTTCGCGAACGCATCAAACAAAAAGGTCTGGGCCGCACACTCAAAACACTGTGGAAGCGCTATGTGTTTTTCCATTGGGAATTGTTGTGGATGGAGCGCGACCTGGTCAGCCCGGTACCGCCGCACAAACTGCGGCCCTATTCCGGCTTGCGCCAAGTGACCATCACCCCGGAAAACGCCACGGCGTTCACCAAGCATTTTGGTGACCGCGTCGGCACCATGGCCGAACTCGCCGCCGAAGGTCACACCGGGCACATGTACGTGGACGACGAAGGCCATGCGTGTGGGTTCATCTGGGGCAGCACCCGCGATTATCACGACCGTCACTATTACGGCTGCTGGTTCCCGGTCAAACCTGGCGAGTTCTTCGAATTCGGCGGCGAAATGACCCGTGCCTATTTCGGCACCAGCCTGTCGGTGGATGTTCAAGTCGCCCTGTGGGAAGCGATGCAGGCACAGGGCTGCAACAAGGTGGTGGACGTCTGCGAAACCCACAACATCCCGGCCCTCAAACTGCACATCCGCATGGGTTACCAGGAACAGGGCCGCGTGACCCACGTCTATGGCCTGTTCGGCCGCTGGCGCTTCTACCGCGAAACCCGCTACACCGGCTCACGCCTGGACCCGCTGCGTAAACCGGGCCGGCCAGTGGTGACGAGTGTGGCGCAGGCTTGAGGTTCACTTGAGTGCGGCGGTGTCAGTGACACCGCTATCGCGGGCAAGCCCTAATGCCGATCAGTTAAGCCTTAACGCGGACCGTAGCAGCTGGCGAAGCCTGCGTTCGGCTGCGTAGCAGTCGTAAAACATGAGCTTGCGGTCTACCTGAAACACCGCATCGGCTAATTTCACGACTGCTGCGCAGCCGAACGCAGGCTTCGCCAGCTGCTACAAAGTGCGGTTCGGCTTAACTGACTGGCATTAGGGCAAGCCCGCTCTCACAGGAGATCTTTGGCGGTCAGAAAGTTTGTGTCCGGTGAAGATTAAAATGTGGGAGCGGGCTTGCTCGCGATGGGGATCATGTTGCCTACACAGCTCTCGGAAAAAACGCATGTAGCCAAGGATCCGCCTGACTGCTCCGGCGTATCCAAATGGATACATTTGAGTAATGAATTATCTCATTCAACAAACTATGATCTTTGTGGCATGACATGCCTCAATTCGCGACTTGCGGGCAAAATTAGCTATCGCTCGTCGCATTGACCGTGCTTCTGTGGGCAATCTGGGCGATATCAAATCCGTGGGTGATGGTGTTTCCGAAATGCGCGTGGACGTTGGTGCCGGCTATCGGGTCTACTTCACCATGCGAAACAACGTCGTCATTGTGCTGTTAGCCGGTGGAGATAAATCTTCGCAATCCGCTGACATCAGGCGGGCGAAAAAATTGGCAAAGGAGGTTTAAACATGAGCCAGACTTTGACTTCATTCGATATGGCGGCGCTGCTGGACAGCGACGAAGCTATCAGCGAGTACCTTTCCCAAGTGCTGGCCGACGGCGACAACGAGGAGTTTCTTCGTGCTATCGGCTATGTGGTAAAAGCACGAGGAATGACACAAATAGCGAAGGACTCGGGTATGGGACGCGAAAGCCTGTATAAGGCATTCGCTCCGGGTGCCAAGCCTCGTTTTGATACTGTCCTGAAGGTTATTCATGCCCTTGGAATTGATCTCTGTGCTCAGCCGGGTCATTCGGTAAATCACTCGGCTCACTGAGAGTCGCTTCGGGTTAAATAGCTTGCTTCACCACCAACGTAAAACACATCGGCAACTGCGCCGCTTGCCGCTCATACCGGTCATACAGTTCTTCACGGTTGGAGTGCGGGTATTCCTTGAAGTGGCTGATGTGCAACCCCGCGTCAAGGGCGCCGGTGAAGATGGCGCCCAGGGTATGGACGAACCAGTATGAAGTGGCGGCCTGCTGTTCGACCTTGCCTTCGTAGACGATCGGCTGATTCTGCACGAATGGCTCGCTGCGAAAATACGAGCTGTCCGGGCGGTACGGATCAGCTGACTCTGGATCGAACATTTCCAGGAACGGGTGGGTTTCGTATACCACCAGCGCGCCGCCGGGCTTGAGGGTTTGCGCGACGTGACGCATGAATTCACCGATGTCCGGCATCCAGTTCAAGACGCCGATGGTGATCAGGGCCACGTCGAAACGATGGTGCATCGCGCTCGGCAAATGATGGATGTCCGCCTCGATGAACTCGGGTGCATAAGGCGAGTGCGACGCCAACTCCCGGGCCTGATCGAGAAACGCTGCGGACTGATCGATGCCCACCACGCTACGGGCACCCAACGCATACAATGAGAGACTTTCGCGGCCGTTGTTGCAGCCCAGTTGCACCACGTCCTTGCCATCAACGCCTACGTGCTCCAGCACGCCGGTCAACGTCGGATCAAGACAGGAAAAGTCCCTCTGACCCACGGCACTCAAAATATCTTGCCATTCGCGGGTCTCTTTGTGATGTCTGGCGGAATCGTTCCACGCCTCGCGGTTGCTGGCGATGGCAGTTTCTTTTGTCGGCATTTCCATTGCACGCTCCAGAACTCAGACCTTGTTTGACCGGCACGAGTCTAGCTCAGCCTGTAAAAAAGCCTGTTGGAATCTTGTAAACCGGGCACGGCAAACGCGTGCCCGTACGGCAGCTATAGTTAATGGCCTTGGGGAATTGCGCGAAGCCGATTACACAGGTGTTGCCATGAAAAAGACCGATCTGACGCTGCTATTCACTGTTTGCCTGGTTGTTACAAGCGCCGCCCACGCAGACGACCGCCTGACGCCTACCACCGATTACAGCAGTGAATTCAATTACTACGGGGCCGACCAACCCTTCGCCCACCCCGTTCCACCCTCCATGAGCATAATACCGCCGGGGTCCTACATCCCGACCTCGCCTCAGGAGTTCATACCGATTTCAAGCGAACACGTGTTCTACGATTCACAATTGCCGACGCTCGCCGATGCCTCCGTTCGGGTGTTTATCCGCACGTACGATGCCGTGCATGGCGTGTACGTGAACGAGGAAGTCCTCGACCCGAGCTGCACACTCGAGTGTCTCAGTCGTCAGGGCCCGATGTTGCAATAAAGCCTACCACTGCCGTTTATCCGGGCGTGCCAGGCCAAGTTTCTCGATCCGGTAGCGCAACATGTCGCGACTCAGGCCCAACAGCCGGGCGGACTTGGTGACGTTCCAGTCGGTCTTGTCGAGCATCTTGCGCACCATGTCGCGCTCGACTTCGGGCAGGTTCATCGACTCGGTGCCGTTGTAGGCCGGTCGCTGCTCGTGGTGTTGTGGCTCATGCTGATACATCGGCGGGTCATCCACCAGGCTCAGGCAAACGTTTAGCTGGTGTGCGGCGATGGTATCGCTCTGGGCCAGCAGCACCGTTTGCTCAAGCATGTTGCGTAACTCGCGCACATTGCCCGGCCAGCTGTAGCTGAGCAGCAGTTCTTCCGCCTGATCGCTGAAATGCAGGTTCGGCTTGCCATAGCGTTTGCCGTGACTCCCCAGGAAATGCCGGGCCAACAGCAGAATGTCTTCGCCACGGGCATACAGACGCGGCACCTTGATGGAAATGATCCGCAGACGGAAGAACAGGTCACGGCGAAACTTGCCCTGCTGGACCATTTGCTCAAGGTTGCAGTTGGTGGCGCTGATCACGCGCAGATCGACCTTGCGCTCTTTCACCGAGCCGACTCGGCGAATGGTCCGGTCTTCCAGCAGCTTCAGCAGCTTGGCTTGCAACAACAAGTCCATTTCACCGATTTCATCGAGAAACAGCGTACCGCCATCGGCGGCTTCCACCAGGCCGACACGACGGTCCTTGGCGTCGGTAAAGGCACCTTTCTCGTGGCCGAACAGTTCCGACTCCACAAGGTTGGAGGGGATCGACGCGCAGTTGAATTCAATGAACGGGCCTTTGCTGCGCGGGCCGTCGAAGTGCAGCGCCCGGGCCACCAGTTCTTTACCGGTGCCCGTTTCACCTTCTACCAGTACCGGCGGCAGGTCGGTGTTGGCCATGCGTCGCTCGGCGTCGAGCAATTGGGCGATGGTATTTTTCAGATAATTCATCGGTGCCGATTCGCCGATCAACGCCTGCACGCCGGACTTCTGCGCCTCACGTTCCTGATAAAACGACAACGTGCGCTCCATGCGATCGGTCGCCAGCGCCTTGTCCAGCAACAACTTGAGCTCAGGCAAGGCCACCGGTTTGGTGACGTAGTGAAAAGCGCCCTCTTTCATCGCCACCACGGCATCTTCGACATTGCCATAGCCGGTCATCATGATCACTTTCAGATCCGGCGCGCTGACGCGCAGCTTCTGGATCAGGTCGTGACCACTCATGCCCGGCAACGAGTTGTCGGTCAGCACCACGTCAGGGGCAAACGTACTTAATTGCTCCAGTGCATCTTCAGCAGAGTGACAAACCGTTACCTCGAAGTCTTTGCGCTCCAGGTAGGTCTGTATATTCTCGGCGAGGATTTCGTCATCCTCGACCAGCAATATGCTGCGCTCCATATTCCCCTCCCGTTGCCACTCTAAAATTGAGACAGACGCGGGTTCCTTCCTGCTCTTGGCTGGTCAATTCGACCGAGCCTTCGAAACGCTCCATTATTCGTTTGACCAGGGCCAGGCCTACACCTAACCCTCCTTGTTTGGTGGTGTAAAACGGCTTGAAGACCATCTGTTGCTGTTGCTTGGTCATGCCTTTGCCGGTGTCACTGAGAATCATGCGCACCTTGCCGGCCTGTGGCTGTTCGATCTCAATCTTCAGCGTGCCCCCCTTGGGCATCGCTTCCAGGGCGTTGGCAAACAGGCTATTGAGTATTTGTGTCAGCAGCACCTGTTGGCTGACGACCGGTGGGCAAGTTTCAGGCGTGAAGTCCACTTCCACGTTCGAACGTTTGATCAGCGCCTCGAAAGCACTCAGGGTGTCATCAATGGCCAGTACCAGATCGACCGTTTCGTAGTCGTCATTCATGGGCCGCAACGACACCAGCAACTCCCGGACCCAGCGCGACATGCGATCGACCTGATTGATGATGTCGCCGATGTTCTTCTGCGCACTCTGGCTGGCGATGCCCTGGGCCATCTCGGCGCTGGTACGAATGTTCGCCAGCGGATTGCGCAAGCTGTGCGCGACCGCCGAGGACATTTCCCCCAATGCAACGAAGGTTTCATTGGTAATCAATTGCTTTTGCTGGCTCTTCAACAACAAGGAGGCCTGGCGCACGATCCAGAACAACCCAAGATAGATGACCAGACCGCCGAGTACGGTCGCCAGCCAGATGGCCTTGAAACCACGCTGGATGCGCGCCACCAGGTCCACCGGTTCCTTGTAGATCTCGACCATGGCGACCACTTTGCTTTTGTCCGCATTGAACATCGGGATGTAATTCTCGATGAACAGGTATTCCGGTTCGCGCAGCAATCTTTGTTCGGGACGCTCAATGTCGATCTCGTGGTAGCTGGAGGACACCGGTTCCTTCATTTCAAACGATTCGTCCAGCTCCTCATCGCCTTCGATGCGTTCGCCGATCAGCTCCGGGTTCGTCGACCAGACCACGGTACGATCCTGCGCGTACACCGTCGCCAGCAAAATATCCGGCAGATGCTCCACATGATCGAGAAACTCCGAACGCGCAGACGCGCGGGTTGTCGGGGACACGTCGGGATAGGCGTTGTCCAGGCGCGGGTCGAGCATTTCGCCCATGGTTCTGTTCGGGCTGATCGAGGCATGACGAATTTCGGCAGCACCAATGGCCTGAAGGAACTGCGCGGTCAGCAACGAATCGCGCTCGATGCTCTCGATGACGACAAAACGCGTGGAAACATAGCCAAGCCCCGCCGCGACGAGGGCGATGATCACGAAGCTGCCCACGGAAAACCAGCGCAGCAGATTGAACTGCCCCATCCGGTTCTGGCCCTGTGCTGTCGGCGTGGCTGGCGCCGATTCTTTTTGTTGTTCCAGTGTCGGCATAGGGTTGTCCTGAATACTCGCATCAAGCCTGTTCAGCCATGTCACCGATCAGTGTAGGTGGCATTGAACGTGACTGTCTCTGACCCAATGATATTATTTAGCCGCTACTGCGCCTGCGCCGCTTTCAACGGTTGCTGGCGGTCGGTTTCTTCCTGCAAAAATTCAATGATCGATCGCGCGGATTTCTCATCCAGACGCAGGTTGGGCATCGGGACTTTGTCGTAACGTTCAAACAGCTCCACGGCAATCGGGTCTTTCTCCTTCAGCATGCGGTCCGGCTCGCGAATCCAGCGGTTGAGCCAGGCCGGGTCACGTTGACGGGTCACGCCAATCAGGTCCGGGCCGATGCTGCGCATGCCGATGCCCTGCCCGTCCATCGGGCCCAGGCTGTGGCACGACGCGCAGCGGGTGCGGAACAGTTCTTCGCCGTTGCTCGGCGGACGAATTTCCGGGGCATTGGCGTAGCTTTCTCCAGTGCTGGCCTTTTTCCAGTTCTGCAAGGTGTTGGCCAACTGATCGGCGAGAATCCATGGGTTCTCGAACGGTGAGGCTTTCATCCAGCGACCGGTGCTCTGGTTACCGACGATCAGGCTCAGGTTGTGGTCCTTGTTGCGTCCGTTGTCGACGCCCTCAATGAACAGTCCGAGTTTTTTGCGCAGGTCAGTGACATCGGCAAATTCCCCGGTGAGGAATTTCCAGCCCGGTCCGACCTGGAAGCGTTGCGCATAGGCCTTGAGCACTTCAGGTGTGTCGCTCAAGGGGTCGATGCTGATGGAGTAGAAAAAAATGTCCTGTCCGACCCGGTCGCCAAGCAGCTTCTGCACCTGGCGCAGGCGCGCGGTTTCCAGTGGGCAGGAGTCGCTGCACGTGGTGAAGATGAAGTTGATCACCACCACTTTGTCTTTGATCAAGTCATCGAAAAAACGCACCTGCTGACCGTCCTGGTCGGTCAGCAGGGTATTAGGGAAATAATCGCCGCCCCAGGGTGTCGCCGGCTCCGGTTCCTGCGGCGGCGAAAGCACACCTTCATGGGCCAGCAGCACCTGACTGGCCAACAGACACGTCACCAGTACCAATACCAGGTGCATGCCCAGGGCGCGGGAGCGCGGTGTTTTCATGTTCACGTTCATGTCCATGTCGGCTCCCTCGCGGTGTTTCATTATTTAACCGTCACTTTAGGGCCAGAACCGTCGCCAGAACGGAAGGTTGGCAGCGCGGCGGAGTTGACGTAGCGCACACCATCCCAGCTGGGCAGCGGTGTTGGCATCAACTGGAATTGCCCGGGTTTCTCAATGTCCCAACGCAGCAGCATCGAGTTGTCTTCATGCTGAGTGTTGTGGCAGTGCTCCATGTAAGTCCCGGCGAATTCTCGGAAGTTGATGGCCATCTCGACGCTGTCCAGACCGTCTTTTTCCGAACCGATGCGGTACACGTCCTTACGCGCCCATTTTTCCCATTCCGGTGGTGCCTTGCCGCCGCGACTGAGAATAATCCCTTCCTCGAAGTGTACATGCACCGGGTGACTCCAGCCTGTGCCGCCGGCCTTTATATTCCAGACTTCCAGGGTGCCGAAACCGGCGGCCCCGGCATCGGTGGGACCGTTAGCCAACTGCGTCGCGGCGTTCAAACGACGCGGGTCCATGTGGAAGCCGAAGCCGCCATCGGTCTTGACTGTCCAGGGTGCTTCATCGGTGCCGTCGGAGCGGCCGAAGGTGAAGGTCCGGTGACGTGCCTGAGCCAGCAGCGATTTGTCGGCCGCATTGTCGCGATGGATCTTCAGCGGGATCATCACCAGGCCTTCGGCTTTACCCGGTTTGGCCGGTTCATAAGCGACCGGGTCCATACTCAGGTCCTGACCGGTGTAGGGCTTGACGTTGAGCTGCAAGATCTTGCCCACCGCCGGGTCGCCCTTGTCCCACATCGGCCCTTTGCTGGTTTGCTTGATCACCGCTTTGTATTCTTCGGAGAGCACGTTGGCCAGCGACTCCGGCTCTTTCGGGCCTTTACCGTCGTCATGCACCAGCAGGTTGACGAAGAAGATCTTGTCCCCTGGCTTGATGCCGTTTTTCGCGAAGTTGACGATGATGTCAAAGCGCTCGGCAATGCCCTGGGTCGGCAGGATGGCGTTGTGGTTCTTTTTATCGCCATCGGCGTCGAGGTCCATGGTGCCGTCGAAGGGCACGCTGTGCTCCATGATGTTGCCGTCGTTGGCAATCATGTGGAACGGCACGCGGGCATAGGACACACCCGAGCCTTTAGGTCCCTGGAACTCGCCACTGGTACCTTTGATTTCACGGACAAGGGCGAACTTGAAGTAGCGCGACACCGAACCGTTGAGCATGCGGAACCGATAGCTGCGGGCGCGTACATCCAGGGTCGGTTTCCATTGCCAGTTGACCAGCACCTGATCACCGATGAAGCCGTCGGTGTTGAACGGGTTGAACCACAACTGACCGTTCTGATCCCACGCCTTGTCGCCGAACACCAGGTTGACGTCGTAGTCGCGGTTACCCCAGGGCAAGGCGCTGCCGCTGGGGAAACGCAGGTTGACGCCGTCGTTCACCGATTCGTTGCCACGGTCCAGGGCGCTGTAGTAATTCATCATCGCCGCGTTGCCCTTGTAGACGTTCTGCGCGGTGAAATCGAGCATGTGGTCGTGGAACCAGTGGGTGCTCATGGTTTCACGCCAGTCGCCACGGATCTTGATCGTGCCGTTCTCGCACGTCTTGCGGCTCGGGGTGACGTCGTTGGTCCACAGGGTTTCGCCCGGCGAGCAAGGGAACGCCGCGCGTGGATCATGCGCGTCGGTGTTGATGGTGTCGTAACCGGCCAGCTGGATCGGCCAGCGATAGTCGTAATACTGCCCCGGGAAGAAAAACGCGTTGGCATAACCATCGCTTTCCGCCGGTGCGTGACCGTTGTGTTCGTGGGTACTGATGGTGTGCAATCCAAAACCCATGTTGGCCGCCGGGTCGATCGGCAAGCCGTTGTAGTGGCGCATCAATACTGGTTGGCCATAACGCACCATCAGCAATTTCGGCGGCAGAGTGCCATCGAAGGTCCAGACCGAGTTGTGATTCTGCACCGGCATGTTCGGGTGGAAGCGCGCATCAACGCCTTTGGAGGTGCCATCCGTTGCCGGCACGCCGGCGACGTTGTGATAAAGGCCACCGGGGCCGAACTCGCCCACGGCGTAGTGGTGCATCTGCAGGCTGTCACGCCAGCCGCTGTTGAGCCTCGCCCCGGTTTGCACGGTTTTGTAGGCCAATTGCGGGTAGAACTCGTTCCAGCGCTGATGCGACCAGCCCTTTCCTGGCGGACGACCTTCAGCCGACGAGCCTATATGGCGGTTGAGGAACACTTCGATCTGCGCCTGCCACGGGTTGCGGTCCACCACGTTGGAGAACTGACTGGGGAACGGCGTCAGGCCCGGTTGACGCATGAAGGCATCGAGGGCCGCGCTCGGTGGCGCACTGCGGGCCGCATTGGTCGGGTCCTGTTGTGGCAATGGGCCAACGGCTGCGGGCGGGAAACCCAAGGGCGCCGCCGGTGTGGTGGGGTCGAGTTTTTCCGGGCCGAACTCTTCAAACAACACCAACTGCTGAGTGAAGGGCTGAGCGCCATACAGCGGGCTCGGCTTGCCATTGGTGGGATAGTTGAAACTCGTCTGCTGCGCGGGCGGCAAGGCGTTCTCTACACGCGTATCGTCGCGGCTGCCTTTGTTGCCATCGGGCAAATCGAAGGCGTCCTCGTTAGCTTCCGGCATGGTCAAAATGGCGTTCAACGCCGCGGGTTCGTCAGCCGGTTCGTCGTAGTAAGCCGAAGGGTCGGTGGGTTCAGGCTGTCGCTCGTCATCAATCGGGCTGGCACGCAGGCTCGCTGTGCCCAGCGTCATCGTCAAAAGGACGCCCAGAGGCGTCAACAGGCCAATCCACTTGAAGGGATAACGCGCTTTCCTGTCCATCATCAACCGCCTCGAACGTGTGAAGGGGTGATGTGGGATTTGCAAAGACCTCGCCAAATTTGTAACAGTTTTATACAAAAGCATTAACACTTAGCAAAACAATGGCTTATCAACATCAATGTGCCATGCCACAGTCAAAGCGACTGGGGCCTGACACCCGCTACCGGGGAAAGTTCATACCCATCTTCAGGGAATGCGCTTGAACGACAAACGGACGGTCGTGCCCTCGCCTTCGCGGCTGTCCAGGGTTACCGCACCACCACAACGTTCCATGATGCGCTTCACCAGGACCAGCCCGACGCCCAACCCGCCTTGCTTTGTGGTAAAAAACGGGCGGAACGCCATGCTCTGCTGCTCCTCGTTCATGCCTTTGCCGGTGTCACTGACGATCAGACAAATACTTGCCGGATCGATCGGTTCCAGCGTGAGGGTCAGCGTGCCCTCCTTCTCCATGGCTTCCAGCGCATTGGCGACCAAACTGTTGAGGATCTGCGTCAGCTGCACCTGCTGGCTCAGCACCATCGGCGTCTCTTTCGGCTCGAAGACCACGTGAATCCTGGCCTTGGCGATCTGCTGTTCGAAGGCCAGGAGACTGTCATGCAAGCACGCGACCAGGTTCACCGGCTCCGCTTCGTCGTTGAGCGGTCGCAAGGATTGCAGCAACTCCCGGACCCATTTCGACATGCGATCGACCTGACCGATGATGTCATTGATGTTTTTGTGGGCCGGGCCACTGTCGAATTCAAGCGCCAATTCGGCACTGGAGCGAATGGTCGCCAACGGGTTGCGCAGGCTATGGGCAACCGCTGAAGACATCTCCCCGAGGGCGACAAAGGTTTCATTGGTGATCAGTTGTTTTTGTTGCGTGGCCAACAGAATCGCCGCTCTCCGTACAATCCAGTACAGCCCCAGGTAAATCAGCCCACCCCCGAGGGCCGTGGCCAGCCAGATCATTGCCATTCCGCGCTCCATGCGGTCGATCAAGTCCTTGGGCTCCTTGTAGATCTCGACCATCGCGGTGACGTTTTCGTGGTCGGCATCGAACAACGGAATGTAATTCTCAATGAAGATGTGATCTGGTGGCGTAATGAACTTCTGCTCCATGCGCGACTTGTCCACGCTGTGATAGCTGGCAGACACCGGAGTCTTGGATGCAAACGCCTGATTGAGGTCATCGTCGGTATGGACTGTGGTGCCCATCAACTCCGGGTTGGTGGACCAGATCACCATGCGATCCGGAGCGTAGATGTTGGCCAGGATCACATCGGGCAAATGTTCGATATGGTCGAGAAATTCACCGCGGGCACTGGCACGGGCCATTGGATCGACATCGGGAAAATCCTTGTCTTTGCGCGGATCGAGCAACTCGCCCATGGTCCGCACGTTGGGAATGGACACATGGCGTACCTCGGCTGAGGCAATCGCTTGAATGAACTGCGACGTCAACAAGGCATCGCGCTGCACGCTCTCGGTAATGACAAAACGCGTGGACACTGCGCCCAGCGCCACGGCCACCGTGCCGATCACCGCCAGGCTGATCAGCGAAAACCAGCGCAGCAGATTGAACGGTTGTTTACGCGACCTAAGGCGAATATCGGCCTCCTCTTTTTGAAGGGCTGCTGCTTGGATATTCATGGACGTGGTTCCCCGGCTTCCCCTATAGGTTATAGCCCACTGCTCGCTGTTTGCCCCGTTTGCGGTATTTCCCCCCCCAACTTTCCCCGCCTGATCCTCCGCCCCCCATCTACCCCCAACTCTGGGGGGAGTCGCCCGCTTCGGCGCTCGACACGATTTCGCCGCTGCACTGCTACAGGCCTTCATTACGGGCCTGTGCTGACGTTTTTCAAAGTTGGTATGGATGTTGCCAAAGCCCTGTCAACTGACCTGCCCCCCATGGGGCAGGTCTTCTGATAGAGGGAATACACATGCACCCTTTACTGTCCAAAACCGCGATCGCTCTGGTCGTGACCGCTCTGGCCCAAGGCACTGCCCAGGCGGCGCTGTTTGCTGTGGACCCAGGGAACCTCGGAGTGTACTTGCCAGCCAACGGCGGTTTCGCCGCCTGGTATCAAGACACCCATGGTCGAACCCTCGACCTGTGCCTGTCAAAGGCTGTCAGTTCTCGGGTTCCCGGCGCTCCAGGCGCGCCGAGCTACATGTGTAATTTGCTGCCGACCCCTGGCGTCTTCGACGATGCACAACCGGTGGTCTTCCCGACCAACTTTCCCGATGAAGCGTTCTGGTTCACTGCCGATGGCGCGATCGTCGATGCGGCCAGAGGCATCGATCTGGGCTACGGAGCGGCCATCGAAGCCGCCTTCGCCGCCGAAGAACCCGTCGACGGTGACCAGGTCAGTTTCGCCCGTATCCGCATTCGCGTCGATGTGCCCACCGCCGGCACCTATGTCATCACCCACCCTTACGGTGTCGAGGTCTTCGACATCGCTACCCCCGGGCGGCGGGCGATCAACATGACCCGGGACATCGGCATCGGCAGCCCGAAAACCTATGACGGGGCGCTCAAGGGTGATGTCGGACCGTTCCTGCGCAGCGTCAACGGTCCCTATACCGAGACGAACCCGGTCACCGGCGCCGCCGAACAATTCGTCGGCGACCCAAACCTCTCGGAAGCCGTCACCGGCAGCCCGTTCAACACTAACTTCATCCGCATCGAAGGCCCCGGCGGCCTGGACTTGCGCACCGATGTGCTCGCCGTCTCCGGCAAATTGTCGGCAGTGGTCCGCCCGACGCCAATGATCGCCCAGCGCAGTACCTACTCGCGGCATGCCGGCACCAGCGCAGTGGAGGCCCAACAGGATGTGTTTGTGCTGGCCCCACCGCCACCGGCCACAGTGACCCTGGACAGCAACAGCCCGGCGTTGAATCTGACCGAAGCGAATACCACCGGCAGCTGGTACGCCCAGTCCTCCAGCAATCCAACGGTGCCGAGTACGTTGCAAGTGACCGCCGACAACCATCTGGCCATCGCCAGCAGCACGCCAACGACCTTGCCCTTGCCCTTGACCGACCTGGTAGTGATTTCACGCGCCGAATACAAATTGAGCACCGGGCAAATAACCATCGAAGCCTCCACCAGTGACGAAACCTCGCCACCGGTACTCACCGCCACCACTGGCACCGGGGTTCCGATTGGCTCCCTGATTGGCGATGGGGCGGCGAAAGCCCTGTCCACCGGCCTCTCGCCAAATCCGCCAGCCAAGGTTCGGGTGTCGTCAGCCAATGGCGGCAGTGATACCGAAGAAGTGGTCATCGTGCAATGAACGCTCACATGCCCAGATCCTCATCAGGAGGCATCATGAACAATTGGCCACGCTTGGCGCTCAACGCCTTGGGACTGACACTTTCACTGTCCGGTAGCGCCTTCGCGCAACTCGCCGCAGTCGACCCGGGTCCTTACACCTTCGCCACGGGGAAATTCCCCATGTGGTATCAGGACAACAATAATCTGTCGATGGAACTCTGCCAGTCCCGAGCCGCCAGCTCGCGAGTACCGGTCAGCGTGCCACCGGCCTACATGTGTATCTTGTTGGCAGAACCGGGGATTTACGACGACGCCCAGCCAATGGTGTTCCCGGATAACTGGCCACCGGAAGCGTTCTGGTTCCTCGCCGAGACAGCCATCCCCGACAATGCCGCCGGCTATGGTGTGGACGCTTATGTGGCCGGGATCGAAGCAGCGTTTGCTTCGGAAAACCCTGTCGATGGCGATCAGCAAAGCTTCGCGCGGATTCGTCTGCGGGTGAACATCCCCACCGCCGGGGTCTATACCATCACCCACCCTTACGGCGTCGAAACCGTCAACGTCACCACCACTGGACGTCGGGCGATCAACATCACCAGAGATATCGGCATTGGTGCTCCCGGCAATTTCACCGGCGCCGTGGGCGGGGCCATCGGACCATTTCTGAAAAGTATCAACGGCCCTTATACCGAAGTGAACCCGGACACCGGGAGCATCGATACCTTCGTCGGCGACCCGAACCTCAATGAACCGGTCACCGGCAGCCCCTTCAACACTAACTTCTTACGGATCCAGGGACCGGCCGGAACCATTGAGACCCCCCTCTTCACCTTGTCCGGTAAAATCCTCGACAACCGTGCACAAACGCCAGTGGAAATCGACCGCGCCACCTATCGCCGCACCCCATCGGAGACGGGCATCAACACTCAGGTCGAAGTCTTTGCCAAGGCGGACATCAGCTCGACCCTGTGCTTCCGCGAAAGCATCGCGCTCGTGCCCGGCCCACCGCTTTCGCCATGCCAGACCACTCTGACAGGCGGCAGCGACGGGCAGTTCTTCGGCAAGCGTCTGTTCAATGGCCTCGTGCCTCCGGTCGTGGTGGTCACCGCCACCAACCCGACGGGCTCTACCCGACCTACATCGGTGTCGAGCAAGCTCACTGATGTGGTGAAAATCCGCACCGCGCGCTATAGCTGGAACGATCACAAACTGCTGATCGAAGCGTCCTCCAGCGACGAAGTGGTCGTACCGGATATGGTCGTTCAGGGCTATGGACGCCTGTCGAAGTCCGGCACCCTGCAAAGCATTACCGTCTCCGACCTGACCCAGCCACCCGCCACCGTGACGGTTAAATCCGCAGCGGGCGGCAGTGACACCGAGCCAGTCGTGGTCGTCGGCAAAGCACCGGAAGTCGGTGAGAACCAGGCGCCGCTTTCCGTCAACGACACCGGCAGCACCAGCTTCGGCGTGCCGCTCACCCTTAACCTGCTGACCAACGACAGCGACCCGGACGGCGACACGCCACTGACCATCACGGGGCTGACTCAACTGCCTGCCGGGCAAGGCAGCGTGGTATTGAGCGGCACCACAGCGGTGGTCTACACCCCGCCAGCCGTTGTCAACGCGCCGCTGACCGTGACCTTCAACTACACGGCTCAAGACGCCAAAGGCCTGGCCTCGACCACGCCTGCGACGGTGACCATCACTGTGGCGCCTAACCAGGCACCGACGGCGGTCAACGATGCTGTCGCGACCCTGGGCGTGGCGATTCCCATCAACGTGCTGGCCAACGACACCGATCCTGAAGGCAACGTGCCGCTCAGTGCAGCCATCGTGAGCCCACCGGCGACCGGTCGCGGCACCGTCAGCACCGACGGCACCGTCATCACCTACACCCCACCGGCCACGGTGACCACGGCCTTTACCACCACCTTCACCTACCTCGCCCGGGACAGCTTCGGCGCCGCGTCGACGCCAGCGACGGTCACGGTGCAAGTCTCGCCAAGACCTGCTGCGGAAACCTTCGCGGTGACCACGGCCACGGTGTCGGCGCGCTCCAACAACCGCTTCACCTGGGACTTTGCGGGTACCTCATCGGTGACCACCGGCAACACCGTCACCGTGCAGGTCTCCACCCCGACCGGGCTGCAAACCCTGGGCACCACCACGGTGCCGCTGACCGGTCGCTGGCGGCTGACGGTGAGCAACACCACCACGGTGATCCCGTCAGCTAATCCGACGGCGACCATCCGCTCGTCCCAAGGCTCCGTACGCTCGGTATCGGTAGTCGCTAACTGAGCCCTCGCCCTACCCACCCACCATTGGGGTGGGTGGGGCTGGCCTCACCCGTAAGGACTAGAACCATGAAAACGTCGACCGCCACCCTGCTCTGCCTGCTTCTGCTTTGCAGCAGTACGGGCGCGCGCGCCGATGACTTGATGGAAAACGACGACCTGGGTCCCGGTGGCGACCTGGGAGAGTTGCCACCGCTGGTTGGCCAGCGCGCGGTGATCGACCAGAACGGTCAGGCCAACATTGCGCTGTTGCAACAGAACGGTCAGTCGTTGCTCGGCACCATCGTGCAGTCGGGCAGTAACCAGGAAGCCTACATCCTGCAACAAGGCAGCGACCTGATGGCAATGATTAACCAGCAAGGCTACGGCAACAACGCCGACATCACCCAAACCGGCAGCCATAACCGTGCGCAGATTTCCCAGAACGGCAATAACAACGACGCCAGCATCGACCAGGCGGGCACGGGGCTTTCCAGCGCCGTGAACCAATCCGGGAACGGTATGAGCGTCTCGGTCAAACAATATCGCTAAGCACTGCCCCACTTTGGAGGTTCCATCATGTTCAAACTGAAACCCCTTGCCGCCGCCATTCTGGTCATGGTCAGTGCCCAGGCGATGGCTGATGACAGCACATCCATCCAGAACCAGAATGGCGATGCCAACGTCGCCAACGTGACACAGAAGGTGGCCAGCTTCAGCACCGCCACTCAGCAACAGGCCGGTACCGGCAACGATGCGGCGGCGTTGCAGGACAACGCCAGCAGCACGATCGATCAGACCCAGAACGGTGAATTCAATGCCGCCTACGGTGAGCAACTGTTCGAAAACGGCAGCACCATCACCCAGCAACAAGCCGGCTCGTTCAACAACACCCATGCCAGCCAGTCGGTTGGCGCAGGCCCCAGCCAGGCGCTGCAACAGCAGGAAGGCAGCGGCAACTTCTCGTTTGTCTATCAGGACAGTCAGGACGGCGCCACCGGCACCACCTTCCAGCAAGGCGACAACAACACAGCCTACGTCGAGCAAATGGTCATGGGCATCGGCAACAACGCCACCGTCATCCAGTTCGGCAACACCAACTACAGCGCCGCCGAACAGGTGTCCCACATTGCTGGCCAGATCAATACCTTCCAGTCGGGTAACGATAACTATGCCTATGGCGACCAGCGCAACGGCGAAGGTGGCACGGTGAGAATCACCCAGGAAGGCGACTTCAACGGCACCGAAGTCTGGCAAGAAACCCAGGTTTCCAGCCACGCCACCATTAATCAGTCCGGGCAAACCAACGAAACCGTGGTCGACCAGAGCTTCGGCCAGGAAAACGTGGCGACGGTGCTGCAAGTCGGCGACCTCAACGCGATCTATGCCGACCAGTTCGAATCCATCGGCTCGACCGTCGCGCTGTACCAGAACGGCACGAGCAACGTGCATTTCACCTACCAAAGCGGCGACAGTCATGTGCTGAACGCCAACTCGGTGGGTACCGGCAACAAGGTCTACGCCAGCAACTGGAAAGGTCCGCAAGCGGGAGGTCAGTTCGGCAGCCTCCAGACTGCGACTGTCAATCAGAACGGCATCGACAACGTCGCCAACTTCACCCAGAACGGCGTCGGCCACCGCATGACCACTAATCAGACCGGCACCGGCAACAAAACCACCGTCAGCCAGGCCGAGTCCTACAACGAGCTGTACTTCGAGCAGAACGGCACCGACAACATCCTCATCGCCGACCAGCGCGGCACCACCAACCTGGCGCAAGGCAGCAGCGAAGGTATTGGCAACAGCACCGAGTTCAACCAGTCCGGCTCTGACAACCAGGCGTTCACCACACAGCTGTATGGCAGCGACAACATCATTACCGTCAAACAAACCGACAACCTGAACGTGGCTTATGTAACCCAGGGCGGCACCGGCAACATTGCCAGTGTTAATCAAAGCGGTCTCACCCAGACAGCTATCGTGCAGCAGAATGGCAGTACCAACCAGGCAACAGTGTTCCAGCAATAATCACGCAGCATAGAAAAACCGCGGCTCTTGGGGGAGGGTTGCGGTTTTTTTGTGTGCGCCTGGTGGAGATGGGTGGGTCGTGAGGCCGTCATCGCGAGCAGGCTCGCTCCCACAATGGATCGGTGTACATCTGATGGAGATTGGTCGGTTGTCAGGCCGTCATCGCTGGCAAGCCAGCTCCCACAGGGAATGAGGTACACCTGTCAGGAATTGGTTGGCTTTCAGGCCGTCATCGCGAGCAGGCTCGCTTCCACAATGGATCGGTGTACATCTGATGGAGATTGGTCGGCTGTCAGGCCGTCATCGCTGGCAAGCCAACTCCCACAGGGGATTGGTGTACATCGGCTAGAAATGGGTTGGCTGTCAGGCTGTCATCGCTGGCAAGCCAGCTCCCACAGGGGATTGGTGTACATCGGCTAGATACTGGTCGGCTGTCAGGCCGCCATCGCTGGCAAGCCAGCTCCCACAAAAAAACAGAGCAACAAACCGCTTTTGCTTCTCACCACTCATCAGGCCGAGCGTTAGCTCGCCTGCAGCTTTTGATCTGGCTTTTGATCTGCCCGCCCCTTCGGGAGGCTGAGTGGAGGTGTTCATCCGGGGAGTGGCGCGTAGCGCCGTTCGACGCAGTCGAACACGCTGCATGTAGGTCGAAGCGAAGCCGACCGGAGGGCAGTATCCCCGGATGGATACCGGAGCGAAGGTACG
>NZ_JAVDUA010000020.1:0-127872 GCF_031456105.1 Pseudomonas sp. BE134 | reverse complement strand
GATTGCGAAGCCTTGATCCCTTGGAGCTGCTCGCTTACATCGCCTCGCTAAGCGCGCCGCCTATTTTGAATGGGTGGGGTTCATGGAGCGCTTACCGTTAAAACACACACTTACACCGACACTTGTAAAAACACCGTTGCAAGAGTTCGACATTAACTAAATATCAGCAAATATAAAGCGGCCTCGGAATGAGGCCGCAGACTATTATGAAGTTGGCTTGTCGCCATACCAGCGCGGCGTATACACCCACTTGCCACCCTCGGCACGCGGGAACACACAGGTGGTGCTGGAGCCGATCAACACCATGGTGCGCATGTCCACCTGATCCGGGGTCAACTGCCCCAGCGTGGTGACGCGCAAGGTCTGGCCCGGTCGCCCAATGTCCCGCCCCAGCACCACGGGCGTTTCTGCGGTGCGGTGTTGCGCGACAATCTCCAGTGCCCGCCCCAACTGCCAGGGACGTGAACGCGAGATCGGGTTGTAGAACGCAAGCGCCAAGTCAGCCTGAGACGCCAGATCCAGGCGTTTCTCGATGATTGCCCAAGGCTTGAGGTTGTCCGACAGGGACATCACGCAGAAGTCGTGCCCCAACGGCGCACCGGCCTGAGCGGCGGTTGCCAGGGAAGCAGAAACGCCCGGGAGAATCTCCAGATCAACGCTGTGCCACGTTGGCTCATTCGATTCGTGTAGCGCTTCAAGCACCGCCGCCGCCATGGCGAACACGCCGGGATCGCCGGACGATACGACCACCACCGAGCGCCCTTGGGCCGCCAGTTCGAACGCATGGCGAGCGCGCTGCATTTCTTCACGGTTGTCGGTGCAGTGCAGCACCTGATCGTCGCGAAACGGCCCGGCCATGCGCACGTAGGTTTCGTAACCGAGCACATCATTGGCGCGCGCCAGTTCGGTCTTGACCGCTGGCACCATCAATTCGGCAGCGCCAGGGCCCAGGCCGATTACCGCCAGACGACCGCGCGGGCGACCGATTCGCGCAGGCTCCAGCGGTTCGCTGGCTACCGCGATGGCAATGTCCTTGTCAGTCGAAAGGATGGAGGCGTTCGGCAGCGCCTCACGGACCACCTCACCGGCTCCGCCGGCAGTCGACGCAAATCGCAAAGGCACGCCCAACTCAAGCGCCGCTTCACGCAACGCTGCATTGGCCATGTGCTGATCACTGGCCAACAGGCAAGCCACCGATTGCACGGCGATGTTCGCCTGATGCAGCGCCGCGCGAATTGAGTTCGGCAGATCCGCCACATCAGCATTCACCGCCACCAACACACTGCGCGGATAAATCATCAACTCATTGGCCGCTGGCGTACGCGTGGCACTGCCAATGTGAATCGACAACTGCGCCTGCGGATCCTCCGGTAACTGCGCCTGCGCCAGCCACGGTGCCGCGCCTTCGATACGCACGCTCTGGCCGGCCAGCAAATCCGAGACAAAGCGTTTACCCAACTCCAGGTCACCGAGCGCATAACCACTTGGAGGATTGAGCAAACAGGTGCCGAAGCGCAACTCACCGCTGGTAGTAATCGCCGCTGCGACCTCAAGACCGGCGGCAATCTCCCGAGCCATGACATTCACGCCACCGAGCCCACCGAGCAGCGGCACCACGGCGCTGCCGTCTTCGGCCACGGCCAGTACCGGCGGCTCGGCGCCTTTCTCCAGCAACAACGGCGCCAGTGTGCGGATCACGATCCCGGCCGCGCACAAAGCGATGATCGGCGTGTCCTGTTGATAAAACTCACGCAAGGTTGCGCCGAACTCGTGATACACACGGTCTGCACCTTCAACCCGTTCAGCCAGGCCGTGGATCAACGCGCCGGGGTATACCTGCTGAATCTTGCGTGCGGTCGCGAGGCTGCCGTTGCCCAGAATGACAATCGCCGGAACTGGACGGGCCATCAGCCTTGCCACCTTTCACCGGGAACGATGATCAACGAGAAGTACGGCGAGGACATCGGCTCGACCTCATTGAGCGGGACGATTTTCTGGTTGGCCATGGTCGCGCGCTCGACGTACAGCGCACGTTCCGCCAGACCAAGTTCTTCCAGCACCTGACGGACCTTGGGGAAATTGCGCCCCAGCTTCATGATCACCGCCGCATCCGCATCGGCCAGCCGACGCTTGAGGTCGTCATGAGGAAGCACGCCGGACAGCACCGACAAACTCTGATTGCGGTACACCAACGGCGCACCCAGCACCGAAGCGCCACCCAGCATCGAGCACACGCCCGGCACGACTTCGGCTTCATAGCGTTCGGCCAGACGATCATGCAGGTACATGTAAGAGCCGTAGAAAAACGGATCGCCTTCGCAGATCACCGCCACATCACGACCCGCGTCCAGATGCGCGGCGAGTTCTTCGCCAGCCGCATCGTAGAAATCGCTGATCACTTGCTCATAGGAAAGCGGCGCCGGCAGTGCTTCGGTGGTCACCGGGTACACCAGCGGCAGCAGCGTTTGCGCGTCCTGCAAATGCGCTTCGATGATGCCGAAGGCGTTGCCCTTTTTGCCCTTGGCGACGAAGTACGCCACCACTGGCGATTCGCGCAGCAGGCGCAGGGCTTTGACGGTAATCAGTTCCGGATCACCGGGGCCGACGCCCAGGCCGATCAAGCGTCCAGATTGCTGCATCATTCAATCTCCGTGGCGAGGGCATTAACAGCGGCGGCAGCCATGGCGCTACCACCCAGCCGGCCTTGCATGATCACAAACGGCACACCGCGACTGTTGGCAGCGAGCGCGGCCTTGGATTCAGCGGCGCCGACGAAGCCCACGGGAAAGCCGAGGATCAGGGCCGGTTTCGGCGCACCGGCGTCGAGCATTTCCAGCAGATAAAACAGTGCGGTCGGCGCGTTGCCGATCACCACCACGCTGCCCTCCAGGTGCGGGCGCCACAGTTCCAGCGCGGCGGCGGAACGGGTGTTGCCCAACTCACGAGCCAGGTCCGGGACGCTGTCATCGCGCAGTGTACATATGACTTCGTTGTTGGCGGGCAAGCGCGTACGCGTGACGCCTTCGCTGACCATCCGCGCATCGCACAGAATCGGCGCACCGGCGGCCAGCGCCTCGCGCCCGGCCTTGCCCGCGCCTTCGGAAAACTGCAGGCCGTCGATGGCATCGACCATGCCGCAGGCGTGAATCACCCGCACCGCGAGTTTTTCCAGATCGGCGGGGATGCGCGCCAGGTTGGCCTCGGCGCGGATGATCGCGAAGGAGTTGCGATAGATCTCCTGACCGTCGCGGATGTAATCAAGCATCTAGGGAGCTCCGTGAACGGTCGTCGAGCAAGGCTGCGACCGCTTCAATAGTAAGATTGCGTGCGTGCAGCGCGCCGAAACCGGGCTGTGCTGCATCGCGAAAATAGAGGTCGTAGTGGCCGGCAGAAACCGCCAGCAAAGTGATCGGCGCGATGTGCGCAGCGGCGCAAGAACGCGAGCAACCTGACAGGTGAACGTTCAGCGCAGGACCCTGACGTTGCAGCAGCGCCGCCAGATTCCGGGCATCGCCCTTGGTGTCGGCCAAGCCTTTGCCACAACCGCTGGAGCCGGTGCAGGCGATCAGTTGTGCCAAGGCATCATCGGCCGAGCAGCGCAGGCCGAGTTGTTCGAGGCTGTGGATAACTTGAGCTGCATGGTCGGCTTGAACACCGGGCAGCAACAGGCTTTGCCAAGGTGTAAAACGCAGGCTGCCGTCGCCCTGCTGCCGCGCCAGTTGTGCGACACCCCGCAGCATCGAGGGATCGAGACGACCCAGCGGTGGCACTGCGCCGATGTACGCACGTTCGGCGTCACGTTGCGGATGGGCGCCGATGTGCAAGACATTCGAACCTGTCTTGCGCTGCCAGTCCTCTATGGCTATCAGCGGCACACGTTCGGCCAGTCGAGCGAGAAACCGGTCGAGCGAACTGTCGGCGAGCAGATGACGCATGCGGGTCTGGTCGGGCCGCGCCAACTCAAGAAACAACTCCAGTACTGCGACCACCAGCGCATGGCCTTGATCCAGCGACACCGAACCAGCGGGTATGTCTGTCGGACACCCGGCCAGACCGAAGGCCCAACGTTGTTCGCCGTCTCGCTCAACCGCTGAAAGCCACAGGTCGTGGGGATGTTCGAGCATTGCCAAACCTTCGCCGCCATCCAGTTGCACGGCAAATTTGGCGCTGAGGTCGTGCATGCGTGCATCGCATTGCAGCGTGGCGAGAATCTGCCCGGCCAACGGGCGCGTGTCGAGCAGCCTCTGCCGGTCAATCCCGGCGCTCGGGCTGAGCATCAGGTTGCGCACATCATCACCAGCGACGCTGCTCGGGCCGAGCCCGGCCGCCATCAGGCTGTCGACCAATGCCCCGTGTTCGCTGCCGATCCCGCGAATTTGCAGGTTGGCGCGGTTGGTCGCCTCGATCACGCCGCCGGCAAACCGTTCGGCCGCTTCCGCAACCGCTTCGGCCTGATCGGCACTGATCGCACCGCCATTCAACTTGATCCGACAGATACCACCATCCAGCGCCTGAACAATACGTAGCAACCCCGGGCAAGCCGAGGGGCGTAAGGCAGTGGACATCGGGCGTTCGTTCAAGGGGGCGACCGGCTGTGTGGGAAAGGCGCTTCGCGGGCGAAGGCGCGGTATTATGCCTGCTTTGTCAGGCGGCATGAAAAGCCTGCCCGTCGGAACCGTCCGGTTGAGGACTATTTTTAAGGACTGCAGATGTCACCCTGGCTGACAGTAGTGGGAATCGGTGAAGAAGGCTTCAAGGGCCTGGGCAGAAACGCCCGACACGCTTTGTTGCGCGCTTCGCGGATCATTGGCGGCCAGCGCCAACTGGATTTGCTACCGGTGTGCATCCGTGGCGAGCGCCAATTGTGGCCGAGTCCGTTTTCCCTGGAGTCAATGTTGGCCCGTCGCGGTGAGCCAGTGTGCGTACTGGCCAGCGGCGATCCGATGTTCTTCGGCGTGGGCGCCAGCCTGGCGCGGCAAGTGCCCGCGAATGAAATGCAGATCCTGCCAGCACCCTCCTCCTGCTCCCTCGCGGCAGCACGAATGGGCTGGCCGTTGCATGAGGTGGTCACGCTGTCAGTGGTTGCCCGGCCGATCGCCGCCCTCAATGCGCAGTTGTTCAGCGGCGTGCGTCTGCTGGTGCTGAGCAACGACGGTCAAAGCCCGGCCGCGATTGCCGCACTGCTGCGCGAAAGCGGTTTTGGGCCAAGCCGCCTGAGCGTGCTGGAACATTTGGACGGTGCCGCCGAACGCCGGATCGATGGCGTTGCCAACGACTGGAATGATCCGACAGTTGCCGATCTGAACCTGACCGCCATCGAGTGCATCGCCGAATCGAACACGCCGCGCTTTTCGCGACTGGCCGGGCTGCCGGACTCCGCCTTCAAGCACGACGGCCAACTGACCAAGCGCGACGTGCGCGCCATCACCCTCGCCCGCCTCGCTCCGACTCCCGGTGAATTGCTGTGGGACGTCGGCGCCGGCAGCGGCTCGATCGGTATCGAATGGATGCGCGCCCACCCCAGCTGCCGTGCACTGGCCATCGAAGCCGATGGCGGCCGGCAGTTGCTAATCGAACACAACCGCGACGCCCTCGGTGTTCCCGGCCTGCAACTGATTCGCGGCAACGCGCCACAGGCCCTGACCGGGCTCGAACGCCCGGACGCGATTTTCATCGGTGGCGGCGTCACCCGCGAAGGCGTGCTCGACACCTGCTGGGCGCAACTCAAACCCGGCGGCCGACTGATAGCCAACGCGGTCACGCTGCAAAGTGAAATGACCCTGATGGCCTGGCGCGAACAGCATGGCGGTGAACTGACCCGCATCCACATCGCTCAGGCCCAACCGCTGGGTGAGTTCGACACCTGGCGCCAGGCTTTGCCCATCACCTTGCTGGACGTGACGAAGCCCCACGATGCGTGACGAAACCGCCGAACAACCCGCCCCGCTACGCAGCGGTCTGACCACAGGCAGTTGCGCCACCGCCACCAGTCTGGCGGCGGCCCGGCTGTTGTTGGCCGGGATGAGTGCGGACGCGGTCGAGATCGTGTTGCCCAAGGGCAAGCAGGTGCAGATGCGCCTGGAGTTTTGTCGCCTGACCGACGACGGCGCCGAAGCCGGGACCCTCAAGGACGCCGGCGATGACCCTGACGTGACCCACGGCGCCCTGCTGTACACACAAGTGCGCCTGAGCGCCGAACCGGGCATTCGTTTCAAGGCCGGGCGCGGTGTCGGCACGGTGACGCGCCCCGGTTTGGTGCTGGGCGTCGGCGAACCGGCGATCAACCCGGTGCCGCGCAAAATGATCACCGATCACCTGACGTTGCTGGCTAAGGAGCTCAGCTACAACGGCGGCTTCGAAGTCACCGTCAACGTCGAGGACGGCGAAGCCCTGGCGCTGAAAACCATGAACCCGCGACTGGGGATTCTTGGCGGCTTATCAATTCTCGGCACCAGCGGCATCGTCCGGCCGTTTTCCTGCGCGGCCTACATCGCCTCGATCCATCAAGGCATCGACGTTGCCAAAACCAACGGCTACCTGCACATCGCCGCCTGCACCGGCAACGCCAGCGAAGACACCATGCGCCGGGTCTATGACTTGCCGGAAATCGCCCTGATCGAAATGGGCGACTTCGTCGGCGCCGTGCTCAAACACCTGCGCAAAGTGCCTGTGGATAAACTCAGCCTGTGCGGCGGCTTCGGCAAGATCAGCAAACTGGCGGCCGGACACATGGATTTGCACAGTCGGCATTCGAGCATTGACCTGCCGCAACTGGCCCAATGGGCGGCGGCGGTCGGCGCTGATGAAGCACTGCAACAGGCTATTCGCGAAGCCAATACCAGCCAGCAGGCTTTGGCGATGGCGGCCGCTGCGGGTATCGCGCTGGGTGATGCGGTGTGTCAACACGCCCTGGAGTTTGCCCGCAGCGTGGTGCCGGCGCAGGTTCAGGTTGAAGTGTTCGCTATTGATCGTCAGGGCGGGATCGTCGGCCATGCGGGAGCTTTTCAATGAAGCGCATTTTGCTGCTCGGTGGCGTTACGGAAGCCTTGGCCATCGCTCGAGCCCTTGGGCCTGAACACATCTACAGCCTCGCCGGCGTGGGTCGCGTGCCGACCGATTTGACCTGCCGGGTGCGCGTCGGTGGTTATGGCGGTGCAGAAGGTCTGGCGCAATTCATTCGCGACGAAGGGATTGATCTGCTGCTGGATGCGACCCACCCTTACGCCGCCCAAATCAGCCACAACGCCGCCTCCGCCGCGCAGTTGACCGGCATTGCCTGCTGGGCGCTCCGCCGACCCGCCTGGCAACCTCAGGCTGGGGATGACTGGCGCGAAGTCGGCGATTGGGCCGAACTGATCGAAACCCTGAAACCCTTCCATCGCCCCTTGTTCACCCTCGGCCGCGAACCGTTGCAGCACCTGCACGAAATCCCGCCAGAGCAATTCTGGACCTTGCGCGCGCTGGACGTTTACCCCGGCAACGACCGTTGCGAAGTCATCGGCGCGCGGGGGCCGTTTGTCATCGAGGATGAGCGTGAACTGTTTGAGCGTCGGCAGATTGATGTGCTGATCAGCAAGAACAGCGGCAGCACGGCGACCGAGCCGAAGCTGGAAGTGGCGCGGGAGCGCGGGGTGCCGGTGATTGTTTTGCGCAGGCCTGTGTTACCACAGGTTGATCGTGAGTTCAGTACGGTGGCGGACCTGCTGGCAGCCCTGCCATCAAAAACACCACATAACCTGTAGCAGCTGGCGAAGCCTGCGTCCGGCTGCGCAGCAGTCGTAAAATCGGGCACCTCGATTTTTCAGGCTAACCGTGGATGCAGGATTTACGACTGCTGCGCAGCCGGACGCAGCCTTCGGCAGCTGCTACAAAAAAGTACTCGACCTCAGCTGGACGGCACTGGCAATCTGAAATTCGCGACTATCATGAAGTTTATGAAAGCGTGGCACTGCGACACCACACCGCACGCCGCTTTTTTACTTATCGGCCCTGATCAGGCTAAATAGCCGCGCTTGATCGCCCACCCACCGGATTAGTCCCATGTCCCGACATCGGCTTGCAATCGCCTGGATCGCCTGCTTCGCAGTGCTGTTCAACATGCTCGCCATGCCGATGAGCAATGCGATGGCGCAGTCGGCGAAATCGCCCGCCGAGCAATTGTTGTGGGGCAGTTACTGCACCTCCAGCGGCACCAAGATGGTGGCGATTTCCCTGGGGGATATCGAACAGAAAGCACCACAGGGCGACGATCATTCCAACATGCAGCACTGCTGGTGTTGCTCGGGTTCCGCTCCTTTGGTGGCGCTGCCAGGGCATGAGCCGCAGCTGTATTTCGCGCAGTTCGAGAGCAATCGAAGCCTGCCTGCCGCCACACTCGACACCCCCACACCGCGCCAGCAATGGCCAAGCCTCAACCCCCGCGCGTCCCCTCTGGTCTGATTCCTTCTCGCAATTGAACTGCGTTTTGAATCGTTCCGGAGAATTGTCATGTTGAACAAACTCATCGTTTTGGCTGCGTTGCTGCTGCCTGCCTGCTTTGCCAATGCCCAAGACTACACAGTCGGTGAGTTGGAAATCACCCACCCGTGGTCGCAGGAGTTGCCGCCCAACGCGCCAACCGTTGCCGCCTATTTCGTGATTCACAACAGCGGCAAATCCGCTGACCGCTTGTTCAGTGTCGATTCGCCGATTTCCGGTGAGGCGCAACTGCACGAGCACGTCATGCAGAACGATCTGATGAAGATGCAACACGTGCCGAGCGTCGAGATTCCCGCTGGCGGCACAGTAACGTTTGCGCCGATGGCCTATCACGTGATGCTGCTGGGACTGAAGGATCGCAGCCTGTTGAGCGACGGCAAACACTTCCCGCTGACGATGCATTTCGAGAAGGCCGGCGATGTGACGGTTGAAGTCGCCGTGCAAAAGAAACCGTCGGAAAACCCGCAGATGCACGCTCACGCCCAGTAATCGACTGAGCAGAAGCCGCCATGCGCCCGCTTAGCGTCAGGTCATCCGCGTCACGTCGTCAGTCATTGAGCCTGACGCGCGGCAGCTGGATCAGCCTGTTCGCCATGTTGATGATCTTTATCGGCCCGCTGATTTCCCAGTCGATGCCGATGGATCAACGCGCCTCTGCCATGACCATGTCGATGGACATGAGCATGGACATGTCGGCCATGGAGCACGCCGACCACGGCGCGCAACCCGCCGCAGAACACTGCCCGCCCGAAACCTCGCATCACGCGCTCTGGGAAAAATGCGGCTATTGCAGCCTGCTGTTCAATTGCCCGGCGCTGACCGGCGGTGTTTCGTTCACAACCTTCAACACCCCGCCCGCCAACAGGTTCTCCCCCCCTTCCCCCCGCCTGGGCTACGCCCGGCAACCCTTCTTCCCCGGCGCCCGAACCCGCGCCCCGCCCATCGTCGCGTAAACACTCACCTCTGATCTCACACGGCCAAGAATCCAGCCCCCGGCTGCCGGCCGTGTCGTTTATGCCGTTCGATGGAAATTGTCATGTCCAGGTTTTCTGCTGACTCACGCTTGAGCCCTGCCCAAGCTACTTTTGCCCAGAACGAACCCAGTGTTCGATTCAGGCACGCCACCGCATTGCTGTGTAGCGCCCTGTTGACGCCGATGGCGTTGGCCCATGAACAGGCCGGCCACAGCGAAGAGCTGAGCCCGACGGTCATCACCGCGATCTCTCCCAGCTCGCCGCTGACCATCGTCACCAACCCCAAGGATCCGCGCCAACCGGTGCCGGCCAGTGACGGTGGCGACTATTTGAAAACCATCCCCGGCTTCGCCCTCGTGCGTAACGGCGGCACCAACGGCGACCCGGTGCTGCGCGGCATGTTCGGCTCGCGCATGAACATCCTCACCAACGGTGGCCAATTATTGGGCGCCTGCCCCGGTCGGATGGATGCGCCAACCTCCTACCTGTCGCCAGAAACCTACGACAAACTCACCGTCATCAAAGGCCCGCAAACCGTACTGTGGGGGCCGGGTGCGTCCGCCGGGACCATCCTCTTCGACCGGGAACCGGAGAGTTTTGGCGAACTCGGCACCCGGGTGAATGCCAGCATGCTGGCCGGCTCCAACGGCCGCTTCGACAAACTGGTGGACACCGCTGCCGGTGGGCCGCTGGGCTACGTGCGGGTAATCGGCAACACCGCGCACGCCGACGACTACCGCGATGGCAACAACGAGACCGTGCCTTCGCGCTATGACAAGTGGAACGGCGACGTCGCGCTCGGCTGGACCCCGGACACCGACACCCTGCTGGAGCTGACCGCCGGCAAAAGCGATGGTGAAGCACGTTACGCCGGGCGCGGCATGGACGGCTCGCAGTTCCTGCGCGAAAGCCTTGGCCTGCGCTTCGAAAAATCGAACGTCGGCGACGTGCTGGACAAGATCGAAGGCCAGCTTTACTACAACTACGCCGACCACGTGATGGACAACTACACCCTGCGCACACCGTCCGGCAGCGCAATGATGTCCGGCCCGAGGGCGTCGAACGTCGACCGTCGCACCGTCGGCGGCCGGGTCAAAGGTACCTGGCGCTGGGCCGTCGTGCAGCTGATCAGCGGCATCGACGTGCAAACCAGCGAACACCGCCAACGCGGCAGTGCGGGCATCAATACCTACAAGGACCTGCCGTACACCGAGGACGCCGACTTCCACAACTACGGCGTCTTCAGCGAACTGACCTGGTACGCCGCCGACCGTGACCGGCTGATTACCGGCGCGCGCCTGGACCGCGCCTCGGCCAAGGATTACCGGCAAACCATCGGTTCAGGGATGACGAAACGCCCCAACCCGACCGCCGACGACACCCGCACCGACACCCTGCCAAGCGGCTTCGTCCGTTACGAGCATGACCTGACCGACAGCCCGGCCACCCTCTACGCAGGCCTCGGTCACACCGAACGATTCCCGGATTACTGGGAGCTGTTTTCACCCAAGAGCGGCCCCGCCGGTTCGTTGAATGCCTTCGATTCGATCAAGCCCGAGAAAACCACCCAGCTCGATTTCGGCCTGCAATACCGGACCGAAGACCTCGATGCCTGGGCCTCGGGTTACGTCGGAAAAGTGCACGACTACATCCTGTTCAACTACATCCCGACCCCGGCGGGCACCCTCTCCCAGGCACAAAACATCGACGCCGACATCATGGGCGGCGAACTCGGTGCGGCCTACCGGTTGACCAACCACTGGAAAGCCGACGCAACCCTCGCCTACGCCTGGGGCAAGAACAGCAGCGACGGCAACCCACTGCCGCAAATGCCGCCACTGGACGCGCGTTTCGGCCTCACCTACAGCGAAGACAACTGGAGTGCCGGGGCGTTGTGGCGGGTAGTCGCCGCGCAAAACCGCATCGATTTGAACAAGGGCAACGTCGTCGGCAAAGACTTCGACAAAACCCCGGGCTTCGGTGTGTTTTCGCTTAACGGTGCCTACCGGATCGACCAGCACTGGAGGGTCAGCACCGGCGTCGACAACCTTTTCGGCAAAGCGTACGCCGAGCACTTGAACCTGGCCGGCAACGCCGGTTTTGGCTATCCGGCCCAAAACCCGCAAGCCATTAAAGAACCGGGGCGAACGCTCTGGACCAAGGTGGACATGAGTTTCTAAAAAAAAAGCAAAGGATCGCAGGTTCCTGCATGGGTACGCTTACACCCTGTAGGAGCTGTCGAGTGAAACGAGGCTGCGATCTTTTACAAACAATTGAATCGCCAAGCGGAGCACAACCAATGAAACAGCCCAAACCGAATTTCTACAACCTGGCCTGGCGTTGGCATTTTTATGCCGGTTTGTTCGTGGCGCCCTTCATGGTGATGCTGGCCCTGACCGGCATCATTTACCTGTTCAAACCACAACTCGATCCGTTGATGTACGGCAGCCTGCTGAACGTCCCGGCCGGCCACCACACCGTACCCGCCGACGACCTGCTCAAGCGGGTCAAAGAAGCGTATCCACAAGCCACCATCAAGCAGTACCTGCCACCGGTCAACGCCGAGCGCAGCGCGCAATTTGTCGTGGTCAATGGCGATACAGAACTCAACGTATTCATCGATCCCTACCAGGGTGACATCCTCGGCGAGCAAGACGCCAAGATGAATCTGCAAGCGGTTGCGCGGTCGATTCACGGCGAGCTGATGATCGGCACCGTCGGTGATCGACTGATCGAAATGGCCGCCGGCTGGGGCATCGTGCTGGTGGTGTCCGGGGTGTTCCTGTGGTGGCCACGTGGCCAGGCGGCGGGCATTTTGTGGCCACGCCTGACCAGTCGCGGTCGCGTGTTGTGGCGTGACCTGCACGCGGTCACCGGTTTCTGGGGCGCGTCGTTGTTGCTGGTGATGTTGCTCAGCGGCATGACCTGGACCGGGTTCTGGGGCGCGCAATACGCCGGCGTCTGGAACGTGTTCCCGGCCGCCATGTGGGACAACGTGCCCAAGTCCGATGAACAGGCCCGCAGCCTCAACACCGCCACGCAACAGACCGTGCCTTGGGCGATGGAAAACACGCTGATGCCAATGTCCGGCGGCGACCACGCCGAACACATGGCCCACGACGGCGCGCAGGCTGGCCCCGCAGCCCCGACCATCAGCCTGCAAGACGTGCAAAACATCGCCGTGCAACGCAAGGTCGAGCCGGGTTACAGCATCACCTTCCCGAAAACCGCGACGGGCGTGTTCACCATCGCCGTATTCGCCGACGACCCGCGCAACGACGCCACGCTGCATGTCGATCAATACACCGGCGATGTCCTGGCCGATGTGCGTTTCGAACAATACGGCACCGTCGCCCGTGCCACCGAAATCGGCGTGATGCTGCATGAAGGCAAAATGTTCGGTGTGGTCAACCAGATCCTCGTGCTGCTGATTTGCCTGATGATCCTGCTCAGCGCCGTCAGCGGCGTGGTGATCTGGTGGAAGCGTCGGCCACAGGGCAAATTCGGTGTGCCGCCACTGCGCCACGACCTGCCGAAATGGAAAACCGCGACGGTCATCATGCTCGCCCTGGCCGTGATATTCCCGCTGGTGGGGGCTTCCATGGTGGTGGTCTGGGTGCTGGATCGGGTGCTGTTGTCGCGTTTCAGTCGACAGACTGAATCGGCCTCATCTTCATCCTGAGTAATCACAAACCCTGTGGGAGCGAGCCTGCTCGCGATAGCGGTATGTCCAGTCACATAGATGCTGAATGTGCCACCAGCATCGCGAGCAGGCTCGCTCCCACAGGGGGGGGGTGGGGATTCCGGGGTTGTTTATGTGTGTTTATCTGGATGCGAAATGACCGGACGTTTCCCACGACTTTTTCAGGTTGTTCGTCGGACGTAGGCTGTCTAGTCTGGGGCTGTCACTGCACATCAGTGATCGGGCGTGAGAACCCGGTAGCCCCTGTTAATCCAACATCAGTACCACCATAATTGCCGCCGGCTTATCCGCTGCCAGCAATGTCTATGGCGGCTGTGTGCGGGCGGGCTTCGGTCCGGCCGGATTTGGGGTCACCGGTTTCTCACTCCGCACATAGCTGCCACCCCTTCATCGTGTGAGAACGATTAAGTGGTGGCCTCAATTGAGTAGACCCCAAGATGAATAAGAAGATTGTTCCAGACCCACCCATCGACACCACCACCCCCGATCCCGAAACATCTCGCGACGAAGACCTGCTCAGAGACCGCGACGCCATCAAGCGCGCCCTCGACTACTACCTCGATCCTGCGCCCCAATACACCGAAAAACCCCGCCGCCCCAGCACCATGTTCATGATTGCCCCGAACAACGACACCGAAAGCCTGTTGGTCAATGCCTGTGAATCCTTGGCATCAGCCAGTGTCCTGACCAGCGATTTCGCCGCCGAGTTGATCGGCCCGCAACGGCATAAAGCGATAGCGATTCAGCAGGTCATCATGCTGGCGGAACTGGCCGTGAACCGCGCGGTGGATAACGTCGTCCCCACCTAGAAACACCTGAGCCCGCTCACACAGGGGCTCAACATTCCCTACACTGCAAGTATCACGACTCACAGGATCAGCCTCATGTTGAAATCAGTTTTCCTGTCGTTGGTGGTGTTCGGCTCCAGCGTCGCATGGGCCGATACCACCGTCGATGTCTCGAAGATCTACGGCAAGATCCAATTCGTCGACAGCTTCCCTGACTACAAGGTGCAGGTGGTGGACTCCTTTCCCGATCTGAAGGTGCAGCAGGTCGACTCTTTCCCGGACTCGCCGGGCAAGTGGAAAACTGTCGATAGTTTCCCTGATTACAAAATCCAGATCGTCGATTCCTTCCCCGATTTCAAGATCCAGTACGTCGACTCCTTTCCCGGCGTCAACTGAGCCCCTCTGCGTCACCGCTGCCGCCACGCGGCAGCACCACAATGACGCACACCCTCGCACCACTGCCCCAAGCTCGTCCCTTCATGGTGCGTCGCAAAATCGCACAACCGCTCTAACCCGTCATTTTCGCGACTTTTGCCAATCGGCACAGCCCTTGCAAAACACCCTTCAGTAGTCCGCATCTGCCAACCAAGAAAACTCATCAGTTCATGGAGATCGCACAATGAAGCGTCGTAGCTTGATCAAGGCTTTTACACTCTCGGCAAGCATTGCCGCGATGGGCATGACCTGGACGATCCAGGCCGCCGAAACCATCAAGGTCGGTATTCTGCATTCGTTGTCCGGCACCATGGCGATCTCCGAAACATCGCTCAAAGACATGGCGTTGATGACCATCGATGAGATCAACGCCAAGGGCGGCGTGAACGGCAAGATGCTGGAGCCGGTGGTGGTGGACCCGGCGTCGAACTGGCCGCTGTTCGCCGAGAAGGGCCGTCAGCTACTGACGCAGGACAAGGTCGCGGTGGTGTTCGGTTGCTGGACTTCGGTTTCGCGCAAATCGGTGTTGCCGGTGTTCGAAGAACTCAACGGCTTGCTGTTCTACCCGGTGCAATACGAAGGCGAAGAGATGTCGCCCAACGTGTTCTACACCGGCGCCGCGCCGAACCAGCAAGCGATCCCCGCCGTTGAATACCTGATGAGCGAAGAAGGCGGCAGCGCCAAGCGCTACTTCCTGCTCGGCACCGACTACGTTTACCCGCGCACCACCAACAAAATCCTGCGTTCGTTCCTGCATTCCAAAGGGGTGGCGGACAAGGACATCGAAGAGGTCTACACCCCGTTCGGCCACGCCGATTACCAGACCATCGTGGCCAACATCAAAAAATTCTCGGCCGGTGGCAAGACAGCGGTTATCTCAACGGTCAACGGCGACTCCAACGTGCCGTTCTATAAAGAGCTGGCCAACCAGGGCCTGAAGGCCACCGACGTTCCGGTCGTGGCGTTCTCGGTGGGCGAAGAAGAACTGCGCGGTATCGACACCAAACCGCTGGTGGGCAACCTCGCGGCGTGGAACTACTTTGAATCGGTGGAGAACCCGGCGAACAAGAAATTCGTCGCGGACTGGAAAGCCTACGCCAAGAAACACAACCTGCCGGGCGCCGACAAAGCGGTGACCAACGACCCGATGGAAGCCACCTACGTCGGCATTCACATGTGGGCGCAAGCGGCTGAAAAAGCCAAGTCCACCGACGTCGACAAAGTCCGCGAAGCCCTCGCCGGCCAGACCTTTGCCGCGCCATCCGGTTACACGCTGACCATGGACAAAACCAACCACCACCTGCACAAGCCGGTGATGATCGGCGAAATCCAGGCCGACGGTCAGTTCAACGTAGTATGGCAGACCGAAGGACCGATCCGCGCCCAGCCGTGGAGCCCGTTCATTCAGGGCAACGACAAGAAGCCGGAATATGCGGTGAAGAGCAACTAAGCCACTGGATGTCGGGCCTGACGCAGTTGGCCGGCCCGACACAATCCCCTGTGGAAGCGAGCCTGCTCGCGAAGAGGGAGTGTCAGTCAACATTGATGTCGTCTGGCACACCGCTTTCGCGAGCAGGCTCGCTCCCACAATGTCCGTGTCAAGGCGACTACCTATGCCCTCCGCCCTTTATCGTCTGATTCTCGCCATTGCGCTGTTGCTGCCAATGGCTACATTTGCCAGCGACACCGAAGACTTCGTCGCCGCAAACCCTGTGCAGCAAGCCAAACTGCTGGAGTCCTGGGCTGCGCAGCCCGACCCGGCTCGCATCGAGCTGATCAACGCCCTGCAACAAGGTGAATTGACCGTCGATGGCCAACCGAAAACCTTGCGCCTGAACAATCGCCTGCGGGGTCTGATCGACACCGCGCTGGCCAGTCACCAACTGCTCGCCGCCGACGCCAAAACCCGTTTGGCTGCCGCGCAGCAATTACAGAAAAGCGCCAAACCCGCGCAGTTGAAATTCCTCGACCAGCAACTCGCCAGCGAAGAGGACGAAAGCGTGCATGCCGCGCTCAGCCTAGCCCTGGCCAATCTGCAACTGGTCGACACCGCCCCGGCCGTGCGCCTCGCCGCAGTGCGACTGCTCGGTGAAACCGGCGACCCGCTCGCCCGCACCCGTCTCGAAAGCCTGCTGGAACCGGGCGTCGAAGCCGACGCCATGGTGGTCACCGCCGCCGAAACCAGCCTCGCCCAAGTCAAACGCAAACTGCTGATCGGCGAGTTGCTCGGTCAGGCGTTCAGCGGCATGTCCCTCGGTTCGATCCTGCTGCTCGCCGCACTGGGGTTGGCGATCACCTTTGGCCTGCTCGGCGTGATCAACATGGCCCACGGCGAGATGCTGATGCTTGGCGCCTACTCCACCTATGTGGTGCAGCTGATGTTCCAGCGCTACGCCCCGAACGCCATCGAGTTCTACCCGTTGATTGCGTTGCCGGTGGCGTTTTTCGTCACCGCCGCCATCGGCATGGCGCTGGAGCGCACGGTGATTCGTCACCTCTACGGCCGCCCGCTGGAAACCCTGCTCGCCACCTGGGGCATCAGTTTGATGCTGATTCAGCTGGTTCGCCTGGTCTTCGGTGCGCAGAACGTTGAAGTGGCCAACCCCGAGTGGTTGTCGGGTGGGATTCAAGTGCTGCCCAACCTCGTGCTGCCGTACAACCGCATCGTGATCATCGCCTTTGCGCTGTTTGTGGTGGTGCTGACCTGGCTGCTGCTGAACAAGACCCGCCTGGGTTTGAACGTGCGCGCCGTCACCCAGAACCGCAACATGGCCGCATGCTGCGGTGTGCCGACCGGGCGTGTGGACATGCTCGCCTTCGGCCTCGGCTCGGGCATCGCCGGCCTGGGTGGCGTGGCGCTGAGCCAGATCGGCAACGTCGGCCCGGACCTCGGCCAGAGCTACATCATCGACTCGTTCCTGGTGGTGGTGCTCGGTGGTGTCGGCCAGTTGGCCGGTAGCGTGTTCGCCGCGTTCGGCCTCGGTATTGCCAACAAGATTCTTGAACCGCAGATCGGCGCCGTACTCGGCAAGATCCTGATCCTCGCGCTGATCATTCTGTTCATCCAGAAACGTCCGCAAGGCCTCTTCGCACTGAAAGGAAGGGTGATCGACTGATGAACCAGCCCCTGATGCTCACGGCCACGCAAAAGGCCGGCCCTAAAGTCACGATTGCTGTCGGTGTGGTGATCCTCGTTCTGCTGCTGGCGTTGCCGCTGCTGTCGCTGTTATCGCCGGACAGCACGCTGCACGTCTCGGCGTACACCCTGACATTGGTGGGCAAGATTCTTTGCTACGCCATCGTCGCGCTGGCGCTGGATCTGGTCTGGGGATACGCCGGTTTACTGTCACTCGGCCACGGCCTGTTCTTCGCCCTCGGCGGTTACGCCATGGGCATGTACCTGATGCGCCAGGCCTCGGGCGATGGCTTGCCGGCGTTCATGACCTTTCTGTCGTGGACCGAATTGCCGTGGTACTGGACCGGCACCAGTAGCTTCCTCTGGGCCATGTGCCTGGTGGTCCTGGCGCCGGGATTGCTGGCGCTGGTGTTTGGCTTCTTCGCCTTCCGCTCGCGGATCAAGGGCGTGTATTTCTCGATCATGACCCAGGCCCTGACCTTCGCCGGGATGCTGCTGTTCTTTCGCAACGAAACCGGTTTTGGCGGCAATAACGGCTTCACCAACTTCCGCACTATTCTCGGTTTCGGCATCACGGAACCGGGCACCCGCGCCGTGTTGTTTTTCGCCACGGTGGTGTTGCTGGTGGCGAGCCTGTTCATCGGCTGGCGTCTGGCGCAGAGCAAATTCGGTCGAGTGCTGACCGCCCTGCGCGATGCGGAAAACCGCCTGATGTTTTGTGGCTACGATCCGCGCGGCTTCAAGCTGTTTGTCTGGGTGTTGAGCGCGGTGCTATGCGGCCTGGCCGGTGCGCTGTACGTACCGCAGGTCGGGATTATCAACCCGAGCGAAATGTCGCCGACCAACTCCATTGAAGCGGCGGTCTGGGTGGCTCTTGGTGGTCGCGGCACGCTGATCGGCCCACTGTTGGGCGCCGGCGTAGTCAACGGCATGAAGAGCTGGTTCACCGTGGCGTTCCCCGAATATTGGCTGTTCTTCCTGGGTGCGCTGTTCATTGTCGTGACCCTGTACCTGCCTAAAGGCGTGATCGGTTTGCTGAAAAAAAGGGGTGAGCAATGAAAGTCACTGCGACGGCTGAATTCATGCTCGAACCGGCCTTTTTCCCCGCGGAGCCGAACAAGGACGCCGGCACCAGCCGCGACGCCATCAGCCACGGCCAACGCGTCAGCCCAGGCCTCGATACCCGCCACGGCACGATTCTGACCCTGGAAGACATCAGCGTCAGCTTCGACGGCTTCCGGGCGCTGAACAACCTGAACCTATACATCGGCGTCGGCGAACTGCGCTGCATCATCGGCCCCAACGGCGCGGGAAAGACCACGCTGATGGACGTGATCACCGGCAAGACCCGCCCCAGTCACGGCAAGGCCTGGTTCGGTGAAACCCTCGACCTGACGCAGATGAGCGAAGTGCAGATTGCCCAGGCCGGGATCGGTCGCAAGTTCCAGAAGCCGACAGTGTTCGAAGCCTTGAGTGTGTTTGAGAATCTCGAACTGGCGCAGAAAACCGACAAGTCGGTGTGGGCCAGCCTGCGCGCGCGTTTGAGTGGTGAGCAGAAAGATCGCATTACTGAAGTGCTGGAAACCATTCGCTTGACTACTTCGGTCAATCGCCCGGCAGGCCTGCTGTCTCACGGCCAGAAGCAGTTTCTGGAGATCGGTATGCTGCTGATGCAAGACCCGCAATTGCTGCTGCTCGACGAGCCAGTAGCGGGCATGACCGACGCCGAAACCGAATTCACCGCCGAGCTGTTCAAAAGTCTGGCCGGCAAGCATTCATTGATGGTGGTGGAACACGACATGGGGTTTGTGGGGTCGATTGCCGACCATGTCACCGTGCTGCACCAGGGCAGCGTACTGGCCGAAGGGTCGCTGGAACAAGTGCAGGACAACGAGCGGGTCATCGAGGTGTACCTCGGTCGCTGATTCGGTGGGATTGATCGTTCCCACGCTCCGCGTGGGAATGCCGCCATGGACGCTCCGCGTCCGCCGTTATGTGACGCGGAGCGTCACGGGATGCATTCCCACGCAGAGCGAGGGAACGATCATTGAGGAGAGTTTGAGAATGCTGCAAGTCGACAAGCTGCATCAGTACTACGGCGGTAGCCACATCCTGCGCGGCCTGACGTTCGAGGTAAAAGTCGGTGAAGTCACCTGCCTGCTCGGGCGCAACGGTGTGGGCAAGACCACGCTGCTCAAATGCCTGATGGGTTTGCTACCGGCCAAAGAAGGCGCGGTGAACTGGGAAGGCAAACCGATCACCGCGTTCAAGCCGCATCAGCGCGTGCATGCCGGGATCGCTTACGTGCCGCAGGGTCGGGAAATCTTCGGCCGGTTGACCGTGGAAGAAAACCTGCTGATGGGCCTGTCACGCTTCCCAGGCTCCGAAGCCAAGGAAGTCCCGGCGTTCATCTACGAGCTGTTCCCGGTGCTGCTGCAAATGAAGCAGCGGCGAGGCGGTGACTTGTCGGGTGGCCAACAGCAGCAATTGGCGATTGGTCGTGCGCTGGCCAGCCGTCCTCGCCTGCTGATCCTCGACGAACCCACTGAGGGCATCCAGCCGTCGGTGATCAAGGAAATCGGCGCCGTGATCAAGAAGCTCGCAGCCCGTGGCGACATGGCGATTTTGCTGGTGGAGCAGTTCTACGATTTCGCTGCCGAACTCGCCGATCAATACCTGGTGATGTCCCGGGGCGAGATCGTGCAGCAGGGTCGCGGTGAAAACATGGAAGCCGAAGGTGTGCGTGGATTGGTAACGATCTAATCTGTAGCGTCACGACGAAAACTGGAAACCATGAATTTACCTGTCCCAACTGCCCTGTTTACCCCCAGCTGGCACGCCGAGCTGGAGCTGGGCTACGCCCGTTTCGGCGACAGCACACGCCCGATCCAGCGCCGCCACAAAGGCCCGCTGCGGGTGCAAAAGCACCTGTATGCCGAAGGCCCCGAGGTGTGCCAGCACATCATCGTTCACCCGCCGGGCGGTATCGCTGGCGGGGATCGGCTGGACATTTCGGCCAGCGTCGGCACCAACGCCTGGGCGCAAATCACCAGCCCCGGCGCGGCCAAGTGGTATCGAGCGGCGGGCCCGGCCTATCAGAAACTGGATCTGAACGTGGCTGCTGGTGCGACACTGGAATGGTTGCCGCAAGAGACGATTATCTTCAGCGATGCCCAAGCCGAACTGAGCACCTCGATTGAGCTGGAAGGCGATGCGCGGTTGTTCTATTGGGACGTTGTGGCGCTGGGCCGGCCGGCCTGTGGCGAGCGCTTTGATCTTGGACATTTTCAGGCGCATCTGGATATCCGCCGCGACGGCCAGTTGCTATGGCACGAACGCCAGCGCATTGTCGGGAATGACGGCTTGCTGGATTCGCCGATTGGTCTGGACGGACAACCGGTGTTTGCGACGTTGCTGGTGACCGGCGAGATTGATAGCCCGTTGCTGGAAACCTGTCGCTCGCTGCCCAATGACGTGCGCGGGGATTTGACCCAATTGCCGGGGCTGTTGGTGGCTCGGTGCCTGGCCAGTGAAGCGCTGTTGGCGCGCGGCTGGTTGATTGAATTGTGGCGACTGCTCAGGCCTACGTTGCTTGGCCGGGAAGCGGTCCCACCGAGAATATGGAACACCTGAAACACTGTCCAAATGTGGGAGCAAGCCCGCTCCCACAGGTAACGCGTTTACAGTTCCGAACTTTTTTATCTGCCCAGATGGATTCCAACGATGGACCTGACCCCACGCGAAAAAGACAAGCTGCTGATTTTCACCGCCGGCCTCGTGGCCGAGCGGCGTTTGGCGCGCGGCGTGAAACTCAATTACCCGGAAGCCATGGCCTACATTTCCGCGGCGCTGCTCGAAGGCGCGCGTGACGGCCAGACCGTGGCCGACTTGATGCACTTCGGCACGACCCTGCTAACCCGCGAACAAGTGATGGAAGGTATCCCGGAAATGATCCCGGAAATTCAGGTTGAAGCGACGTTCCCCGACGGCACCAAACTGGTCACCGTCCACCAACCTATCGCCTGAGGCCCCGTCATGACTTACCACATTCGCGAAGCGGTACAGGCCGATCTGCCGGCGATCCGCGACATCTACAACGACGCCGTGCTCAACACCACGGCGATCTGGAACGAACAGGCCGTCGACCTCACTAACCGCCAGGCCTGGTTCAGTGCCCGGCAAGTTCAGGGGTACCCGATTCTGGTGATCGTCGACGCTGAGAACAGTGTGCTCGGTTACGCATCCTTTGGAGACTGGCGGCCGTTCGACGGGTTTCGCCACACCGTCGAGCACTCGGTGTACGTGCGCAGCGACCAGCGCGGCAACGGCCTCGGTCCGCAACTGATGACCGTGCTGATCGAACGCGCCAAAGGCTGCGACAAGCACGTGATGGTCGCCGCTATCGAAAGCGGTAACGCCGCTTCCATTCGACTGCATGAGCGCGCCGGTTTCATCACCACCGGGCAAATGCCCCAGGTGGGCACCAAGTTCGGTCGCTGGCTGGACCTGACCTTCATGCAACTGACCCTCAATCCCGGCGCGGAGCCGCCAGTCGCCCACCAGGAGTAATCGCTGATGAACGCCGCCCAACTGCGCCGCGTGAATGTTGAAAGCTTTGCGCACTATCGCCAGGGCTTGATCGATTTGTTGCTCGATGCCGTGGGGTATGGCGCCAGCGTCGGCTTCCTGTCCACTCTGGATGCCACACAGGCGCGCGCCTATTTCGATGAGGTTCAGGAGAACCTGAACAAGGGCAATGTGCTGCTGTGGGTGGTGGTTCGCGACGAACAAGTGGAAGCCAGCGTGCAACTGACCCTGTGCCAGAAAGCCAATGGCTTGAACCGCGCCGAGGTGCAAAAACTGCTGGTTCGTGAACACGCGCGTCGGCGGGGTCTGGGCCAACAGTTGATGAGCGCGCTGGAACAGGCTGCGCTCCAGCACAAGCGCGGCATGCTCTACCTCGACACCGAGGCGGGTTCACCCGCTGAAGACTTCTACAAGGCGCTGGGTTACACCCGTGCGGGGCAAATCCCCGACTACGCCTGCGACCCGAACGGTCACTACAAACCGACCGCGCTCTACTACAAAATTCTGCAAGGAGCCCATTGATGATTCCCGGTGAATACCAGATCCAGCCCGGCGATATCGAACTCAACGCTGGCCGCCGCACTGTCAGCCTGAAAGTGGCCAACAGCGGCGACCGGCCGATCCAGGTCGGCTCGCATTACCACTTTTTCGAAACCAACGACGCCCTGACCTTCGACCGCGGCGCCAGCCGCGGCATGCGCCTGAACATCCCCGCCGGCACCGCCGTGCGCTTTGAACCGGGGCAGAGTCGGGAAGTCGAGTTGGTGGACCTGGCCGGACATCGCCGGGTGTTCGGGTTTGCCGGCAGGATCATGGGTGACCTCGACTGATTTCTGCAGTGCGTCCAAAAGATCGCAGCCTCGTTTCACTCGACAGCTCCTACAGGGACCGGGCGCAGCAGGGAATTTACGCGAACACCCGTAGGAGCTGTCGAGCGCAGCGAGGCTGCGATAGCGAGCTATGCGAGCGGTCTGAAGAACAATTGAATCCCAAGGCAAACCCATGAAAATCTCAAGACAGGCCTACGCCGACATGTTCGGCCCCACCGTCGGCGACAAGGTCCGCCTGGCTGACACCGAGCTGTGGATCGAAGTCGAAAAAGACTTCACCACCTACGGCGAAGAAGTGAAATTCGGCGGCGGTAAAGTCATCCGCGATGGCCAGGGCCAGAGCCAACTGTTGGCCGCCGAGGTCGTCGACACCGTGATCACCAACGCGCTGATCATCGACCACTGGGGCATCGTCAAAGCTGACGTGGGCCTCAAGGACGGCCGCGTTGCCGGCATCGGCAAGGCCGGCAACCCGGACGTACAGCCGAACGTGACCATCGCCATCGGCGCCAGCACCGAAGTCATTGCCGGTGAAGGCATGATCCTCACCGCCGGCGGCATCGACACCCACATCCACTTCATCTGCCCGCAGCAGATCGAAGAAGCGCTGATGAGCGGCGTCACTACCATGATCGGCGGCGGCACGGGACCGGCTACAGGGACCAACGCCACTACTTGCACCTCCGGGCCATGGCACCTGGCGCGGATGCTCCAGGCCGCCGACGCGTTCCCGATGAATATCGGCCTCACCGGCAAGGGCAACGCCAGCCTGCCTGAGCCCTTGATCGAGCAGGTCAAGGCCGGCGCCATCGGTCTCAAGCTGCACGAAGACTGGGGCACAACCCCGGCAAGTATCGACAACTGCCTGAGTGTCGCCGACCAGTACGACGTGCAAGTAGCAATCCACACCGACACGCTCAACGAATCCGGCTTCGTCGAAACCACCCTCGCCGCCTTCAAGGGCCGCACCATCCACACCTACCACACCGAAGGCGCGGGCGGCGGTCATGCCCCGGACATCATCAAGGCGTGCGGGTTTGCCAACGTGCTGCCGAGCTCCACCAACCCGACCCGGCCGTTCACCCGCAACACCATCGACGAACACCTCGACATGTTGATGGTCTGCCACCACTTGGACCCGAGCATTGCCGAGGACGTGGCCTTCGCCGAAAGCCGCATCCGCCGCGAGACGATTGCCGCCGAAGACATCCTCCACGACCTCGGCGCGTTTTCGATGATCAGTTCCGACAGCCAGGCCATGGGCCGCGTCGGCGAAGTCATTACCCGCACCTGGCAGACCGCCGACAAAATGAAAAAACAGCGCGGCCCGCTGCCCGGTGATGGCGAAGGCAACGACAACTTCCGCGCCAAACGCTACATCGCCAAGTACACGATCAACCCGGCAATCACCCACGGCATCAGCCATGAAGTGGGTTCGATTGAAGTGGGTAAATGGGCCGATCTGGTGCTGTGGCGCCCGGCGTTTTTCGGGGTCAAGCCGACACTGATCCTCAAGGGCGGCGCCATCGCCGCCAGTCTGATGGGCGACGCCAACGCTTCGATTCCGACGCCGCAACCGGTGCACTACCGCCCGATGTTCGCCAGTTATGGGGGATCGCTGCACGCCACCAGCATGACCTTCATCAGCCAGGCGGCGCAGGAAGCAGGTCTTCCCGAAGCACTGGGCCTGAAGAAGAAAATCGCAGTGGTGAAAGGCTGTCGCGAGGTGCAGAAAACCGACCTGATCCACAACGACTATCTGCCGAACATCGACGTCGATCCGCAGACGTATCAGGTCAAGGCCGACGGTGTGTTGCTGTGGTGTGAGCCGGCGGATGTGTTGCCGATGGCGCAGCGCTATTTCCTGTTTTGACCGGTTGAGCGACACACAGAAAAGGCCTGGATGCTTGCGCAGATCCAGGCCTTTGTTCATCGGTCAACAGCGTTTGATCAGAGCGGGTGTTTGATCAGCTCCTCACGAGTGAATTTCTCGATCAGCACAGCTTCCTCAATCTGCAATTGAGCATCCAGGTCAGCGGATTGCACCTTGAGTCGCGCCTCTGATAGTTCACCTGCCTGCTGACGATCACGCAGACTGGCCAGACGATCCTGATAGGGCTCGCGCTGCGCTTCGAATTGCACCCGATATTTGTTGGTGATGAAATCTTTCCAGAAATCCTTCGCCACCAGCGACTGAAACTCTTCAGGCGAGCCGTCCAGCGCCAGCACCTTGGCGCAGGCCTGATCAAGCATCGCGGGGGTGACTTTACCCATGTGGACGAAACGGACTTGCCGAGGCTGTCCCGGTAATCCGAGCCGGTCCTTGAGCCCGTAACGATAGGCCAGTTTGATCTCGACCTCTTCCAGTAACCGGATCTGCTGTGCCTTGAGGCCCGCCGACAAACCCGGCGTGTTATTGATCGCGGTGGTGCGTTGCTCAATATCGGCCAACGCGATTTTCTCGAGCTCGTCGAGTCGGAACAAGCCTCTGGACAGTTTCAACAGCGCAGCACTTTGCTCGCCGTCCATGGCCAGCGTCCGCGCCCGGTACACCATCGCCATGATTTCCAGGTTACTGAATGACAACGCGGCACGATCACAACAGGCAGGCCTGCCGGCCCACTCGAACATCTCCTGACGTAACGCCAAAGACTCGGGGTTGACCTCGGTGATGGTGTCGACGACTTCCCATACGCGTAGTTGAAGGTCAGCATGGCCGGCGCCGGCATTCTCGAGTTTGCTGAGCACACTGAAAAAACCTTGGGAGCCCTCCTGCGTGGACAGTGATTGCCATTGGGTCTGTCTCGCCGGGACTTGGTCAGCGGGCAGGTCTTTGAGCCAACGCTGAAGCCCAGCCATCTCCTGCCCTCCCACTATTGCGTGCCCGATTGGGGCTCGATACTCGAAGACGCCCGGTCGCCTGACTCCCCACAAATCCGGACGTTCTCGCTCGAGCCGGCTCCAATAATCGCGCAGCTGTTGCTGGGTGACCTCGGACAACGGGTTTCAACGCCTCGACCACGGGTTCGGGCTTCACCGCTGCCAGTTTGCCCAGGCCTTTTCCTGCCCAGTGCAGCACGGCAATCAGCGCGAGGTTTTCCACCACGTCGGTCAGGTGAGCCCAGGCCGCGTTGCGATCACCTTCGCTCCACTCAATGGCACCTTCAAATGTCTCGTACAGGATCTGGCCGGCCATCACCCCGATCATCACCTCACCCAGCACCGGTACAAACATCGAGGCGGCGTTCAATACCAGCATGCCGATATTGAGCAGCCGAGCCATTTTTTCTGCCCGGACCCTGGCATCGACATCGGCAGAGGGAACTGCGTGGCTGCGGGCATCAGCCAGGATTTTGTTACGACTTTGCTCATAGAGATCCACCCAGGGATCGACGTTCGGCCCCCAGAAACCATGCTGCCGGTAGCCCTTGATCGGGAGATAAAGTTCATCGACCGGTTCCTGTCGGGACGGTGATTCGGGAGGTAGCTCGTTAAGCTGGTAGAAGGCAGAAAAAAACGGAGGGAGCACTTCAATCGCTTTCCACAAGGGCGATCGCAAGGGCGCTAGCCGGTCTGGCGGGGCATCCGCGGCTTTGCGTGTGAACTGACTGAAGTAATATGGACGATCGGCATAGGCAACGAACTGGCTGAAAAAGCGTTGATACGCCGTCGGGCCACCGTTAGCCGGTGGCGAGGCGTCAGAGGCCATGAACAGACGCTTCAAGGTCGCCTCCATTTCCCGGCCCTTGTAGCGTTTCAACGGGTGCTGCGGGTCGTGGGGAATGTAGAGAAGGATATCATCGGAGTAGCGATACTTTTCGCAGATATGGAAAAGCACGCAGCCGGTCATTCGTTTCTTCATCAACACCAGGTCGCATATCCACACGGGTGTGTTGTCGATCTTCGGGTTGAGTTCTCCGTCAATCACCGACAGGATCATCGAGTAATCCTTGGGTTCGATGTCCTTCTTCAGCAAGGCGAGCTCGGCAGCCGCGCGCATCGCAGCTTTTTGACTGTCCACAAAGCGCTTGCGCAGCACGGCTTCGGCCACGGGACTGGAAGGTTGCAAAAAGTCTTTCAGATACGCCTGATACTTCGCACCAATGTCCAGCTCCCGACACAGCTTCAGGTACTGCATCACCGTCAGGGCCGTGGGAACTTCGCTGAACTGGCCCGGCGTCGATTCGACAACAAAGCCTGAGGAGGAATGGTAGTAAGCGGGCGCACACTCCTGCGCTTCGAAGTTGTGCAGCGCGGCTTGCAGCAGCGGCAACTTCAGCACCTCAAAGGTGCCGACCTCGATGTCCAGAATGCCCATCTCCAGAGGCTTTTTCAGTTGCAGGAAGGTTTTAGTGACGTCCAGTTCCACGGCGAACTGATCCTTGAGCGCCTTGACCAGTAACGGCTGCGCAAAAGCATCAATGTCCTGCAGGCGGGACATCGTTTTATCCAGCAGGGTCTGCGACGTCACACTCGCCACAAAACTCGCGTTCAAGGCCTGACGCTGCGCCGGCGATGCCGCCTGGTACCAGTCGGGAAGAACGAGCGCAGCGTTTTTCACTGCCTCTCGCCGTTCGGGGGAAGCATTTACCAGCCAGGCCGGAACGGCGCTGGCCATGAATTCGGCGTGAACACTTTGCTGCTCGGTAGCCGGTGGTTGCGCAGCATTTTTGTTGCTGCTTTCGTGAGTGTTTCGCAAGGTACATTTCCTTATGTACGAAGTAATAGGCCGGCACGAAACCATCGGTTTTCGTGCCGTCATCGACATCCACGTCGATTCAGTGTTTCAGGGTGAGGGGCGTTTCGGCCCGTTGCAGTTTTGCCCGGTCCATCGCTTGTCGGGTCAGCGTCTTGAGCAATGTTTGCGTCTGGGCATTGAGCTGGCCCATTTCGCTTTCATACGCTTGAGCGCTCATGACCAGTCCCGGGGCGAACTCGCTTTCCGGTTTGCCAAGCTCGGCGGCGAGTACCCGGATTTTTTCTTTCAATTGCGCTTTTTCCGGCAAGGAGAGGGACGGAGTCGCCCGTTTTTCCAGCGCCATGTAAAAATCGGTGGTCGCGTCGATACGGCGCCGGATGGCGTTGAACGCACGACGATTGGAGCCCTGGATGTAAGAAGACCAGAACGGCTGCTCGCTGATCGAATCACGCAGCAAGTCCCCGGCCTCCAGATCCAGCACACGCTGACCGGCCGCTTCGATCATCTGTGGCGTGACCGCGGCGATGTTTCTGAACTGCATTTTTCGAGACTGCCAGGGCAGTTCGAGGCGGTCGGCCAGGTCCGTCATGTAGGCCAGATGGACCTCGACTTCATCAATGGTGCCCGTAACCTCACCTGCCGCATTGACGCGTCTGAACTGCTCGCCCTGACTCGTTCGCTCACCAATGACCTTGTGGGCGATTCTGCTCAGCTCATCCAGACGGGATTTGCCCTGCGCCAGCTGCAGCAGCTCTGCTTCCACCAGATTCCGGCTCGTCAGTTCATAGGCTTCGTGAATCAACACTTCCACACCCATGGCATTGAACAGTTGAGCCCCGCCATCGACACACTGCGTCGGCGCCGTCGACATCGTGAACAGTTTTTCTCGCAGCGGGGTGTCTTTGGACATGGCGTCGAGCATGCGCCAGACCTTGGCGGTCATGTCCACCCGAAAGGCGATGTCATGCTTGAAGTGATACGACTCGGTCAGCTTGCGGATCTCGTTGAAAAATGGCACTGAACCGTGCTCATCCTCGACCTCATTCCAGACTTCCTGTCGGGCGACCCACTCAGGCCGGGTCAGCCCTTGTTCCCAATCGAGGCTATCGCGTATGCCACGGGGCGGATAAGGCCGATCAGGGTCCATACCGACGGACTGAATGTAGTCGCGCAACGTCTGCAGATTGGCCTCCGGCAACCACCGCGGATCGCGACTCAATACCGTGCGCGCCAACAGTTCCGCATCGGCGCTGCCCCGCGCAACCGGAGGGACGTCAAGGATCCGGTTCAATTGAATATCCAGATAAAAATGCCGGAACCTGGGCAGGGAAAACAATCCGTCAGGCCAGGTGGAAATGCCCGTATCAGTCAACAGCAGTGTATGCAGCATGGGCATGCGGCCGATATCGGGAACGCATCCCAACGGATTGCCCATCAGGTCCAGGCTTTCCAGGCGCACAAGCCCGCCCAGATCGGCCACCGCCGGTTCGTCCAGCACCATCCGATTGCCACGCAGATTCAACTCTGTCAGCCCATGCATCCGGCCCACCACGCGAGGAAACCGTGTGAGCGGGTTTTCGTTGAGGTTCAGGTGGCGAAGCCTGGGGAAGTGATCGAGCAGCGACACTTGAGCATCGGCCAACCCGGTGTTCAGCACATTCAGGCGGGTGACATGCCCGAAATCACCCTCCAGAGGCGGAATCGTCGCCAAATGCCTGCCCAGTGGCATACCGCTCAGGTCCAGTGTTATTCCATGCACATTGCCGAAGACGTCCATATCCCTCGCCCCGGTGTGCTGCCAGCATTGCCTGATCGCTGTGTATAAGGCATTTCTTGACTGCCATTCGGCTCTTCCTGCGGCGCTGAACCTGAAGGAGTCAGTGGGTGAATTCAGCCAGCGCTGGAAGTTGGCGTTGAGTCGGTTGAACTGCGACACAAGTTCACTGGCCCGCTGCTGCGGGCTGCCTTCGCGACCGTCGCCCTCCAGAAAGGCCCGGGCTTCATCTTCTGTCCAGCCGGGACGCACACTCCTGACCCGTTCCTGTGGAGTCAGCCGTGCGGAAAGGCGTTGAATGCCTTGAACGCCACCTTGCATACCGCCGCGAAGTTTCATCGTTTGCGGATCATAAAACGGCTTGCGGATCGGGTTGTCCGCCAGTATCGGTTGCAACCGGTCCCGCGCCAGTGGTGCCCTTTGAACCGCTTGCCTGAGTGTTTCCCCTTGATTGATCTCATAACCGAGCGCAATACGTTGCGTGTCGGGTAGCGCATGCAGCACCGAAGCAAACAGATTGTCGGCACCATGCAGATGCTCATCGGCAGCGTCCCGCGCCTGATAGTCACCGTCGCTACTCACCAGCACTTTTCGCACGCTTGCGTCTTGCGGGCCAATGCTGTCTCGCAGGGGACCGGTGAATGAATGCTCGCGGATTTCGATGCGCACATCGCCATGCCAGTTCGGCAATGTTTCCAGGGTGTGCAACGCCAGCCTTTCGGTATCTGCGGTGTGCAGAAATTCAAGGAAAAGCCCTTCATAGGCACGCGTCGTACGCACCTCCAGCAAGGCTGCACGCAACTGCTCCTTGAGCCTCAAGGGAAGACGTTTTTTCTCCAAAACCGCACGCAGGTCTTCGGGCGCAGCGGCGGCCAATAGTTCTTCGGCAAGGTTGGCCGGGCAGTGCGAAAAGGCGTCCTGTATCACCCGCACACCGGCATTGCCTGAAAATTGATGGGCGTTATAGAGCGTATCGAAACGGGTCTTTCGTTGCAGGTAGGTCAACGGGCCTTGCTGTTTCTCGGTTTCAGCCCATGCCTGGAAGCGTCTTATCGTGTCGACGAGTAACGCCGGTGGCGCGGCGTTTTCCACCTGCAACCTGCGCAGTGCATTTTCTTCGACACCACTGGCGATACGGACGTGTTCCAGCGTCGCTTCATCAAACCCGTCGACCATAGGTCCCAGACGCCGCATGAGGGTGGTCTTGTCCCATTCGATGGGACGGTCGAATTCGGTCTGCCAGGCACCGGCACCGTTGTGTTTCATCTTCGGCTGATAGGCCGTCGATCTGTTCGGGTGCTGAAAACGCGGCTGGCCGGTCAGCGGATCGTCGGTGACCTCAAAGTGCTTGCCCTCCCGTGGAAGAAAGTCCCTGCCATTGTGTCGATGAAGACCTCGCTCATTCGCCAGTGCATCCTTGGGCAGGGAAACCGCGTGCTCATAGGGTTTCAGGTCCGGGTTCCAGAGACGGGTAAAGCCATCGGGGAGTTCGACCTTTTTCAGTTGGTCAACAAAAGACGACGCCCTGACTGGCGTCGGGAGCCGAGCGGGCAATACGTGGCCGGCCATCATCAGTGCCACCTGGGCCGCATTGATCATGACCCCGGCTAGCAGACCCGCGGCTTCGTCCCTGTCGCCTTTGCTCCAGTCTTCAATGCCCTCCATGGTTTCGAGCAGCATTTGCCCGACCATGATGCCCAACATCGCTTCGCCCAGCCCGGGCACCAACAGGGCGCCGAAATTGAACACGTTCCAGCCCAGACTCAAGTAACTGGTCAACCGCGCCCAGCGAGTGGCGGCATCTTCATCACCCGTCGGAACGGCAATGTGTCGCGCGTCGGCGATGGCTTTCTCCCTGCGCCAACCTGAAATATGAAGCCAGATATCGCCCGTGACGAGGTTGGTGACCGGCTCTGCATCGGGGTTTTCCGTGGCGGTTTCCCTCCACCAGGGGCCCATATCCAAGGGCTCGCGTTGATGCCAGGTAAAGGTAGTGAACCGCTCGTTGACCCGCGAGAAGAAACGGCCTTTGTCTTTTTGCGCCACGAACCGGCTGAAATACTGTTGATAGGCCGGCGAGCGCAACTGGCTGATCAGCGCCTTCATGAACTCAGTGAACGATGCATATTCCTTGAGCGGGTGATCAGGGTCATCCGGTATATAAGCGATCAATGTACCGTCCAGACGACTTTGTTGATGGATATCATCCTGACGGAGCATTTCATCAATCATGCCGCTGGGGCCGTTGGCGAAAAACGCCTCGAGCAGCTTGAACTGCTCGAACTCCTGGCCCGGCAATATCGACAAGCGCTGAGACCATTCCATCAGCAATTGCTGGTGCGCCGGAATCAGACTGTCATAGGTTTTTTTCACCAGCGAGGAGTCTGCCACTGCGCTGAACAATACAACGCCGGTCAGTTTGAACCCCATGAGAGACAAGCGATGACTTTGCAGGGGCCGACTGCCCAGCATGATGTTGCTTTTACGATCCCGTACGTCCTGCAACTTGCTGTATGAATAATAAGAGAGGTCGTTTTTCAGATACGCAATAAGCGCTGACTCGTTGAAAGCCGCTATTTCGCAGGCGACGGCATGCCGCTCAAGCGTAGTCCTGGCATCAACGTTTTCCGGCTTGAGCAATGCAGTCATGTGTTTTTGATACTGGGCGCCGATATCCAGCGTCCTGCACAGGGAGGCAAACTGTTCGACCGTCAGTGTCTGGCGTTGCAATTCCCCCTCGGCATCCCGGGTGAAAATACCGGAGCCATCGCGAAAGGCGCCGGCCTGTGTTTCCGGCTCTTCAAAATTGTGCAGAGCCGCTTCCAGCAACGTGTATTGCCTGATTCGACTGGCATGGGTATCAATGCCAAATGTCAGTGTGGCGGGAACATAAAGCCGCACTAACGTTGTGTTAACGTCCAGTTCAAGATCCAGCTGATCTTTCAGGGCGTGAACAAGTAACGGTTGCGCAAAGGTGTTGATGTCTTGTTGCAAATCATTGAGTGTTTTTTCCAAAGGGCCCTGCAATCGCCAGCGCTCATCGATAAGCCCTTTCAGGTACTGGCGATCCATGGCGCGCACGGGCATACCACTCGGGAACGGCCGGACTTTGCTTGACGAATGATTCAAGCCTGTCAGCGGGCACGGTCTTTATAAACGCCGGGACTTTTTGTGTGAGGTATTCCAGATAAACGTTCTCACCCTCGTCGGACACCGACGAAGATGTGTCCAATACAGTTCCATCTGATGACGCTTCCATTTCGCAAAAACCCCTATGCGACGACAAGAGCACCTAGCTTATGCAACGACGACAAAAACAAAAGATTAAATAACTGCTGCCAAACCGCTTGAAAACAGTCACTCACATTCAACTTTAAAACCTGAAAAATAATTAATTACCACCCTGACCGCCTCGTTCTCTGAACCTGCGCGTGAACGGTAGTATTGGGCCGTCGGTAAAAAGACTAAGCTGCCAAGACCTTCAGTCAGGAAACCGGCCATGCGCTTATCCGAATTCATCAGGCAACACGTGGACCGTATCGTCGATGAATGGGAGCAGTTCGCCAGAACCATCACGCCAGCGGCCGAAAATATGGATCGTGTGGCCTTGCGCGATCACGCCAAGGCGATCCTGTTAGCGGCTGCCCGAGACATGACAACAGCACAAACCGCCAGCGAACAGGTCGCCAAGGCCAAGGGTGAAGGGCCGGAGAAAACCCCAAGCCTGGATGCGGCCGGCGCCAGCCATGGCGAGCTGCGCCATACCGTGGGTTTCGATCTGGTGCAGATGACCAGCGAATTCCGCCACCTGCGAGCCTGTGTGATTCGCTTGTGGGTCAACAGCCTCGAATCACCGGACCTGGCCTACTTCCAGGACATGATCCGCTTCAACGAAGCCATCGACGAAGCCCTCGCCGAGTCCACTGCGGCCTATGCCGAACAGGTCAATCGCTCACGGGATATCTTTCTGGCGATCCTCGGTCATGACCTGCGTGCACCGCTGCAAGCCGTGAGCATGTCCACCGAACTGCTGCTGCGTAAAACCGCGCTCGAAGGCGACGCGTTGGCCTGTGCGAACAGCATAAAGCGTGGTGCTCGGCACATGGCGGTGATGGTCAGCGATTTGCTGGAACTGGTGCGCAGTCGATTGGGCAAGAGCCTGCCCATTGAACCGGCGCCCATGGACCTGGCGGACGCCGCCCATACCGCGATTGCCGTCGCATGCGCCGGTAACCCGGAGTGCGACCCGATAGTAAGCGTCGTGGGCGATACCCGAGGTGTCTGGGATGCCGGGCGCCTTGATCAGCTGCTACAAAACCTGATTGGCAATGCGTTGCAGCACGGTTTGAACAAACGGGACGTCACCGTCACCGTTATTGGGGAGCCGGATACGGTTCGCCTGACGGTGCACAATTTTGGCGTGCCGATTCCCGAGGACGCTCTGAGCACGATATTCGATCCGCTGGTGCGCAGCGCCGACGAGGAATTGGGTCAGCCAACGACCAGCCTTGGCTTGGGGTTGTTCATCGTCAACGAAGTGGTGAATGCCCATGGCGGGACGATAGAGGTCAGCTCGAACGAGACTGACGGGACGCTGTTTACGGTGGTGTTGCCCAGGAACGGGTAGGCAGGGATACCGAGTTATCGTTCTTCGCGAGCAGGCTCGCTCCCACCTTCGACCGTATTCCTGCTGGATGAATGTGGTCTAAATGTGGGTGCGAGCCTGCTCGCGAAAGCGGACTGACAGGCACTAGAGAATCACCAGAACACCTATTCAACCACCAACCGCCCCAACCGCTGCTTGAGCATCCGGTTCTCGGCCCGCAGTTGCTGGACCTCTTCGAGCAGGTCCAGCGCCAGGGCGACGCCTTCCCATTCCAGTTCCAGGTCATGCCGCAGCTTGGCGGCACGCTTGGCCAGCGCCAGTTCGTAATCGTTGAAACGCCAATCCTTGGGCTGCGTGCCCTGAGGTTCGAGGATGCCGTGTTCGACGATTTCGATCACGTAGACGTCCGACAAGTCGGTCGCCTCACAGAATTCTGCCAGGTCCAGGTGAACGATCAGGGGGTTGCTCATGATGGGCTACTCCGTCTCTTGGATCAGAAGTTTTCTCTTGGGTTGAACTCGGCTTTTTTCGCCAGTTCCTGCCACAACGCCTTGACCTCATCGCTCGATGCTTTTGGCATGACGGCCTTGAGTTGCACAAACAGGAAGCCGCGCTCACCCGTCTTGCTCATCAAACCGTGGCCCTTGGCACGCATGCGCTGGCCATTCTGACTGCCGGCCGGCACCTTGAGGTTGATCTTGCCGGTCAGGGTCGGTACCGCGACTTCGGCGCCCAGCGCCAGCTCCCACGGTGCCAATGGCAACGTGATGATCAGGTTCTCGCCTTCGACATCAAATTTGGGGTGCGGCGCAAAACGGATCGTCAGGTACAGGTCGCCATTGGCACCGCCACCGACACCTGGGGCACCCTGGCCTTTGAGGCGGATGCGCTCGCCGTCGGTCACGCCGGCCGGGATTTTCACGTTCAGGCTTTTGCTGGTGTTGCTGACGTGCTGGCCGGCAGCGTTGTACTGCGGCACCTGGAAGGTGACCTTCTTCGATTCGTTCGAGAGGGTTTCTTCCAGAAAAATCCCGAGTTCCATTTCCACGTCTTGCCCTCGACGCCCTGTGCTGCGACGCGACTGTCCACCATTGAAACCAGGGCCACGGTTGCCGAAAATCGAACTGAAAAAGTCCGAGAAATCGCCCGCGTCCTGACCGCCACCGAAACCGCCTGCGCCACGTCCCTGCCACCCTGGCGGGCCCTGGAACGGTTGGCCGTGCTGGCCATATTTGCGCAAGTCGTCATATTCGGCGCGCTTGTCGGCACTTTTCAGCGCTTCATAGGCTTCCGAGGCGTCCTTGAACTTGGCCTCGGCGTCCTTTTCCTTGCTGACATCGGGGTGGTATTTGCGCGCAAGCTTGCGATAGGCAGCCTTGATCGCCTTGTCGTCAGCCGTCGGCTCCACACCCAGAATCTTGTAATAGTCTTTGAAGTCCATCTAAGGATCACCATCCGTTATCAAATCGCGCAGCCAGGCACAGCATGCTCTTGTTTGCAGCGTTTGGATTGACCGATCTCAAATTTGTGACCGGGCAGCGCGTCAGAAGTTTATCGGCAGCGGGCGGCGGTTCTTGCGACCGCCGGTTGGCTACCAGGCCCATGCCAGCAAGTTTGGGGCAAAGCTGAGTCTTTCAAGCGCTAATGACTGCGAATTAGCGGATAGTCGGCCTTCGAATATTCGTCGCACTGACATACACTGCGCGGCCGTTTTTTAACCGGAACTCGAAAGACATGAAAAACGCATCTCCAGCCCGTGCCTGTGGTATCGACTTTGGCACGTCCAACTCCACCGTCGGCTGGCTGCGCCCCGGCATGGAAACGCTGATCGCGCTGGAGGACGACAAGATCACCCTGCCTTCGGTGGTCTTCTTCAATATGGAAGAACGCCGCCCGGTGTACGGCCGGCTGGCGCTGCACGAGTACCTGGAAGGCTACGAAGGCCGGTTGATGCGCTCGCTCAAGAGCCTGCTGGGCTCCAAGCTGATCAAGCACGACACCAGCGTTCTCGGCACGGCGATGCCGTTCAAGGACCTGCTCGGGCTGTTTATCGGCCAGTTGAAGAAGCGCGCCGAAACAGCCGCCGGTCGGGAGTTCGAGGAAGTGGTGCTGGGCCGTCCGGTGTTTTTCGTCGATGACGATGAAATGGCCGACCAGGAAGCCGAAAACACCTTGGTGGACGTGGCCCGCGCCATTGGCTTCAAGGATGTTTCGTTCCAGTACGAACCGATTGCCGCGGCGTTCGACTATGAGTCGACCATTGAAAAGGAAGAGTTGGTGCTGATCGTCGATATCGGCGGTGGTACCTCCGACTTCTCGCTGGTGCGCCTGTCCCCTGAGCGCCGCACCCACGACAACCGTCACGACGACATCCTCGCCACCGGCGGCGTGCACATCGGCGGGACCGATTTCGACAAACAACTGAGCCTGCAAGGCCTGATGCCGCTGTTCGGCTACGGCAGCCGCATGAAGAGCGGCGCCTACATGCCCACCAGCCACCACATGAACCTGGCGACCTGGCACACCATCAACTCGGTGTACTCGCAAAAGTCGACCCTGGCCCTGGGCAGCATGCGTTACGACATCGAAGACACTGGCGGCATCGATCGCCTGTTCAAGCTGATCGACCAGCGCGCCGGCCATTGGCTGGCCATGGAAGTGGAAGAAACCAAGATCCAGCTGACCCACGCCGACAGCCGCCATGTGCCGCTGGACCGCATCGAGCCGGGATTGAGTGTAGAACTGACCCGCGCGTTGTTTGAATCGGCCATCGAAGCGCTGCTGGAACGCGTGCGCAACAGCGTGACCCAGATGCTCAACGACGCGAATGTGCGGGTCGATCAGGTAGACACGGTGTTCTTCACCGGCGGTTCGAGCGGAATTCCGGCCTTGCGCAACAGCGTATCGGCGATGTTGCCGAATGCGCGGCATGTGGAAGGGAACATCTTCGGCAGCATTGGTAGCGGGTTGGCGATTGAAGCGGCCAAGCGGTATGGCTGAAAAGCAGTTGCGAGCGTCAAGCTGCAAGCTTCAAGTAAGAGCAGGTGCGGTGTTCGCCACTGGCTTTAACTTGCAGCTTGAAGCTTGAAACTTGCAGCTGTCGTCAAACCATCCCCACCAGCTTCAATTCACTCTTCAGATACGCGTAATAAATCGGCCCGGCCACCACCCCCGGCAGGCCGAACGCGGCCTCGAACACCAGCATCGCCAGTAGCAACTCCCAAGATTTTGCACTGATCTGCCCGCCGACAATGCGCGCGTTGAGAAAGTATTCAAGCTTGTGGATAACGATCAGATAACCCAGCGCCGCCGCTGCAACCCAGATCGACAGCGACATGCCGACAATGGTGATCAGGGTGTTCGACATCAGGTTGCCTATCACCGGCAGCAGACCGAGCAGGAACGTCAGCACGATCAGGGTTTTGGTCAGCGGCAGCTTGATGCCGAACATCGGCAGGACTACCGCCAGGAAAATTCCGGTGAAAAAGGTGTTCAGCAGCGAAATCTTGATCTGTGCAAACACGATGTTACGGAAGGCCTGGACCAGCAGGCGCAAGCGGTCGAACAACGCGGCCGCCAGAGGCTTGCGTTTGGTCACGTCCGGCGCGCGCTGCAAGGCAATGATCGCCCCCAGCACCATGCCGATCAGCAGCGTCACAAACATGTGCGCCGCATCCTTGCCGACCAGCTGCAAGTCGCTCAAGTGCTTGCTGATCCATTCGCCGATGGCCAGGCGGAATTCACCGGCACTGGCGGGCAGATAGGCGTCGATGAATGGCGGCAGTTGCCCGCGCGCCCGGTCGACCACGCCCATGAATTTGTCGAGGGAAGCGCCGGGGTTTTCCGCTTCGTGCAGCAAGAAACTGAAGGCACCGGCAAAGATCAGCGCCAGCACACTTACGACCAAGGTTCCAAGCAATGCCACCGCCAGCCAGCGCGCGCGCCGACCTTCGATCAGCCGCTGCAATTGCGGCGTGAGCATATTGACGAGTTCGAACACCAGCAGACCGGCCAGCAGGCTAGGCAACAAGCGCAGCGGGATCACCAGCAACAAACCACCAAAAATGATGAACCAACTGATCAGCAGCAAAACGTGGCGTTGAGAAAACGTTGGCATACAGCCTCAAAACGAACCGTAAAAGGATTGGCAGTCTGCCAGCGTTCCGGTGACAGCACTAGGAATTGTGTATGTCGACCTTGGTCGGGGTTCGGGCGATTTTTGCAGTGGCCCGACTGCCCCCTTCGCGAGCAGGCTCGCTCCCACACTGGTGCTGCGAACCGAGAACCATTGTGGGAGCGAGCCTGCTCGCGATGAGGCCCTCAACCCCCCACACCTATTTGTTCCTCAGGCAATCACTCATGAACGCCTTGCGCTCATCACCTTTGAGCAATTTGGTGGTGGCATCGGCATTGCAGGTTTTCATCTTCTGTTGCTGAGGGGTCAGGGTTTTGATGTCCGGGACGGCCGCCTCGGTTTTAAGGCAGTTGCTCATGAACATTTTGCGCTCATCACCTTTGAGGCTTTTTGCCGTCGCGTCGGCGTTGCATACAGTCATCTTTTCCTGCTGAGGTGTGGTCGCGAAGCTCTGGGAGCAGAGCAGCAAGCCGATTATCAACAAAGGGACACGCAACATCATCATGGAGTTTTCTCCTTGTTGCCGCGCCGAGAGGCGCGGCCTCATGCTGGAGTGTAGACAAAACCTATTGCACGATCGTGCGATTCTGGTGCTTTACTCAGTCACTTGATCAGAGCTTTGAAACTCTTTGAAAGCGTCCAAGTAGTGGTTGTAAGCACCAAAGCGTTTGTTGACGGTATGAACGGATAACTTCTCGAACGAAACAGGAACGGCTCCAGGTTCAGCGTAATAAGTAGTACCCACCCAGCTCAAGGAGACGAACTGCGCATAACCACTCTTGTACAGTTTGTCCATTTTGATCTGTCTGAAGGTGTTGCCTTCGGAAACTTCGGGCATTGCCGCCGGCCCGGGTAGAGCCTCGTTGATAAAAGCGTAGTCAGCAATCGCCGGGCCGGGCTCCAACGTCAAAATCGGCGGCAACTCGAAGCCGAAGTGACTATTGTTGGCGAGATGTGCAGCTGGAAATTCCGGCCACGAGTCGGCAACGACAAGTTGAGCGGGCATGCTTAAATCATCACCTATCACCACAAATTGGTGGTCAAACGCCGTCGCTTTGACAATATGGACTTTCGAGGTTCTGGGCTGATTGGCCAGAATGGAAAAAGTAACCTTTGAGTTCTCCGAACAGTTACCCCCCATGATCTCGATAGCTTTGCGAGCAGCTTCAGCAATCGTCATTTTCGCCGTGAACCCACCCGTCTCTAGATTCAGTTCCCTGAGACCTTTGATTTTCGAGATGGCCGAGCCACCTTTTTCCCAAATGCTCGGCAACTGATTACCTGACAGAGGCAAAAGCTCCTTCGCTCGATAGATTGCACGCTGCGCCATTTGCAAATCAGCCATCACCGATGCAGACACTTCGACGGGGGCCTGCTGCGCTATCACCTTTTCAGGAAGCACTTCTCGCAGTTCGACCAGCGCCTCGCTTGGCGCCATGCCGTTTTCTCGAACGGCACGCTGCATGGATTCGTACTCATTGATTCGCCCGGTCTGCCGCAGATTGCGTGCATTGGCAGCCAGATTTCGTTCGGTCTCAGTGAGCGGCACCAGAGCGTCGTCAGTGAACAGGCGTCGAGTCAACGAACTGAACTGCTCGGGCAACATCAATGATTGCAACTCAGGTAGTGCTTCAATGCTCTGGATTACCATCAGATTGGCGTCATAGCTTTCGCCATTGGCTTTATACAACGCATTCTGCAGCAATGAAAAACACTGATAGGGAAGACGCTCGTGCAACCACTTCAAACCGCGCAGATAGTTGTATTTTTCAAACGTCGGAATTGCCTCATCAAACGACAATTGGTCAAGTTCTGCGTACTTGACCGCAATGGCGCGCAATTGCGCCACTTCCCCATCGGATGTGGGCAACCCTGCGCGCAGCCGCATGAAGTTCGGGTCAAACGCAGTCCATTGCAGTGCAGGCAGATTGGGCAGCACCTCCCGTAACTGGTAAGGCTTCAACGCATTAGTGCGCAGAATTGCTTTCAACGACTTCGTATCACCTTCTTCAAGGTTGAACCACTTCCGGGCTTGGTCTGGAAGTGTATGTAGGAGCGAGTTGTAGGGGGCGCTGGCGGAATGCATTGCGTTGCCTGCGTCATCGTAAGCCTGGTAAGTCCCGTTTTCACCCTCGACAAAAGTAAGATGGGTCGCCGCGTCGGCTTTACCGAAAGTGTGAAGTAGTTTTCCACCGTAGCGATGAAGATGAATGTCGAGGCGTACTTCATGCCCCCAAGCCCCCAGATTTTCCAACGAATGCAGAGCAAGCCTGAAGGTATCCGTAGTATCGACCGATTCCAGATAAAGGCCTTCGTAAGCACGACTGATACGGACATCCTGAAGCGCCCATCGCCCCAGGTTTTCAAGTCTGCGGGGGAGGAGACCAAGCCTGATTTCTTGCAGCTCCGCCGGCGTGGCGATGTCCACCAGTTCTCGGACTACAACACCCGGCAGCCCCTCCAGCTTGTCCTGAACGACGATCGCTTCGGGAGTCGTGGCCCGATCGGCACTGCGATAACGTTGATCAAACAGGTAGGCCTTACGCTGCTCAGCCCGCTGTGCAAGTTGGCTTCTGAGTCGCCGGGCATTCGTTTCAGGCGTGCTCAGCAGTTCACTGGGGGCAATGTTCAGCAGCGTTTTGGTTTCAGCCTCATTCAGGTGCGACAGCAAGGTTTTGAGCAGATCGCCATCGATGAACTGATCGCGCGATAGGGGCACCGGGGTGGCGTCTGCCGGGCCAAGTCCTTTCAACAGCTTGCCATCAGCGTCCAGCAACGCCATCGCCTTGCCCGGCCAAACATCATTGAGCAGTGCGAACTGAAATTGCAGGTCAGCTTGCAAATAATCAGGCGCATGGGCGCTTTTTATAGTGTCGATGAAGCGACCAATCTCGCGATCGATCCTGAATCGGGCCACCGTATCCTGGAGCAAAGGAATGATTCGTTCATGGTTGCCATACATGCGGCGGACTGCGTTTACATCGACGCGACTCACCGCAAGAATATCCGCACAGGCCTCTTCCAGACCGCGTGCCTGCGCGCCGAGACGATTGATCAGGGTCCGCTCATCCCATGTGTATGGTTGCTCGCCTTCGATCGCACGCTGATAGGCGTATCGAGGATCGGTCGAGGCTGCGCTCGCTGACTCGGCTTCAGTGCGCAGGCGCCAAAGCTTGCTGACCGGATCTCGTATAAGCACAGGACCAGAAGGTCTCAGCTCCCTGGACGTCGTGGCGCGGTACAGTCCGGTTTCGGGGTCTTTGCCGACCTGTACGATGCCGACGCCTGCAATATCGGCATACTGAAAGCCTTTGAATTTGCGCAAACCGTCGCCTTTGATATCGGCCGGTGGCAACTTGGCAGACTCGGGAATCCGATAATCTTTTAACGGACGGGCCGCTGATGCAGTAGCCGATTCGAAGCTGAAGCCGGTGCTGGAATTTATCTCGCTGACCGTTATCGACGACGTGCCTGTGCCGTGCGGTTCGGAGTTTTCAGGGACTCTGCTGATCTCCGGCAACTGAGTCCGAACTATTCCCGTCACGGGATCGAGATTGATACGGGACGGGGTATCGGGGTGCGGAGTCTGTACGTCCGCGGGCATCGAACCCGGTGTTCGAGCGTCAGCGTTGATAGAGCCTCTGGTAGGCCGTCGGGTTGCCATGAATCTTCATCCTTGTGATTTATTGTGGCTTCATTGCCGGGTGTCTTGGTTCCAGGGTGCCTGTTTACATCTATTTGCAAGGTCCCGCATCAGCAGTATTTTTACTAAAAACCAACTCGCAACACTTCGTAAGAAAGTTTTCGAAAAACAATCAAAAAGCGCTGTTACGCCGATAATGCTCCGGCGTGCACCCGGCCTGACGCGCGAACATGGCGATAAACGCCGAACCGCTGCTGTAACCAAGGTCGAATGCGATGGCCTGTACGCTACGCGGGCTTTTCAGCGCTTCAATTGCCGCAAGGAAACGCAAGCGCTGGCGCCATTCACCGAAACTCATACCTAATTCGCGGACAAACTGCCGGGCCAGGGTCCGCTCACTGACATGCACCTGTGCGGCCCAATGAGCCAGAGGCTGGTTGTTGTCAGGGGCGTCGTGCAACGCCTGGAGGATTGCCATAAGTCCGCTGCTGCTGGCGTACGGCAGATAACATTCGTGCACAGGCGCTTGCCTAAGTTGATCGACCAGCACCTGAGCCAGACGTCGGTCGGCATCACGTTCAGGGATCTTCACGTCGCGAGCGGCGAAATCCTTGAGGATCGCTTTGAGAATATCGCTGATCGCCAGCGTGCAGGCCTGTTGCGGCAACTCGCTGCACAGCGAGGGCGCCAGGCAAACCGCGCGGTAGTTGATCGGCTGGTTGCTATAGAAGCTGTGCTCGGTCCCGGGCGGCACCCACACCGCGTATTGCGGCGGCGACATGAATCGGTTGTTGCCGATTTCCATGTGCAACACGCCATTGGCCGAATACTCGAGCGTGCCCCACGGATGCCGGTGTGCCGAGGCGTACTCATGGGTGTTGAAATCGGCGTAGCGGAAATAGACCGGGGCTGGCAGTTCGGCGAAGTCCAGCAGGTCAATGTGTTTACTGTTCATGCTGTCCGTCATCCGGGGCAGGTTGTCTGGATCGAAGTATAGGCTTGCATCCAGACACGCGGATAATTGCCCCTCATTAACGTTCTGGTTTTTTCTGATGCAATACGCTTATCCCCTGCTGGCCATTTTCATTTGGGCTGGCAACACCGTGATCACCAAAATGTCAGCCGGGGCCATCTTCCCCGCCGAGATCGGTTTCTACCGCTGGCTGCTGGCCGGGATTTTGTTCACGCCGTTCATGCTCAAACCGGTGATCGCGCATTGGCCGCTGATTCGCCCCAACCTGGCCAAGATTTTCGTTCTTGGCGTGCTAGGCATGGCGGTTTACCAAAGCCTCGCCTACTTCGCCGCGGCACTGACTTCTGCAACCAACATGGGGATTATCCTGTCGCTGATGCCATTGATGTCGTTGGCCATGGCGATTGTCAGCCTCGGTCAACGCTTGACCGCTGGCGCATTGGCCGGCGCGGTGTTGTCGTTTGCCGGCGTATTGGTGGTGGTGTCGTCCGGCAGCCTCGGCGCGCTGCTTGAACACGGCGTGAACATGGGCGACGCGATGATGCTGGTCGCCACCCTGGCCTATGCGATTTACAGCACACTGCTGAAAAAATGGCAGCTGCGCTTGCCGCCGCTGGTGTTGTTGTATTTGCAGGTGTTGGTGGCGGTGGTGGTGCTGTTTCCGCTTTTTGTCGCCTCGCCGAAGATCGGCCCGACACTGCAAAACATTCCGCTGGTGCTTTACGCCTGCCTGCTGGCTTCGATGCTGGCGCCACTGGCGTGGATGCAGGCGGTGGTGCGTTTGGGACCCAGCCGGACCACGCTGTTTTTCAACTTGCTGCCGTTGATTACCGCGCTGATCGCGGCGGTGGTGCTGCATGAGCAATTGGCGATGTATCACCTGGTGGGCGGGGTATTGACGTTGGGTGGGGTGGTGCTTTCGGGGCGGTGGACGACGGTGATTGGCCGTAAGGTTCGTGTTGCCTGAACTGACGTCATCGCCGGCAAGCCGGTCTCACGCCCACAATTGACCGCATTCCCCTGTGGGAGCGAGCCTGCTCGCGATAAGGGCGACTCGGTCTAGACGCCGGCCGCTTTAAGCCGGGCGGCATGCTCGACAAACAAGCGGATCGGCTCGGCGCCCTTCCCGACCAATCCCAGCGACTGATTGACGATGTCAAAGTGATCCATCGGATAATCATCGCCAATCACCGTGCCCAGGTGCGAGCTGTACCGCCCGACCATCCCGTCGCAATGCCCGACCTCGTTCACAAAAGTTTTGGCAAACAGCCGACAACTGCGATTCGTCCCGTCAAACAGGTTGCACCCGCTATCCGTCTTGCCCGGCTGCAAGGTCCCGGACCACGAGTAATAACGCACGCCGTTAACCTCTTCCGGCCCGTGCCCGCCCCAGGTTTCAGGCAGGCCCTGTGGATAACGCTGATTGAACAGCGCCACGCCTTCGGTGGTGAGTGAATGATGGGACGCGTGGATATCCACCGGCAGCTTCGGTCCGCGATAACCGGTTTCGAACAGGCTCATCAGCGCGGCGATTATCCGTAACAGAAAACTCATGAGCCGGCCCTTGGCGCTGTCGTGCGGATAGTGCTTGTGCAGGTAATCGGCCAGCTCCGAGCCGTGGTTCGGCCCGGCCACCGAGGTCACCGACGCCACGAGGTCCGGTCGTTTGGCCGCCGCGTAACGGGCTGTCAGCGAGCCCTGGCTGTGGCCGATCAGGTTGACCTTCCCGGCCCCGGTCTCGCGCAGGATTTCCTCGATTCGCACCAGCAGCTGCTCACCGCGCACTTCACTGGAATGGAGCGGCGAGACCTGCACCGCAAACACGATCGCCCCACCCTGGCGCAATGCCGAGACGATGCCGTACCAGTAGGGATAGAGCACCAGTCGGATAAAACCGAGCATTCCCGGGACCAACACCAACGGGTAGCGCGTGGCGGAACCTTGCGACATGGGCGAACGTCCTTGTGATCGATGAGACGAAGCAAGGCTGGATGCAAGACATCAGCCAAGCATCGTCAGCGAAGATGACAACTCGACGACCAGTCTATGACATCCGCCCTACTTGAGCCCAACCACCCCCGACACGATCAACCCGACCGACACCAGTTTGATTGCGGTCAGGCTTTCGCCCAGCAGCGCAAACCCGAGAAAAACCGTGCCCAGTGAACCGATGGCGGTCCAGATCGGGTAAGCGATGCTGACCGGCAGCTCGCGCATGGCCAGGGTCAGGAAGTAAATCCCGCCCACGGCCGCGACCACGGTGATCAGCGACGGCCAGAGCCGGGTGAAGCCTTCGGCGTATTTCATGCCCATGGCAAAGGTGACTTCAAACCCGGCGGCGATCAGCAGAAACAGCCAGGCCATTCAGAACTCCCTGGCCAGCGCCAGTAGACGCTGCTCGGCCTCGGCGGCGGAGATCTGGAACGTGCGCGCCTCGGACTCTTCGCCCTCGGCGGCCACCACGGTGATGTCGGTGATGCCGATGAACCCCAGCGCCGTGCGCAGTAATGGATCAGCGTGGTTCATGGCCTCCAGTTCACCACCCGGCCCAAAGCCAAACCCGCCGCGACTGGTAACGATCAGCGCTTTTTTGCCCTTTACCAGCGGTTCGTATTGGGCCACACCATTGTCCAGAGTGTGATTGAACGTCAGCCCGAGCCGCACAATCTGATCGATCCACGCCTTGAGGCCACTGGGGATGCTGAAGTTGTGCATCGGCGTGGAAATCACCAGCAGATCATGGCCGAGCAACTCGCTCACCAACTGATCGCTGAAGGCCAGATCCGCCTGCATCGACAGCGGTCGCGCATCCGGCTCGGGGTAAAACGCGGCGGCCACAAAGGCTTCGTTGACCGGCGGAATCAGCGCCCGTCCGACTTCGCGACGAGTCAGGGTGGACTGAGGATTTCGGGCTTTCCAGGCCGATAAAAACACTTCGGCCAAACGGCGCGAATGCGAGCGATCGCCACGGGGGCTGGCGTGAACGGCAAGAATATTACTCATCTGAATCTCCTTGGGATTACACTCAATCAGCGTGTGACTTTTAGATTGAAGCCACCCGCCACGCGCTTCAAATGAGCAGAAATCAGTCGAGATGAATCCAATTCATCCATGGAGCTTCTCCATGTTTGCATCCTTACCATTGACCGCCCTGCGCGCCTTTGAATCGGCTTCCCGCCTGCTGAGCTTCAAGGCGGCGGCCGAAGAGCTGTCAGTGACGCCCACGGCGGTGTCGCATCAGATTCGTTCACTGGAAACCTGGCTCGGCGTTGCACTGTTCGAGCGATTGCCACGACAAGTGCGCCTGACCGAGGGCGGTGAACGGTTATTTCGCAGCCTGCACGGTGCCTTTCTGGACGTGGCGCAAAGCGTCGACACGTTGCGTCCGCAACGCAGTGGCGCCAGCCTGACGGTCTCCACCACCGCAGCATTTGCGGCCTTATGGCTGGTGCCGCGCCTCGGGCGCTTTTACGCGCGCCACCCCGGCATCAGCCTGCGCCTGGACACCCACTGCGAAGTCATCGACTTGCATCAGGACGCCAGCGTCGATCTGGTGCTGCGCTACAGCCTCGACACCTACCCGAACCTGTATGGGCAGTGCCTGTTCGATGAGACCTTCGGGGTGTACGGCTCGCCCGAGCAAATCGCGCTGGCCACCACTCATACGCCCACGCTCATCAGCGTGCGCTGGCACAACTCCAAGTTGTACGCTCACGGCTGGGAGGCATGGTGCGCGCAGTCAGGCGAGGCATGGTTGGCGGGCAAACCGGCGATCCGGGAATACGACGAAGAGCACTACGCCCTGCAAGCAGCGATTGCCGGCCAGGGTTTGGTGCTGGCGAGCAATATTCTGGTATCGGAAAGCGTGGCCAGTGGGTTGCTGGTGGCTTATCGCGGCGAGATTCAGGTCGATGGCGCCGGTTACAGCGCGCTTTGTGTACCCGGGCGCGAGCGGCATCCGCCGGTCCGGGCATTTTTTGCGTGGTTGCGTGAGGAGGCGTTGCTGTCCGGGCATACCTTCTGAAAGATCTGTTGCGCCTGATAGGCCGCCATCGCGAGCAGGCTCGCTCCCACATTAGTACTGCGGACATCGGTCCAATGTGGGAGCGAGCCTGCTCGCGATGGCGTCAGTACAGACGGCGTAATTTACTTACTGGGTTTGACCGTCACCGGCGCCTTCCCCGCCTTCATCTGCTCCAGCAACGGCGCACACTGATTCGGCTCACCACCACTGGGCGCTATCAGCGCCAGCAACCCCGCCGCCGGTGCCGCAATCACGCCCAACGCCACCATCCCGGCCCCACGCAGCATCAGCGGCACGGCTTTCACACCGGCCTGCGGCTTGATGAACTTGCCCCGCACGTACAGTGGCGAGCGCAGCGATATCAAACGCCAGCCCTTCGACTCCGGCGTAATGGTCAGGTCAAGTTGTTCGGTCGCCATGTTCACGGTGCCATCAATGTAGACGATCGCATTTTCGGTATCGAAGACGAACAGGCGCGTGGTCGCCAGCCCGGTCTTGATGTCGAAGTCGGCCGCCGCACAATTGATTTTCACTTCTTTGTCGCCAAAGATTTTGCCGACCACATAGTTACCGACATTGAGCCCGGCCAGCTCCATCAACTCGCGACTGATCGCACCGTCGTTGATGAGCATTTTCAAATTGCCGTTGGCGCTGCCCAATAGCTTGGCCACCGAATTGCCGCGCCCCGAAATATCGGCATCACCATTGAGCTCGCCGAAGCTGGTTTTCATGGGTTCGAAGGTCGGGAACAGTTGCTTGAGCTTGAATTTTCGCGCGGTAAGTTTGGCTTGGCCCTCCATGGGTTCGGTTCTGCCATTCAAGCGAATCTGCGCCTCCAGATTGCCACCCGCCACACCAAAGCGCAGGGGCTCGAGGCTGAGCACGCCGTCGGTCAGTACCAAGTGCGTAAAGAGGTCGTTGATCGGCAGTTTTTCGCTATGGATGATGCGCTTGCCGGTGAATTCAACGTCGGCGTCCATGTCACGCCAGCGCTCAGTCCTGAATTCTTCGACCGGCAACACTTTGTCCGTCGGCTGCTTGCTGTCACCGCCACGGGCCTGTTGCTTGGCGTTGGAATCGGCACCAATCAGCGGAGCCAGGTCGGCGAACAACAGTTGCTCGGAGAGCAGTGAACCACTGAGTTTCGGCCTTGGCTGACTGGCGACGTAAGTCAGGCTGCCGTGAATGTCACTCTCGCCGATCTTGCCGTTGAACGCTTCATAGCGGTAAACCGCGCCACTCGGTTCATGCAGCTTGGCAATCAGGTGCCCGTCGGTGGCGTACGGCGACGTATCCGGCAGTATCACGCCGGTCAGCGGGTAGAGGTTGCCCAGGCTGGTGCCGGCCAGCTTCAGCCTCAAGTCCAGCGAGCCAAGGTTCAGGGGATCGGTCAGGGTGCCGGCCAGCTCTATGCGGGTGTCGGCAATCTTCATTTGAGCCTGCAGCGGAAACGGCCTGGTCGCGTCCTGCAGCGCCAGCAACCCGCCGATCTTGCCGGAGCCTTCGAGTTTCTGCGCGTGATATTGGCCTTTTACCTTGAGGGCGAACGCGTAATCCTGCGGCGCGCCACCCTTTTCAACCGCGGTTTTCGCTGCTTTGTCACCGACGATGTCGCTGAACGGGATCGGTTTGCCCAGCGGGTCGATCAGTACGTCGAGCTGAGTCTTCAGGTGCTGATCGTCAAGGATGACGTGGCCCTTGTCGAAGCCAATGGCGCCAATGTCGACCACCCAGTTCGACGGTTCGGCGCCGGGGTCTTTCGGATCGAATTTAAATGTCCAGTTGGCGCGGCCATCAGCCAGCCTCTGGAGGTCGGCGTTCGGTTCGGTCAAGTCGATGCGCGGGATCACCACCCGCTGGGCCAGCAAGGCCAGCGGCGAAATTCGTAGTTCTACGCGTTTGAGGGTGACCATCTGCGGTTGCTTCAACCAGTCCGGGTTGCCCAGGCTCAAGTCGTCGGCCACTACATGCGGCCACGGCACCCAACCCCGCCAGCCGCCCTCGTCAGGCTCACGCTGCCAGACCACCGCGAGGTTGCCATTGATGGCGAACGGACGGTGCAGCTCTTCAGAAACTTTAGTGTTGATAGCGGGTTTGATCCGGTTCCAGTCGAAAAACACGATGATCAAAACGAGTATCGCCAGCAGAACAACCAGGCTGGCAAAGGTCCAGGCAAAAATCTTGGGGGTGCGCGTCATTGCACAGGACTCCTGAATACGACTGCACGCCCCGACTGCGACGCACGTGTGAAACGTTAGGCCAGAACCGGCCTGCCATGACACCTAGGACTGGAAAAAAGCGTGCAGGTTTAACCGAAACGCCCATTAACGTTCAAATAATCGGTCCGGGGCGCTTTGCTCACTTCAGGCAGCGTTAGCGACCCGCCCTTTTGTGCGGCGCGAGTGAGTCGAAACCACCCGTTCCAGGGCAAAACCACTCGCTGAAAACGCCCGTTTTAGAGCCTTGCAGCAGAACAATCAATTCCATTGATTATTACCATTGCGTTTATGAACTTTGATATCGATTTTTCGAGAGTAGCATTGCCTTCGTACCCACTTGATCGCCCTCCCACGGAGCAACCCATCATGAAACGCCAACTACTGCTAAGCCTGACCCTATCGATGCTAGCCAGCACAGCTTTCGCGCTGCCAGCCCCTGATCAGGCCGCTCCCCAAGTCAAAGACAACCACTCGGTGTTCAGCCAAACCGTCGCCGCAGATGGCTCCGATCGCACCCCACAAGGCCAGACCCTGGCTGAAGGCGGTTCCGACCGTACCCCACAAGGCCAGACCCTCGCTGAAGGCGGTTCCGATCGTACTCCACAAGGTCAAACCCTCGCTGAAGGCGGTTCCGATCGTACCCCACAAGGTCAAACCCTCGCTGAAGGCGGTTCTGATCGTACTCCACAAGGTCAAACCCTCGCCGAAGGTGGTGGTGACCGTGTAATCGAACGCAACAGCGCTACGAGCTAAGCCCTATGGCCGCCCTGAGAAAAAGCCCAATCCCCGGATTGGGCTTTTGACTTACAGAGCGCTGCATTTCCCCGCCTGAATCCCCGATAGTCGTTCGACGCCAGCGAAGCCGATTTGCTAGAGTGCGCCGCTGTCCTGTCCAGAAAACACCCTTGCGATGCTGCCCCGCGCCGAACAGAAACAACAAACCCGCAACGCCCTGATGGACGCTGCTCGCCATCTGATGGAGTGTGGCCGAGGATTCGGCAGCCTCAGTCTGCGCGAAGTGACCAGAACCGCCGGCATCGTGCCCACCGGTTTCTACCGGCATTTTGCCGATATGGATGAATTGGGCCTGGTGCTGGTGAGCGAAGTCGGTCAGACCTTCCGCGAAACCATTCGCCTGGTGCGCCATAACGAATTCGTCATGGGCGGCATCATTGATGCATCGGTACGGATCTTTCTCGATGTGGTCAGCGCCAATCGCTCGCAGTTTCTGTTTCTTGCTCGCGAACAGTACGGCGGCTCATTGCCGGTGCGATTGGCGATTGGCCGTTTGCGTGAAGACATCAGCTCGGATTTGGCGGCTGACTTGTCCCTGATGCCCAAGCTGCAACATCTCGACCTCGCGGGTTTGAGCGTGATGGCTGATCTGATCGTTAAAAGTGTGTTCGCGACCCTGCCGGACATTATCGACCCGCCGGCCGAGGCGCTCCCCGAACATTTGACGCCTCAGGCCAAGATCACCCAGCAACTGCGCTTCATCTTTATCGGTCTCAAACACTGGCAAGGCCTAGGCAGCACTGAATAACCCAGTGGGAGCGAGTCTGCTCGCGAAAGCGCAGTGTCAGTCACCTCCAATGTTGACTGTGCCGACGGCTTCGCGAGCAGGCTCGCTCCCACAAAAACCATTCAGCGCATCAAATCGGTGCAACTCAAATATCCTCGCACCACTTCCGCTCATAATCCTGCAACACCCTGAATCCCCCACTAAGCTCCGACAGGTATTTCCTACGTATCGCCCGATTGGCAAGCCCCTTGCTCTAGCCTGAGCATTGTCCACTGCTGGAAGCCTTCCGATGCTGGTGATTCATCGCAGAATCGACCCTCAACCCGTCTGGGCCGCCGAATTGCTCCTGACATTCGAAGCCCGGAGCAAAAGCCGTTTGCGCTGTTTCAGTGCTGAAGGTGAAGACGTCGGATTGTTTTTGGAGCGCGGTCAGCCGCCGCTGTATGACGGCGAATGCCTGCAAGCCGAAGACGGACGCATCGTGCGCGTCTGCGCCCGCCCCGAACAACTGCTGCACGTCACCTGCGCCAACGCGTTCGAACTGACACGTGCCGCGTATCACCTCGGAAACCGCCATGTCGCCCTGCAAATCGGTGATGGCTGGCTGCGCCTGCTCGACGATTACGTGCTTAAAGCCATGCTCGAACAGCTGGAAGCCAAGGTCGAAAACATCGAAGCCCCGTTCCAGCCGGAACATGGCGCTTACGGTGGCGGCCATCACCATTCTCGGCACGGCGACGAAGACTTCAACTACCCGCCGAAACTGCATCAGTTCGGCGTTCGTTTATGAACCCGGCCTGGGCGCTTCTTCGCCTGGCCAGCCCGCAATTGCCGATTGGCGGCTACAGCTATTCCCAAGGCCTGGAAATGGCGGTGGACAATGGCCGTGTCAGCGATGCAGACGGCGCGCGACGCTGGATCAGCGATCAGTTGCTGCTGAACCTGGCACGGTTCGAAGCGCCGCTGCTGCTCGCCCATTGCGTGGCTGCCTTTGATGAAAACTGGGCCGAGTTGCTGCAACGCTGCGAAGAACACCGCGCCAGTCGGGAAACCCGCGAGCTGCACCAGGAAAGCCGCCAGATGGGTTATTCCTTGCAGCAACTGCTCAACGGCTTACCGGAGCTGGATGCTCCCGCACGCGCCTTCCTCGATCAACGACCCGAACCGCACCTGGCCCTCGGCTGGGCGCTGGCCGCCCGCGCCTGGGGGATCAGTCCGCAGGATGCATTAGCCGCGTGGCTCTGGAGTTGGCTGGAAAACCAATTGGCCGTGCTGATGAAAACCTTGCCGCTGGGCCAGCAAGCCGCGCAACGCCTGACCAGCGAACTGCTGCCGCTGTTGCAACAAGCCCAGCAGGACGCCACCCGCATCAACCCCGAACACTATGGCAGCGCCGCGTTTGGCCTGTCCCTGGCGTGCATGGCCCATGAGCGCCAGTACAGTCGCCTGTTCCGTTCCTAGGGCCTTTAAATATGGAGAACCACATGAACACACAACCCCTGCGCGTCGGCATCGGCGGCCCGGTCGGTTCCGGTAAAACCGCCCTGACGCTGGCCCTGTGCCTGGCCCTGCGCGAGCGCTACAACCTCGCTGTCGTCACCAACGACATCTACACCCGCGAAGACGCCGACTTTTTGGTACGCAACGAAGCCCTGGCGCCCGAGCGCATCATCGGCGTGGAAACCGGCGGCTGCCCGCACACGGCGATCCGCGAAGACGCCTCGATCAACCTCGAAGCCGTGGATCAACTGAACCGGCGCTTTCCGGGGCTGGACCTGATTCTGGTGGAGTCCGGTGGCGACAACCTTTCGGCGACGTTCAGCCCGGAATTGTCCGACCTGACTATCTACGTGATTGACGTATCGGCCGGCGACAAGCTGCCACGCAAGGGTGGCCCCGGGATCTGCAAATCCGATTTGCTGGTGATCAACAAAGTCGACCTCGCACCGCTGGTGGGGGCGTCGCTGGAGATGATGGACAGCGATACCAAGCGTATGCGCAACGGCAAACCGTTTGTCTTCAGCAACCAGAAAACCGGCCTCGGGCTGGAGGAAATCATCGCCTTCATCGAACGCCAGGGCCTGCTGACAGCGGCTTGATCACGACTTATCAACAAGGAAGCTTACCCATGACACTAAAACGCATTCTGGGCGCCGTGGCCCTGCTGCTGACCCCGGCCATCGCTTTCGCCCATCCGGGTCATGGTGACAACGGCTTGATCGCCGGCATCAGCCACCCGATTGGCGGCCTTGATCATTTGCTGGCGATGGTTTCGGTCGGCCTGTGGGCGGCACAACAAAAAGGTGCGACGCGCTGGGCGCTGCCGTGCACTTTCGTCGGCACGATGCTGATAGGCGGATTAGTGGGGTTTGAAGGGCTGAACCTCCCGGCGCTGGAAAGCGGGATTGCCGCATCGGTGCTCGCGCTGGGCTTGGCCGTGGCGCTGGTGGTGCGTCCGCCCTTGAGCCTGGCGGTGGGCGCGACGGCGTTGTTTGCACTGTTCCATGGCGTAGCACACGGGTTGGAGTTGCCGGACATGTCGAGCCCTTGGGCGTATGCGGCCGGATTTGTGGCGGCGACGGCGGTGTTGCATGCGGCTGGATATGCGGTGGTTCGCGTACTGCCGCAAACGGCGGTTCGGTTAGCGGGAGCGGCGTCGGCGGCGACCGGGGTCTGGTTGCTCGCTGGCTGAAGATCGTTCCCACGCTCTGCGTGGGAATGCAGTACGGGACTCTCTGCGTCCCAAGAGCCGAACGCGGAGCGTCCGATGAGGCATTCCCACGCGGAGCGTGGGAACGATCAAGGCGCTCACTCTGCTAACATGTCGCGCAATCAACCCTGCCGTGACGACGCCAGCCAATGCCGCCTGTTCCCCGTTCCGCCTCCCAGCCTGAATTGACCGCCCTGTTCGCTTCGGTGCAACAGCACTTCCAGGACGTGATCGTGCCACTTTGGCAAGGACCCGGCTGGAATGCCGACATGGCGTTGCCGTATGAAGCACTGGACGCGGAACATCAACCGCTGGCGCCTCAACGCTACCGGGCCATGGCCTGTGCGCGGCAGTTGTATGTGTTCTCCAGCCTGATTGGCCAGGTTCCGGCCGCCCAAGAGCGCGCTGCTGCGCTATTCCGGTCCCTGCAGCAGCATTTCCACGATGCTGAGCATGGCGGCTGGTTCTACAGCATCGATCCGCACGGCGCACCGCTCGATCAGCGCAAAGACCTCTATACCCACGCGTTCATCCTGTTTGCCTGCGCCCATTACTGGGACAAGGTGCGCGAGCCGTTGGTGGAATCGGTGCTCAATGCGGCGCTGGAGGTGATCGCTCAACGTTTCGCGACAGGCGACGGCCTGTACGAAGCCAGCCTCGACCGTGACTGGTCAACGCTCGACTCCGGACCACTGCAAAATCCCCTGATGCACTTGGCCGAAGCCTTCCTCGCCACCCTGTCTGTACGTGAAGACATCGCCGTGCAGCATGCACTTATTGAGTTATGCACAGGCATGCAGAAGCGCTTCATCGACCCGCAACAGAGTGTGTTGATGGAGAAGCCACTGGGGGCCGTGGATAACTGGTTTGAACCGGGGCATCAGTTCGAGTGGTATTTCCTGCTGGAGTCTTCGCCGTTGCTGCGCGATTCCACACTACATGCTTCGCTTGCGCGTGCATTTACGCGTACCGAGCAGCTGGGCGTTGATTCATATACCGGTGCAGTCGTGGCGATGCTCGATCTGGAGGGTTCTGCAATGGATGCCACCCAGCGCATCTGGGCTCAGGCTGAATACCTGCGCGCCCTGACCTTGAGGCCAAATAACGAGGCCTCTGTGCTGCGCCAGCTGCGGGCGTTACAGCAGCGCTTTCTGCATGCAGGGGGCTGGTATGAGTGTCGCGATGAAAAAGGCGAAGTCAGCCGCAAGGACATGCCATCGACGACGCCTTATCACTTGGCAACCTGCTATCGCGGGCTGGTTGATTATCTCGGCTAACTGACAGATAGCTTTCGCCGGCAAGCCGGTCTCGCTCCCACAGTTCAGCGCAATCCCTGTGGGAGCGAGCCTGCTCGCGATTGGCCGTTACACCGATTTACGCTCAATAGAAAAACCAGCCCACGTCTGACTCACCGGCATCAACTCCAGGCTGTTGATGTTGATGTGCGCTGGTGCGTTGAGCACCCAGAAAATGGTCTCGGCGATGTCTTGTGGCTGGATCGGCTCAGCCCCGGCATACGTTGCGTTGTAACGCTCCTGGTCACCGGCGAAACGCACCAGTGAGAACTCGCTCTCACACAAACCCGGCTCGATGTTGCTGACACGCACGCCGGTGCCTTGCAGGTCGCAACGCAGGTTCAGCGAAAACTGTTTAACGAACGCCTTGCTCGCGCCATATACATGACTGCCCGGGTACGGGTAGTTGCCGGCGATGGAGCCTAGGTTAACGATGCCCGCGCCACGGCCATGGGCAATCAGGCGCGGCAGCAGCAAACGAGTGCTGTACATCAGGCCTTTGATGTTGGTATCGACCATGGTGTCCCAATCGTCGAGGTCGCACTTGGGCGCCGGGTCCACACCGAGCGCAAGGCCGGCGTTGTTGATCAGCCCACGCAGCTTGGCGAAAGACGGTGGCAGATTGGCAATCGCGTCCTCCATGGCTTTGCGATCACGCACGTCGAGCACCAGGCCATGCACCTCTGTCTGTTTCGATAACTCGGCACACAGGGCCGTAAGGCGCTCTTCACGACGGCCTGTCAGCACCAATTTCCAGCCCGCCTCGGCGAAACGACGGGCACAGGCTTCACCAAAACCGGAGGTCGCGCCGGTAATAAACAGGGTGTTGGACATCGTGTTCTCCTTGCTTCGGCTGGCGGGCAGCCCTTGGAATAGAAAGTCAGCTGGCAGCATGCCCGGCCTTGCTCACAGCAGCAACCATCACAAAAGCTGTGCAAAAAACAACCAACCCGGTTAACGCCATACGCACCGTGGCTTGCAGCCATGTACGCGCACGTTATCCACAGGCCGGTCCACAGTTTCCGGGGGCAAGTGGAAATGCTGGAGGCCGCTGTGTACAAGGCTTTGCGGGGAGTCTGGAAAGTTTTTCGCTTGACCCTCGCAGGTTCGCGGTGTAGCCCATGGCATTTTGCACGATTGCCCCTGCAAACCAGCGATGGCGCCAAGCCAGTAACGACGGCCCTTAGCCGAGTCTTTCCAGAGTTTAACCACAGACTTATCCACAGGCTGTTACTGCCCGTTTCGACCTGCGGCAACCGCCGATAAAAAGGTTGACAACGCCATCCTCCAACCCTCTAAAAACACCTGATCAAAAAATGACCATATCGCTGAAAGCCACGTATTTAAAGGCGTCCAGCCAGCTACTCCCACGTTATTCACAGCCAGCTCCACAGCAAACGGGGACAAGCCAAAACAGTGATAAAACAACTATTTACAGCGGCTTTATGTCGCGCTTTGAGAGCTTGTGAATATTGTTTTCCACAATTTCGAGAAAGCGCCCGAAGCCCCCAGAGGGAGGGAGCCTGCTCGCGATCGCGGTGCGTCACAAAAAGAATACGGGTCGCTCCCACAGGGAATGGTGACGAATCGAGAATTGATCATGAAGTGATTTACATCCGCCCCCCTAATTACACCCGGGATGACGACGGCGCACACTCGATGGGGGGATATTTGCCGGCCAAAAATCGGTTCTTGAAAATCAGGCCAGGGAAATGATTCAACAAACTTTGCCCGCATCACTAATCGGACTCACAAAACAGTAAACGCTCGCCGGCATTATAATACCGACAAGCGTCTCAGGTTCGTGACGGCAGCATTCAGAATAATTTCTTCATTTCCTCTGTAAAACTAGATACTTTTTTCTCTGGATTCTTCGTGCACTTCTCTACATATACAGGAAGAACTTCTGCTATAACTTTTTCTTTAGTGAAAGAACCCCCATTTGAATTAATATTCTTGTCGACTGAAAACCAGAGTGCGATTGGGGCTTGGGCTGGCGGGGGCGTTACAAGGAACTCCTTACACGTCATATCATCGGGATTAGTCGACGCGGCATAAACAGTACTGACGGAGGAAATAACCAAGCTAGCCAGGGCCATTTTGCAAAAAAACTTATTAGTCATTTTAAGCATCTCCACAGACTTGGATAATACCTCTATATATAAGAGGTAAATCGTTCATTGATTTTCGCTAAAAACAAGAAACTTAAATTTAGCGGCACTACAAGTGCACGATGGATAAGTATAGACGGTTTCACGCATTGTCAATATCTATTTTATACAGACACCAACAACACTATAACCGGATAAGCTTTTACATACAGCCCCCATAAACCCCAACTAGATTAGAGATAACTATTAGTTGCACCGTTTAATATAATAGTTTCACCAAACAACCCATAAACACTAAAACCCCAACCCACACTGCTCTTTCCACCATAAAAAAAAGCCCCGACGATTGCGCGCCGGGGCTTTTGCTCGACTACGCAGACTCAATGACCGCCGAGATAAGCGTTACGCACCTCTTCGTTCACCAACAGCTCTTTACCGGTGCCCGTGAGGCGAATCTCACCGTTGACCATCACGTAGGCCCGATCCGACAACCTGAGGGCGTGGTTGGCGTTCTGCTCCACCAGAAAGATCGTCATGCCGGTCTTGGCCAGCTCCCGCAGGGTCGCGAAGATCTGTTTCACCACAATCGGCGCCAGGCCCAGGCTCGGCTCGTCAAGTAGCAACAGTTTCGGCCGGCTCATCAACGCACGCGCGATGGCGAGCATCTGCTGTTCGCCGCCGGACATGGTCATCGCCCGCTGGTTACGCCGCTCTTCAAGTCGCGGGAACAACTCGAACATCCGTTGCATGTCTTCCTTGGCGTACTTGTCACCGATAGGGATGGTGCCCATCAGCAGGTTTTCCTCGACGGTCATGTCGGGGAACACGCGCCGGCCTTCCGGCGACTGCGCTATGCCGTTGGACGCGATGTAGTGCGATGACTTGTGCGTGATGTCCACGCCCTGATAGATGATCTGCCCGTCAGCCGCACGCGGCTGGCCGAAGATCGACATCAGCAGGGTCGACTTGCCCGCACCGTTGGAGCCGATCAGGCTGACGGTTTCACCTTCATTGATGTGCAGCGAGACTTTCTTCAGGGCCTGGATTGGCCCGTAAAACACGTCCAGTTCCTTGAGTTCGAGGATGGGTTGCGTCATACCACTTCCTCTTCGTCGGCGCCCAGGTAGGCTGCAATCACTTTCGGGTCGTTGCGGATAGCGTCGGGACCGCCTTCGGCGATCACGATGCCGTGGTCCAGTACCACGATGTGGTCGGAAATACTCATTACCATGCCCATGTCGTGTTCGATCAGCACTACGGTCAGATCGTGCTCGTCACGCAGCAGCCGGATCATCGCGCTCAGCGCTTCGGTTTCCTGAGGGTTAAGGCCGGCGGCCGGTTCGTCGAGGCAGATGATCTGCGGCCGGGTGCACATGGCCCGGGCAATTTCCAGGCGGCGCTGTTGGCCGTAGGACAGTTCACCGGCCAGGCGGTTGGCGCAATCCACCAGGTCCACCACTTCCAGCCAGTAGAAGGCGTGGTCCAATGCATCGCTTTCAGCCTTGCGGTAGCCCTTGGTATTGAGGATGCCGGCCAGCATGCTGCGGTTGACCCACATGTGTTGGGCCACCAGCAGGTTTTCCAGTACCGACATTTCCTTGAACAGGCGAATGTTCTGGAAGGTCCGTGCCAGACCGGCACGGTTCACCAGGTGGGTGCCGCCGAAGGCCTTGTAGAACAGCCGACTGGCGAAGGATTTTGGCGAAACGAAATCGGTCGGTTTGAACGATTCGCCCAGCAATTTGATGACGTTGGTCTGTTGCCCACGGATGTTGAGTTCGATCTTACCGCCCGAGGCCTTGTAGAACCCGGTCAGGCAGTTGAACACGGTGGTCTTGCCGGCGCCGTTGGGGCCGATCAGGGCGAAGATCGAGTTGCGGTGCACCTTCAGGCTGACATCGCTCAGTGCCTTGATGCCGCCAAAGTGCATCATCAGCTTCTCGACCGAGAGTACGACTTCGCTCATGGCGCTACTCCTTTACGCGGGGTCACACCGGTACGGCTGATCCGAATCAGGCCGCGCGGTCGCCAGATCATCATCAACACCATCAGGATGCCGAACAGCAGCACGCGGTATTCCGCGAAACCGCGCAGCAGTTCCGGGGCGACGGTCAGCACGAAGGCTGCTATCACCACGCCGATGGTCGAGCCCATGCCGCCGAGTACCACGATGGCGAGGATCAGGGCCGATTCAAAAAAGGTGAACGAGGTCGGGTTGACGAAGCCCTGATAGGTGGCGAAGAACACGCCAGCCAGGCCGGCTGTCGACGCGCCGATGGTGAACGCCGAGAGCTTCACCAGCACGTGGTTCAGACCCATGGAGCGGCAGGCGATTTCGTCTTCACGCAAGGCTTCCCAAGCGCGGCCAACGGGCATACGGGTCAGGCGGTGCTTGATGTACAACACGGCCAGCACAACCAGGAACAACACCGCATAAATGAAGTAGTACTTCACGTCAGGGTTGTAGGCGATGCCGAAGAACTCGTGGAACGGTACACCACCATCCTTCGCCCGCTTGCCGAACTCCAGACCGAAGAACGTTGGCAGCGGGGCCGCCATGCCGTTCGGGCCACCGGTCAGTGACAGCCAGTTGTTGAGGATCAAGCGGATGATTTCACCGAAACCCAGGGTCACGATCGCCAGGTAGTCACCGTGCAGACGCAACACCGGGAAGCCGAGGATACAGCCAGCAAGTCCGGCAGTGATCGCCGCCAGCGGCAACACCGTCCAGAAGCCCAGGCCGAGATACTGGTAACCGAGCGCCAGGCCATAGGCGCCGATGGCGTAAAACGCCACGTAACCCAGGTCAAGCAGGCCGGCCAGGCCGACCACGATGTTCAGGCCCAAACCGAGCAGCACGTAGATCAACCCGAGGATGACCACGCCCAGCAGGTAGGAGTTGGAGAAAAACGGAAACACCACGGCAATGGCGATCATCAGCGGGATGATCCAGCGCAACCGGGATTTGTAATCGGGCGGCAGTACATGAACCCCGGAGCCGGTGGTTTCAAATCCTTCGAGGATTCTCAGGCCCTTGGGGGTTTGCAGGAACAGGCTCAGGGCAAAACGACCGGCCATGACGATGGCGACAATCCAGGCCACCCGGGTCGTTTCCAGGTTGAAACCGTAGCCATCGAGTACGACACCGACTATCGGCCCGAACACGATCAGGGCAATGAGGCCGGCAAGAATCGCGTCAACCAGACTTTTTTTGATTTCGATGGTTTTTTTAGTGGTTGAAGACATCGCTTACACCTTCGACACAAGAGGACGGCCGAGCAGGCCTTGGGGCCGAAAGACCAGAACGAGAACCAGCAACGAGAAGCTGAAAACGTCTTTGTAGTCCGAGTTGACCAGACCGGAAAACAGCGACTCGGAAATCCCGAGAATGATCCCGCCGAGCATGGCGCCCGGTAGCGATCCGATCCCGCCGAGTACAGCGGCGGTGAACGCCTTGATCCCGATGATGAAGCCGGCATAGAAGTCGAATGTGCCGTAGTTCATGGTGATCAGCACGCCGGCCAGGGCCGCCATTGCTGCACCGATGATGAACACGTAGGAAATCACCCGATCGGTGTTGATCCCCAGGATCGAGGCCATCTTGCGGTCTTGCTGGGTGGCGCGGCACATGCGGCCGAGCTTGGTGTACTTGATGATGTAGGTCAGCAGGGCCATCCCGGCAAACGCTGCAACCAGGATGAAGACCTTGGTGTAGGTCAACTGCACAAAACCCGAGCCGATATCGACGCGCCAGGCCCCCGTCAGCAAGGTGGGAACACCCTGTTGCTTCGCGCCTTGGGCGATCTGTGCATAGTTTTGCAGGATCAGCGAAATACCGATGGCGCTGATCAGCGGAGCCAGTCGGGTGGAGTTACGCAGGGGTTTGTAGGCAACGCGCTCGATGACCCAGCCGTACACCGCCGTGACGACGATGGTGAAGATCAGTGTGCCGAGCATCAGCAGCGGGAAGGATTCGATACCGAAGTAAGCCAGCAGAGCCAGACTGATTGCCGCCAGGTAAGCAGAAATCATGTAAACCTCGCCGTGGGCGAAGTTGATCATGCCGATGATGCCATAGACCATTGTGTAGCCGATGGCGATCAGGCCATAGACCGACCCGAGGGTCAGGCCGTTGACCAGTTGCTGCAGGAAAATACCATCCATAACGCAATCTCACGCAATGAGAACCTGCACACCTGTGGGTGTGCGGTTCTTCTAGAAAAATACAGATGTACGTCGGAGCGATGTCAGACACGATCAGGCAGGCCACCACCGCCCCCTGTAGGAGCTGGCTTGCCAGCGATAGCGGATGAACATTCGACAAAGTTGTCGCCTTTCAGTCCGTCATCGCGAGCAGGCTCGCTCCCACATAGAGCAACTGTGGGGGTCAGCTGATCGAGTCAGCCCTTACTTCTGTTTTTCCAGCTGGTGGTATTTGCCGTCCTTGTCCCACTGGTAAACCACGTAGTCGGACACTTTCAGGTCGCCCTTGCCGTCCCAGGTCTTCTCGCCCATGACGGTTTTGACCGGGTTTTTCTTCAGCCACGCAGCCGCTTCTTCGCCCTTGTTGGACTTGGCGCCATTGAAGGCTGCAGCCAGCGCCTGTACCGAAGCGTAAGCGTACAGGGTGTAGCCTTCAGGCTCGGTACCGGCCTTGCGGAATGCGTCTACCACGGCCTTGCTTTCTGGCAGCAGGCGTGGGTCGGCGCCGAAGGTCATCAACACGCCGTCGACGAATTGCGGACCGCCAGCGGTGGTCACCAGTTCGTCGGTCACGATGCCGTCATCGGACATGAATTTGACGTCTTTCAGACCTTGTTCACGCAGTTGACGAACCAGAGGACCGGCTTCCGGGTGCAGGCCACCGAAGTAGACAACGTCGGCGCCAGCGCCGCGGATTTTGGTCACGATGGTGCTGAAGTCTTTTTCGCCACGGGTCAGACCTTCATACAGCACAGGGGTCACGCCGCGCTTGACCAGCTGAGCCTTGGTGGCATCAGCCAGGCCTTGGCCGTAGGTGTCCTTGTCGTGCAGCACGACAACCTTCTTGCCCTTGAGCACGTCGACGATGTAGTCGCCGGCCACGATGCCTTGCTGATCGTCACGCCCGCACATACGGAACATGGCGCTCAGGCCGCGCTCGGTAACGGCCGGGTTGGTGGAACCCGGGGTGATTGCGATGATGCCCGCTTCGTCATAGATCTCGGAGGCCGGGATGGTCGACGAGGAGCAGAAGTGACCGACCACGCCTGCGACTTTCTGGTTGGTCAGGTCCTTGGCGACCGTCACAGCCTGTTTCGGTTCGCAGGCGTCATCGCCCTTAACCAGTACGATTTTTTCCCCGTTTACGCCGCCCGACGCGTTGACCGCGTCGGCTGCAGCCTGTGCACCCTTCATGTACTGCTCGCCAAATGCCGCGTTGGCGCCTGTCATCGGACCCGCCACACCGATTTTCACATCAGCTTGTGCAAACGCAGAAACACCCAGCGCAGCTGCCACTGCGAGGGCCAGAAAGCCTTTCTTGTAAAACGTCTGGGACATGAGGTGGTGCTCCAAGGTTTTTTTTAGTTGGCACTGCGATTTCTCTGAATGCTCAGAGCAAGGGCCGTGCCATCGGTTTTTTATTCTGAGAAAAGTCGCTGCCTTATTGTTTTTTCGACAGTTTCGGTCCCATTTTCATTGGGCGTGCAACCGTCTAAACCGCGGAAGGTGAAACCATTTATTTTTAATGGCGCAACCCACATGCGCCATCATTGCAACCGCGGCGCCAAACAACGTGCAACCAGCCTGTAACACCGTTCGTCACCGAAGTGCACACTGCTGGTGCGGGACTGCTACAACCCGCACCATGACAGGCTAGTCGCTGCGCCAAAAAGCGCCGCTAACAGCAACAAATTTCAATAATCAGATAACGATCCGCAAGCACTGGCCTGCGTGATACAGCGAAAATCCGGCCTCGTACAAACAGCTACGCAACCCTACCCCCGCCAATGGCTGCATGGGGGCGAAAGGTATCGGCAGCGCTTGAGGATTTCCGTTACACAAATAATCGGCGAAGGCTTTGCCGACTACTGTACCGGTCGTCACACCTCGACCGTTGTAACCGGTGACGGCCACTAAACCGGGCGCCGGTTCGAACAGACGCATCAAATGATCGGGGGTGAACGCGATGCACCCGGTCCAGGTGCATTCCCACTCCACCGGTTTGAGGTAGGGAAAATAGTGCTGCTGAACGCGGTCGGCCCATGCCTTGAGAAACCAGGCCGGCTTCTGATTGCCATTACCGAGACTGCCGAGCAACAGTCGCCCGTCCTTGTCGCGACGAATACTGCTGAGCACCTGGCGGGTGTCCCAGGAACCCTGGCCGCCGGGCAGAATCTGTTGCGCGGCGTCTTCGGTCAGAGGGACCGACGCCACTTGGTAGTAGTAACCGGGGAAAAAGTTGCGCCGCAGTTCCGTCCAGTCGCCTTCGGTGTAAGCGTTGGAGGCGATCACGACTTTCTCGGCCATGACCGAGCCCTGAGCGGTTTGCACCGACCAGCGCTGGCCCTGACGTTCGAGCCGTGTGACCGGGGAATGGTCAAACAGTTGGCCGCCGAGACTGATAGCGGCTTTGGCCAGCCCGGTGGTATAGGCCATCGGATTAAGGGTGCCAGCACGTCGATCCAGCAACGCCGCAGCGATTTTTTTTGTGCCCGTTGCCTGCTCACAGGCTTGCCCGGTCAGTAGCTCGACCGGCGCTCCGCGACGCTTCCATTGTTCTTCACGACTGCGCAAATCCGCTTCGCCACGGGCGTTATGCGCCATGTGCAGCGTGCCTTCGCGGCGTAACTGGCAATCGATGTTGTACTTGTCCACAAGGCTGAACACCAGGGACGGTGCTGCGCCGAGCATGCGATTGAGCTGGCTGCCCACCGCTTCGCCGAATCCGGCTTCGATGTCGTCCGGTGGTATCCACATGCCGGCGTTGACCAATCCGACATTGCGCCCCGAGCCACCATGGCCGGCGCGATGCGCTTCCAGCACACAGACCGACTTACCTTGTTCCAGCAGATGCACCGCCGCCGACAGACCGGTGAAACCGGCGCCGATGACGCAGACATCAACTGTCACTTCACCCTTGAGCGCCGCGTTGTCGGGCCTTTGCGGCGTCAGTTTTTCCCACAGACACTCTTCGCGTAACGGCATTGCCAGACTCCGAAAATGAAACCTAACCAACCCGATCGTTCCCACGCTCTGCGTGGGAATGCAGCCCGGGACGCTCCGCGTCCCAACAGCGGACGCAGAGCGTCCATTGAGGCATTCCCACGCAGAGCGTGGGAACGATCAACAACAAAAAGCTCCATCAGTCGAAGGTGATGCCCTGAGCCAACGGCAGTTCCAGCGAGTAGTTCACGGTGTTGGTCTGACGACGCATGTAGCCGCGCCATGCATCGGAGCCCGATTCACGACCACCGCCGGTTTCTTTCTCACCACCAAACGCGCCACCGATTTCTGCGCCGCTCGGGCCGATGTTGACGTTGGCGATGCCGCAGTCGCTGCCCACCGCCGACATGAATTGCTCGGCTTCACGTACATCGGTAGTGAAGATGCAGGACGACAGGCCTTGTGGCACGGCGTTGTTCAGGCGCAGGGCTTCGTCGAAATCCTTGTAGCCGATCACGTACAGAATCGGTGCGAAGGTTTCGTGGCACACCACCTCGCTCTGCTCCGGCATTTCAACAATGGCCGGCGCGACGTAGTAAGCATTAGGGAATTTGTCTTCCAGTTGGCGCTTGCCACCGAACACGCGACCGCCTTCGCTCAAGGCCTGCTCCAGCGCGTCCTGCATGTTTTCGAAACTTTGTTTGTCGATCAGCGGACCGATCAGGTTGCCTTCCAGCGGATGGCCGATGCGCACTTTGGAATAGGCGGCTTTCAGGCGGGTAACGATCTCTTCCTTCACCGATTCGTGCGCGATCAGGCGACGCAGTGTGGTGCAACGCTGACCGGCGGTGCCGACGGCGCTGAACAGGATGGCGCGAACGGCCATGTCCAGGTCCGCGCTTGGGCCGAGAATCATGGCGTTGTTGCCGCCCAGCTCCAGAATGCTGCGAGCAAAACGCGCGGCGATTTTCGGCGCCACTTCGCGGCCCATGCGGGTGCTGCCGGTGGCGCTGATCAGCGCGACACGCGGGTCATCGACCAGCGCTTCGCCGGCGTCGCGGCCGCCGATGATCACTTGGCTCAGGTGTGGCGGGGCATCGCTGAAGTTTTTCAGGACACGGTCGAACAACGCCTGGCAAGCCAGCGCGGTCAGTGGGGTTTTCTCGGAAGGTTTCCAGATCACCGGGTTACCGCACACCAGCGCCAGCGTGGTGTTCCAGGCCCAGACCGCGACCGGGAAGTTGAACGCACTGATAACGCCGACGACGCCCAGCGGGTGCCAGGTTTCGCGCATGTGGTGGCCAGGACGCTCGGACGCAATGGTCAAACCGTACAGCTGGCGGGACAGACCGACGGCGAAATCGCAGATGTCGATCATTTCCTGAACTTCGCCCAGGCCTTCCTGGGTGATCTTGCCGGCTTCCCAGGACACCAGCTCGCCGAGGTCGGCCTTGTATTCACGCAGGATGTCGCCCAGTTGGCGCACCAGTTCGCCACGACGTGGCGCCGGAACCTTGCGCCACAGTTCGAACGCATGATCGGCACGACTGATGTGCTGCTCGACTTCAGCAGCACCTTCCCAGTTTACGGCGGCGATCCGGCTGCCATCGATTGGCGAATGCACCGGCACTTTGCCGTTCTGGTACAGGGCCGGGTTCACACCAAGACGATCAAGCAATGCGGCAACCATGGGTTACTCCTCAAGCAAAAAACACAAAGGGTGCAGCCGGAATCATCACGGCTGATCAGACCTGTAGTTTTAGCGCCCCGGAGGTTACCCAACAAACGACGATTAAGAGAGATATCATTCCGTTTATTCATGCTACGAATTGCTGGTAAGAAAGAAACAAGAAAAGGACTACCCATGCTGAATAAACGCTATCTGCCGTCAATCACAGCCTTGCAGTGCTTCGAGGCCGTGACCCGGCATTTGAGCTTCACCCGGGCCGCCGAAGAGCTGAACCTGACCCAGAGCGCCGTCAGTAAACAGGTCGCGCAACTTGAGGAATTGTTGCAGCACTTGTTGTTCCGCCGCGTGCGCCGACGCCTGCAAATGACACCGGCCGGTGATTTGTACCTGGTGGAAGTACGAAAAATCCTCACCCAGGTCGAGATGTCGACCCATTACCTGCGTTCCTACGGCGGCGAGACTGAAGTTTTGCGCGTTTCAACGCCGCCGACTTTCGGTGCGCGCTGGCTGGTACCTCGCCTGAAAGGCTGGCGCCTGCGCCATCCGTCGATTCACCTGGACCTGTGCAGCGAGCAGGAAGCAGACGATTTACTGCAAGGTCGCAGCGATCTGGCGTTCTACTTTGGCCAAGGCTCACGGCCCGGCACCGAATGCCTGAAGCTGTTTGGTGAAGAACTGGTACCGGTCTGCGCACCGGGCAGCCTGCCGGACACGCCGTTCACCGACCCGACGCAACTCACCGACCTGGTCCTGCTGCAAAACGCCTCCCGCCCCCAGGCCTGGCACGACTGGTTCGACAGTCAGGGCTACCACACCGAACACAGCTACCACGGCCCGCGTTTTGAAACCTTCTACATGTGCATCCGCGCCGCTCAGGTCGGCTGCGGTGTAGCGCTGCTGCCGAGGTTTCTGGTGGAAGAGGAATTGGTTGACGGCAAACTGGTCATACCGTGGACACACGCGATGCCCAGCACGGATGCCTATTACCTGGCGTATCCCGAACATTCGGCGGAAGTGCCCAAAGTGCGTGATTTTGTGAAGTGGATGCTGGAGCAGATTGATAGTCCCACCTCCACAGACTGACCCTTGTAGGAGCAGTCGAGTGAAACGAGGCTGCGATCTGGTCTTGGTTAATTAACTGGATCAAAGGATCGCAGCCTCGTTTCACTCGACAGCTCCTACATAGGCAACACAGAAATCACTGGCAATCTTTACCAGTGATATGCGCCACTATCCCCATTCAATGCGGAGAACCCCGTTATGAGCGAGCCCGTGTTTGGCGATCGCATCGTGCAGAACCTGCTCGACACCGACTTCTACAAACTGACGATGATGCAGGCGGTGCTGCACAACTATCCGAACGTCGAAGTCGAATGGGAGTTTCGTTGCCGCAACAGTGAAGATTTGCGCCCGTACCTGGCCGAGATCCGATTCCAGATCGAGCGCCTGGCGGAGTTGAGCCTGAGCGCTGATCAATTGAGTTTTCTGGAACGTATCAGTTTTCTGAAGCCGGATTTCCTGCGGTTTCTCGGGTTGTTCCGCTTCAATCTGCGTTACATCCACACCTGCATCGAAAACGACGAATTGTTCATCCGCCTGCGGGGGCCGTGGCTGCATGTGATCTTGTTCGAAGTGCCGCTGCTGGCGATTGTCACTGAGGTGCGCAACCGCTATCGCTACCGGGAAGTCGGTCTGGAACAGGCACGCGAACAGCTTTATCGCAAGTTCGACTGGCTGACCGCCAACGCCAGCAGCGACGAATTGTCCGAGTTGCAAGTAGCCGATTTCGGCACGCGCCGTCGCTTTTCATACCGCGTGCAAGAAGAAGTGGTGAATGTGCTCAAGCACGACTTCCCCGGACGCTTCGTCGGCACCAGCAACGTGCACCTGTCCCGGGAACTGGACATGAAACCGCTGGGCACCATGGCCCATGAATGGATCATGGCCCACCAGCAACTCGGTCCACGACTGATCGACAGTCAGATTGCCGCGCTCGACTGCTGGGTGCGCGAATACCGCGGCCTGCTGGGAATCGCCCTGACCGACTGCATCACCACCGATGCTTTCCTCGGCGATTTCGATCTGTTTTTTGCCAAGCTTTTCGACGGTCTGCGCCACGATTCGGGTGACCCGGTGTTGTGGGCCGAGAAAGCCATTGCCCACTATCACAAGCTCGGCATCGACCCGATGAGCAAGACGTTGGTGTTTTCCAACAGCCTGACACTGCCCAAGTCACTGGAGATATTCCGTGCGCTGCGGGGCCGGATCAATGTCAGCTTTGGCATCGGCACCCACCTGACGTGCGACATTCCCGGTGTCGAACCGATGAACATCGTGTTTAAAATGACGGCCTGCAACGGCCAGCCCGTGGCAAAGATTTCTGATGAGCCTGGCAAGACTCACTGCAATGACCCGAATTTTGTCGCCTATTTGCGACACGTTTTCAAAGTACCTGCCGCCCTATCAAGCACATCTAGCAAGGAGTGAATTCATGCAAGCCGTACAGCGTGAGATTGCTGAGCAGCTCAAGGTTCAACCACCGTTTGCCGACGACGCCGCCCTTGAGGCTGAAGTCGCCCGGCGGGTTAGCTTCATTCAGGATTGTCTGGTCAATTCCGGGCTCAAGGCCCTGGTTCTGGGCATCAGCGGTGGTGTCGACTCGCTGACGGCCGGCCTGCTGGCCCAACGCGCCATGCGCGAATTACGCCAACGCACCGGTGACAAGAGTTACAAATTCATCGCGGTGCGCCTGCCATACGAGACTCAGTTCGATGAGCACGATGCTCAGGCCTCGGTGGACTTCATCGCCCCGGACGAGCGCCACACCGTGAACATCGGCCCGGCGGTCAAATCCCTGGCCAATGAAGTGGCAGCCTTCGAAGGCAAGCACGCAGTCTCGGTGGACTTCGTGCTCGGCAACACCAAGGCGCGGATGCGCATGGTCGCTCAGTACACCATCGCGGGCGCGGCCCATGGCCTGGTGATCGGCACCGACCACGCGGCAGAAGCGGTGATGGGGTTCTTCACAAAGTTCGGTGACGGCGCCTGCGACCTGGCGCCGTTGAGCGGGCTGGTGAAAAACCAGGTTCGGGATATCGCTCGCAGTTTCGGCGCGCCGGAATCACTGGTGGAAAAAATCCCGACAGCCGATCTGGAAGACCTGTCGCCGGGTAAACCGGACGAAGCGTCACACGGCGTGACCTATGCCGAGATTGATGCGTTTTTGCATGGTGAGGCGGTACGTGAGGAAGCGTTCAGGATCATTTGTGACACGTATAAAAAGACTCATCACAAGCGGGTGATGCCGTTTGCGCCATAAGGACGTCGGCATCTGTACCGACGCCTTCGCGGGCAAGCCACGCTCCCACAGGTATTGTGTCGGACGCCAATAATAGGCACGACGCAAATCCTGTGGGAGCGTGGCTTGCCCGCGATGAACGATGACTCGGTCAGATGCCGGGCACAAAAAAAGCGTCCCAAGCGGACGCTTTTTTTATGAGCTCGATTTGATTACTTCAGCGTAACCGTGCCTTTCATCATCGAGATGTGACCCGGGAACGAGCAGAAGAAGCCATACTTCTCGCCAGCAGCGAGCTTCGAAACGTCAAAGGTCACCGAATCGATTTCGCCAGCGCCTATGATTTTGGTGTGGGCGATGACGCGCGCATCACCTTCCGGCAGATAATTCTTGTCGATGCCTGCGGCCATGCCAGCAGTAGCGAGCGGCTGCATGTCAGCCTCTTTGCTCAACACCCAGTTATGACCCATGACATTCTTCGGCAGGCTGCCGGAATGTTTCAGATCCACGGTGAATGTCTTACAGCTCTTGTCGATGGTGATGTCCTTGGTGTCAAAAGACATCTGATCAGTGGAGTCGACAGTGACCTTGCATTCAGCAGCCATCAATTGGCTGCTGGCCAGTGTCAGCAGGGATACCGCAACAAGTTTGGCAAACATGGTGAATCTCCAAGGCAGGGTTAATAAAAAGTGCGAATGGACAGAAGACTGCCTGAAATCTTCGCAAGTTCCTATGACCTGAATCAAAAATTGTATACAACTTTTGGGCTATGAGCCCCATCGACACAATCTACCAGCCAGGCGTCTGGCACGGCCCTACTATCAAGCCGTCATCCTTTATCTGGAGCGTCTGTGATGTCCTTGAATAGCCTGTTGTGCAGCTTGTTCGCCGCCTACGCCTGTGGTGCCAGCGGCACCTGTGAAACACCCCGGCGCGAGGCTTAACCCTTGGAGCGTAGCTGACCTGCCTTTATTCTGTTGGCCATCCCGACCTTGGAGTAAGGCATGTCTTTAACGTCTGTTTGTGTATTTTGCGGCGCCAGCACCGGCACCCTCCCAGCCTATCGTGAAGCGGCTGTGGCCTTGGGGCGCTCCTTGGCCGAACGCAAGTTGACCCTGGTCTATGGCGGCGGCGCCGTGGGCCTGATGGGGATTGTTGCCGATGCTGCACTGGCGGCCGGCGGTGAAGTAATCGGGATCATCCCGCAAAGCCTCAAAGACAAGGAAATCGGCCACAGTGGCCTGACGCGCCTGGAAGTGGTAGACGGCATGCACGCGCGCAAGGCGCGGATGGCCGAACTCAGTGATGCGTTCATCGCTCTGCCCGGTGGCCTGGGCACCCTGGAAGAACTGTTCGAAGTCTGGACCTGGGGCCAGCTCGGCTACCATGGCAAACCGCTCGGTTTGCTGGAAGTGAACGGTTTCTACAGCAAATTGACCGGTTTTCTTGATCATATCGTCGGCGAAGGCTTCGTTCGCGCACCGCACCGTGACATGCTGCAAGTGAGCGAATCACCGCAAACCCTGCTAGATGCACTGGACGCCTGGCAACCGTCGGTCCTGCCAAAATGGACCGATCAAAAACCCAGCTAACGGCTCGGCACCGATACAGGGCAGAATATGCGCCGCTCAACCTCACCTTCGACCCCAGAGGATCGCCCATGGCTAAACCTAATTATTCCTTCGCCAAACGTCAGAGAGACTTGGCCAAGGAGCAGAAGAAAGAGGAAAAGCTTCAGCGCAAGAAAGCTACAGCTGAAGAAGAAGCAGCAGCACTGAACCCGGATGCTGAAGGCGAAGTGGCTACAGACGAAACTGAAGCACCGAAAGATCAGGCGCCCGACGCCTGAGACCCTCAGGGCCGGATGATCTGATCAGGCCCACCGGATCTGTGTCCAGGGTCAGCAGTGACTTTGCTGACCCTCACAGTCCCCTCTGAAATACACAATTTTATCTGCGTTAATTCAGTGGCATTACGGTGACGCTGACTTCCGGGTCATGGTTACCCCCTCCCAGAATCACCCCACGCAATGGCGAGACATCGGAGAAATCCCGGCCCCAGGCCAGGGTAATGTGTTCAAGTGCCGGTTGTACGTTGTTGGTCGGGTCAAAATCGACCCAGCCCAGCACCGGACAGAACACTGAAACCCAGGCGTGAGACGCGTCCGCGCCGATCAACCGAGGCTGACCGGGTGGTGGCTGAGTCAGCAGATAACCACTGATATAGCGAGCAGCCAGACCACGGGAACGCACGCACGCGAGCATCAGGTGAGCGAAGTCCTGACAGACCCCGCGTCGGCGCTCCAGCACTTCCACCAACGGCGTCGCCACTTGCGTCGCTTCGGCGTCGAAGGTGAACTCGCTGAAGATCTTCTCCATCAATACCTGAACGCCCCACAGCAACGGTCGGCCCGGCGCAAAGCAACTCTCGGAGAAGTCGACAAAGTTGCGCTTCAAATGCACGTAAGGCGATTCGAACCGATACCGACAGGCTTCAAGAACGTCAGGGGACAGCGGCTGGCTGCTGTAGGTCAACGCGTTGCGGGTGTCTTCCCAGGGCGGCGATTGATTGAAATCCAGCACGGGCCGGGCGAGGACTTCGACGGTAAGGCTGGCGTTGACCAGCAACTCATCGTGGGGACGTTCAAATGCCAATCGCGTCAGCGGATTGCCAAACACATCCAGCTCATCCCGGCGCGCGGTCGGGTCGGGGCTGATCTGCAATTGTTGAGCAGTACAACGCTGCCACGCACAGGGCCGCGGCCAGAGATGCGCGAGCTGCTGGGCCAAAGACACCGGACTGTCATAGTGATAATGGGTGTCGTGGAAAATCTGGTAGTGAGCACTCATCAGACGGACACCGTGCGTTGGCTGACATCATCGACATGGGCGAAATGGCGCAAGGCCAGGCGATCCGATACTTGCCCACTGGCGTCGGCGATTTCTTGCAGCAAATCGGCCAACCCATCAAGCGCGGCGCGCACGCCCGTTTCGCCGAACAACGCGTTTTCCAGGCAGCCCAGATCGAATTGCGCCAGTCGCGCCACCAACAGCGGCAAACTTGTTTCCCGGGGCACACCAAAGTCGTCATTCAAACGTTTCAGGGTTCGCGTCACCAGCTTCAACTGGAACAGGACGGCGTGAGGGTTTTGCTCATCGAGCAGCAACAGGTCGAGCACTGGCAGCAGTTGCGCCACCGCCAGATACCGCGAACGGTAAGTGATGCTGCTGTTGCCCAACTCCAGCAACCACTCTAACCCCGCCTGATCGAAAGCCCCGGCGCCGCGCAAAAATGCTGCCAGGCTGCCGCTGAGAAATTGCAGGCGCTCGATCCGCCGCCCGATCATCAGGAAGCGCCAGCCTTCGTCCCGGGTCATGTCGTCCAGGGCGAAGCCAGAAAGCGCCGCCAGCGACATCACCAGACGGTTAAGAAAGTCCAGCAGCTCGCCGAAATCCGGCTCGTCGGTATCCAGCTCCATGGCCTCGCGCTGCAACTCCACCAACGCCTGCCAGTTTTCCCGCGAGAGTTTGCCGCGCACTTGCGAGGCCGCCCACTGCAAGCGTTGCAGATTGGCACGCAGGCTGAATGACCAGTCTTCGCCGAGCAATGCGGCCAACAGGCGCTCTGGCAACTCGCCTTCCTCGGGCAACAGATGCAACCGTTCACCGAGTTCGACAGCCGCCTGCAAGGCTTGCGGATCATCACCGTCCACGTAGCGCGCCAGCATGATGCGCAACAGTCGCGCGCTGTCATCACAGCGCTCGCAATAGCGGCCAAACCAGAACAGGTTTTCCACCACCCGCGAGGGCAAATAAGGATCCCGGCGTACCAGGTCATGCACACCGATCGTGCGCTGGGTTTTCCACTGCTCGCCGCTGGGCGGACGATCGCTCAACACCCATGTGTCCTTGCTCGCACCACCGCGCTGCATCGACACCACTTCGGCGTCGGCCTCGGCGGCTACCCGGGCCAGCCCGCCCGGTAAAACCCGATAGCCGTCAAGGCTGGCCACTGCGTACACGCGCATGCCGATGGCGCGTGGTTGCAACTGACCGTCCTCGGCCTGCCAGATCGGCGCATGGGACAATTGGGCCATTTCTTGCGCCACATACGCATAAGGGCGCGCCTGCATTCGCGCGGCCAGGGCCAAACGCTGTTTTTCACTCAAGTCACGGCCAAATACCGGTGCAAAGCTTTGCGACGGGAAAGCCGGTTTGATCAACAGCTCCGGCAGTTTTTCCAGCGCTTGAGCCAGCACCGGCGGCTCACCGCACCACCAGGTTGCAATAGACGGCAGGATCAGCTTTTCACCAAACAGGAACTGATTGATCTTCGGCAGAAAACCCAGCAACCCCGGCGACTCCAGCACGCCGCTGCCGAGGGCATTGGCCACCAGCACCCGCCCCTGCCGCACGGCTTCAAGCAGCCCCGGTACGCCCAGTGCGGAGTCGGTGCGCAACTCCAGCGGGTCGCAGAAGTCGTCGTCGAGCCGGCGCATGATTGCGTGAACCCGACGCAAGCCGCTCAGGGTTTTCAGGTAAACCGTGGCATCACGCACCGTGAGGTCGCCGCCCTCCACCAGCGGATAGCCGAGTTGACGCGCCAGATAAAGGTGTTCGAAATAGCTTTCGTTGAATCGTCCCGGCGTGAGCAACACGATCAGCGGTGCTTCTTCATCGCGAGGCGCCTGCCGAGCCAGTGTTTCCTGAAGCGTGCGGAAGAACCCGGCCAGATGCTGCACTTTCAAATCGCGATACAGCTCGGGAAAGGCCCGGGAGACGATGGTGCGGTTTTCCAGGGCGTACCCGGCGCCGGACGGTGCTTGAGTCCGGTCCGCCGTGACCCACCAGCGGCCATCGGGCGTGCGCGCCAGATCGACGGCGTACAGATGCAGAAAGGCCCCGTCGGGCGGCGTAATGCCCTGACAGGGCCAGAGGAAGTTGTTGTGCCCGAATACGAGTTCCGCCGGCAGCAGACCTTCGGCGATCAGGCGCTGGGGGCCATACAGATCCGCCAGTACCGCGTTCAACAGACGCGCCCGTTGAGCGATCCCGGCTGATAACTGCGCCCACTCATCAGCGGCAATCACATGCGGCAGCAGGTCGAGTTCCCACGGCCGGTCTGCGCCCTTGGGGTCGGCGTAGACGTTGTAGGTCACGCCGTTTTCCTGGATCTGCCGGGTCAACAAGGCCTGACGCTGCACCAACTGCGAGGGCGTACTGCGTTGCAATTGGTCGATCAACCGACGCCAGTGCGGGCGTACGCCGCCACTGTCGTCGAGCAGTTCGTGATAGGTGCCCGCCGTCAGCGGGTAGTGATCTAGCAGATCAGGCATGGAAAGCTCGGCAGACAGCAATGAACGGTCAGACTAACGCAGGCTCATGACGCCCGGATATACGAAAAATCCGGGCGTCGCGTACGATTTAGAAACGTCGTAAATCGAGCGTCATCGGCAGTTCGTCGTTAATTTCCAGAGTCGGAACAGGAAGTTTCCCCGGCGTGTGTCCGATGCGGAAAAACCGCGCCATGCGTCGGCTCTCCGCCTCATTGGCGTTCACCGGCAGGCTGTCGTAGTTGCGCCCACCCGGATGGGCCACATGGTATTGGCAGCCGCCCAGCGACCGCTGCATCCAGGTATCGAGCAGGTCGAACACCAGCGGCGCATGAACCGGGATGGTCGGCTGCAGACAGTTTGCCGGTTGCCAGGCACGGAAACGCACACCGGCGACAAACTCGCCGACCCGCCCGGTGGGTTGCAACGGCACAGGAATGCCGTTACAGGTCAGCAAATAGCGCTGTGGAGGCAGGCCGGTGAGCTTGATCTGCAAGCGTTCCAGCGACGAATCCACATACCGCACCGTGCCGCCGACCGCGCCCTCCTCGCCCAGCACATGCCACGGTTCCAGCGCCTGACGCAATTGCAGTTCAATGCCGCTGACCGCGTAATCGCCGACCTTGGGAAAACGGAACTCCAGATGCGCGGCGAACCACTCGGCCCGTACCGGATAACCGGCCGCGTTCAGATCCACGATCACATCGGCGAAATCCTGCTCGATAAAGTGCGGCAACAGGAAGCGATCATGCAATTCAGTGCCCCAGCGCGCCAGTTTCGGCGGCGCGTAAGGTTCGCGCCAGAACCGCGCTACCAGCGCCCGCAACAACAGCTGTTGAGCCAGGCTCATGCGCGCGTGCGGTGGCATTTCGAAGGCACGCAACTCCAGCAAGCCAAGGCGCCCGGTCGCACCGTCCGGCGAATAGAGTTTGTCGATGCAGAACTCGGCGCGATGGGTATTGCCGGTCACGTCGATCAGCAGGTTGCGCAGCAGCCGGTCCACTAGCCATGGCGCGCACTCTTCGCCCGGTTCAGGCATCTGCGCAAAAGCGATCTCCAGTTCATACAGCGCATCATTACGCGCTTCATCGACGCGCGGGGCCTGAGAGGTTGGGCCGATGAATAGTCCGGAAAACAGGTAGGACAAGGACGGGTGGTTGTGCCAGTAACTGATCAGGCTACGCAGCAAGTCGGGACGACGCAAAAACGGTGAGTCGGCCGGGGTCGCGCCGCCCAACACGAAATGGTTACCGCCGCCGGTCCCGGTGTGCCGCCCGTCGATCATGAATTTCTCGGTGGTGAGTCGGGTCTGGCGCGCCTCTTCGTACAGAAACTCGGTGCGCTCGACCAACTCGTCCCAAGTCGCGGACGGTTGCACGTTGACCTCGATCACGCCCGGATCCGGGGTGATGCGGAAGTTGCTCAGGCGCGGATCGCTCGGCGGTTCATAGCCTTCCAGCAATACCGGGCAATGCAGTTCCTGAGCCGTGGCCTCGATGGCGGTGACCAGTTCCAGATAGTCCTCGACCCGTTCCAGCGGCGGCATGAACAGGTACAACCGCCCTTCCCGGGCTTCCGCGCAGAACGCAGTGCGTGTCAGCCAGTCGGCGGACTCGTCGATTTTTGGCTCGCGCTCAACCGCTTCGGCCGGCATGCCTGGGCTGTTTAACGCAATGGTGTCGGGCAGCGCGGGAAAATCCTGGTTCGGATCATTGGGATGAATGAACGGATACTCCGCCGCTTTCACCCAAGGCTGCGAACCGAGCGGCAAGCGATAACCCAGCGGCGAATCCCCCGGCACCAGCCGGCAGTGCTCGTCGCGCAGATACCAGCGACCGCTTTGCCATTGATCTCCCTTGGCGGTGCGCGCCAGCGGCAGGATCTGGCCGATGACTTTATCCAGGCCCTGGTTGAAGACTTTACGCAGACGCGCACGCTCCAGCGGCTCTTCCAGACGCGAGTCTTCGGCGCTGACGTTCTGCGGCAATGTGCCTTCGCGCCAGAGGTAATAGAAATTGTCTTCGTAGGCTGGGAACACAAAACGTGTAGGAATCTTCAGCCGTTCAGCAACACTCGCCAGAAAACGCCCGGCCAGTTCGCCATCGGCGCCGTAGTCTTCCTGCTCATCGGCGATCAGCGCGCTGTTGTGCCAGATCGGCACGCCATCGCGACGCCAGTAGCAGTTCAGTGACCAGCGCGGCAATTGCTCCCCGGGGTACCACTTGCCCTGACCAAAATGCACCAGCCCTTTGGGTGCGTAGTGTTTGCGCATGCGCTGGAACAGTTCGGCGGACAGCCGACGTTTGTCCGGCCCGAGCGCTGCGGTGTTCCATTCGGCACCGTCCGGGTCATCGATGGAAACAAAGGTCGGCTCGCCGCCCATGGTCAGGCGCACATCGTCTTCCAGCAGATCAGCATCGATCTGCCGACCCAGCGCCTGAATCGCCTGCCACTGATCTTCGGTGTAGGGCTTGGTGACGCGGGGGGCTTCCCAAATCCGCTCCACGGACATCTCGTGGGTGAATTCGCACTCGCACGGCTCCACCAAGCCACTGATGGGTGCCGCAGAGCCAGGATCGGGGCTGCACGCCAACGGAATGTGACCCTCACCGGCAAACAGCCCTGACGTCGCGTCCAGGCCGATCCAGCCTGCACCCGGCAAATACACCTCGCACCACGCGTGCAAATCGGTGAAGTCCACGTCAGTGCCCGAGGGACCGTCCAGACTTTTGACGTCGGCGGTCAGCTGAATCAGGTAACCGGAGACAAAGCGCGCGGCGAGCCCGAGATTGCGCAGCAGTTGCACCAGCAACCACGCCGAGTCGCGGCAAGACCCGCAGGCCTGTTCGAGTGTGTGTTCGGGCGTCTGCACACCCGGCTCCATGCGGATGAGGTAGCCGATGTCTTCGCTCAGACGCTGATTAAGCGCGACGAGGAAATCCACACTCGGCAGCGGCGTGCGGTCGATGCCCTCCAGATAGGCCTTGAATTTCGGCGTCAGGGGCAAGGTTTCCAGGTATGGCGCCAACTCCTTGCGCTCGTCCGCGGCGTAGGCGAACGGGATTTTTTCCGCGTAAGGCTCAAGGAAGAAGTCGAAGGGATTGAAGACCGCCATCTCGGCCAGCAGATCGACTTCGATCCGCAGCTCATCGGTTTTTTCCGGGAACACCAACCGCGCCAGGTAATTGCCCTGGGGGTCTTGTTGCCAGTTGAGGAAGTGCTGCTCGGGCGAGACTTTCAGCGCATACGACAAAATCCGCGTGCGACTGTGAGCGGCCGGGCGCAGGCGAACGATCTGCGGACCGAGCTCGACAGCGCGGTCGTAGCGGTAATGTGTGACGTGGTGCAATGCGACATGAATCGACACGGCGTGCCTCCTGCGAGCCCTAAGCGTTATCGAAAGCGCGCAAGACTTATGCCATCGCGGCAACGCTGGCGCTTTCTCCTTTTGCTAGAGGCAGTACAGCACCAAAATCGGGCGATGCGAGAAATAGGTTGGGGGCAGTTGCACGCAAATGTTGCGAAGGGGGGTGATCGTCCCCACGCTCCGCGTGGGAATGCAGCCCGTGACGCTCCGCGTCACTGGACGCGGAGCGTCCCTTGAGGCATTCCCACGCGGAGCGTGGGAACGATCAGGTTGGCGTTCTGTTCAGCTCAAGAGAGGCTTAGCGCGGTACAACCGGCTTACGAGCGGGCTTAGGGCCTTTGCCTTTGGCCGCGTCCTTGCGCTCCTTGGCCGCCTGCTGGTTGCGGGCGAACGCCGCCGCCTTGGCCTGTTCACGCTTGTCCCACGGGTTACCGCCATCGCTGGCACGCGGCGGCAAGCCGGTGTGCTGGGTCAGGATCTTGGTGGTCTTCTCCCCTGCAACCTTGTGGCTGCCGGCCGGTGTCGAGTTCTTGCGACGGGCGCTCTGGTAGCTGTCGGTCGCCGGCTGATGCAGCGGGATCAACTGGTTCTTGCCCGGCCCGATCAAATCGGCGCGGCCCATGCGGGTCAGCGCTTCACGCAGCATCGGCCAGCCTTTCGGGTCGTGATAACGCAGGAACGCCTTGTGCAGACGACGCTGCTCTTCGCTCTTGACGATGGTCACGGCGTCGCTCTTGTAAGTGACCTTACGCAGCGGGTTTTTGCCCGAGTGGTACATCGCGGTGGCAGTGGCCATCGGCGACGGGTAGAACGCCTGCACCTGGTCGGCACGGAAGCCGTTGCCCTTGAGCCACAGGGCCAGGTTCATCATGTCTTCGTCGGTAGTGCCCGGGTGGGCGGCGATGAAGTACGGAATCAGGTACTGCTCTTTCCCGGCTTCCTTGGAGTACTTCTCGAACATGCGCTTGAACTTGTCATAGCTGCCGATGCCCGGTTTCATCATCTGGTTGAGCGGACCTTCCTCGGTGTGTTCCGGGGCAATCTTCAGGTAACCACCCACATGGTGGGTCACCAGCTCTTTGACATACTCCGGCGACTCGACCGCGAGGTCGTAGCGCAGGCCGGAAGCAATCAGGATCTTCTTCACACCCGGCAATGCACGGGCGCTGCGGTACAACTGAATGAGCGACGAGTGATCAGTATTCAGGTTCGGGCAGATACCAGGGAACACGCACGATGGCTTGCGGCACGCGGATTCGATTTCCGGGCTCTTGCAGGCGATGCGGTACATGTTCGCGGTCGGGCCGCCGAGGTCGGAAATGACGCCGGTGAAACCCGGGACCTTGTCGCGGATCTCTTCGATTTCGCGAATGATCGACTCTTCGGAACGGTTCTGGATGATCCGCCCTTCGTGCTCGGTGATCGAGCAGAAGGTACAGCCGCCGAAGCAGCCACGCATGATGTTCACCGAGAAGCGGATCATGTCGTAGGCCGGGATTTTTTCCTTGCCGTACGCCGGGTGCGGGATGCGCGCATACGGCATGCCGAACACGTAGTCCATTTCTTCGGTGGTCATCGGAATCGGCGGCGGGTTGAACCAGACATCGACTTCGCCGTGCTTCTGCACCAGCGCGCGGGCGTTACCCGGGTTGGTTTCCAGGTGAAGTACGCGGTTGGCGTGAGCATAAAGCACCGCATCGCCACGGACTTTCTCGACCGAGGGCAGACGAATCACGGTCTTGTCGCGGGTCATTTTCGGGCTAGCCAGGATCTGTACGACCTTGGCTTCAGTCGGGTCTTCAACCGGACCTTTTTCCTGCTCAATGGCGCAAGCCTGAGTGTCCTGGGTATTCACGTACGGGTTGATGATCTTGTCGATCTTGCCCGGACGGTCGATGCGCGTGGAATCGACTTCGTACCAGTCTTTCGGCGTATCGCGGCGGATGAACGCGGTACCGCGCACATCGGTGATGTCTTCGATCTTGTGACCGTAGGACAGACGCTGGGCGACTTCGACAATCGCACGCTCGGCGTTGCCGTAGAGCAGGATGTCGGCGCAGGCGTCAATCAGGATCGAGTTGCGTACCCGGTCCTGCCAGTAATCATAGTGAGCGATGCGGCGCAGGGAAGCTTCGATGCCACCCAGAACGATCGGCACGTTCTTGTAGGCTTCCTTGCAGCGCTGGCTGTAAACCAGGCTCGCGCGGTCCGGACGTTTGCCCGCCAGGCCACCAGGGGTGTAGGCGTCATCGGAACGGATTTTCTTGTCGGCGGTGTAGCGGTTGATCATCGAGTCCATGTTGCCGGCCGCGACACCGAAGAACAGGTTCGGCTCGCCGAGCTTCATGAAGTCGTCTTTGGACTGCCAGTTCGGTTGGGCAATGATCCCGACGCGGAAGCCTTGCGACTCCAGCAGCCGGCCGATGATTGCCATGCCGAACGACGGATGGTCAACGTACGCATCACCGGTGACGATGATGATGTCGCAGGAATCCCAGCCAAGCTGATCCATCTCCTCCCTGCTCATCGGCAGGAATGGCGCTGGACCGAAGCATTCGGCCCAGTACTTGGGATAGTCAAATAACGGCTTGGCTGTTTGCATGACGATGACCGGTGTTGAGATGAAAAATCGCGGGCGCGGAATATAGCACAAAAAATAACCAATTCCGACGGCTATGGTCGGAAATTGTGTCGACCCAATCGCCGGCAAGTCGAATTGTCGCACCGCCGCTCCCACAAGGATTTGAGTGTCCCTGTGGGAGCGGGCTTGCCCGCGAAGAGGCCCTCTCAGGCACTACATAACTTACTCGTCGTCGAAGTTATAGCTACCCGGCGCGAGGTTTTCGAAGCGGGTGTACTTGCCGATGAACGCCAGTCGTGACGTGCCGATCGGACCGTTCCGCTGCTTGCCGATGATGATTTCGGCGATGCCTTTGTGCTCGGTTTCCGGGTGATACACCTCATCCCGGTACACGAACATGATCACGTCAGCATCCTGCTCGATCGCTCCGGATTCCCGGAGGTCGGAGTTGATCGGGCGTTTGTTCGGCCGTTGCTCCAGGGAGCGGTTGAGCTGGGACAACGCCACCACCGGGCAGTTGAATTCCTTGGCCAGGGCTTTCAAGGAACGGGAGATCTCGGAAATCTCGTTGGTACGGTTGTCGCCGCCGGAACCGGGAATCTGCATCAATTGCAGGTAGTCGATCATGATCAGGGCGACATCGCCGTGTTCACGCACCAACCGGCGAGTCCGCGCACGCATTTCCGAGGGGCTGATACCGGCCGTATCGTCGATGAACAGCTTACGGTCGTTGAGCAGGTTGACCGCCGAGGTCAGGCGCGGCCAATCGTCGTCATCCAGACGACCGGCCCGGACCTTGGTCTGGTCGATACGGCCGAGGGACGACAACATACGCATGATCAGCGATTCGCCTGGCATCTCCAGCGAGTAAACCAGGACGCACTTGTCACTGCGCAACACGGCGTTTTCCACCAGGTTCATCGCGAAGGTGGTTTTACCCATGGACGGACGGCCAGCGACGATGATCAGGTCAGACGGCTGCAGACCACTGGTCTTCTCGTCGAGGTCGGTGTAGCCGGTGGACAGGCCGGTGATGGCGTTGTCGGTGTTGAACAAGGTGTCGATGCGGTCGATGGCCTTGGTCAGCAAGTCATTCACGCTCACCGGGCCACCGGTTTTTGGCCGGGCCTCGGCGATCTGGAAGATCTGCCGTTCGGCTTCGTCGAGAATCTCTTCTGCCGTGCGGCCTTCCGGGTTGAAGGCGCTGTCGGCAATCTCGGTAGCAATGCCGATCAACTGGCGCAACGTCGCCCGTGCACGAACGATCTGCGCATAGGCCTTGATGTTGGCGACGGACGGGGTGTTTTTTGCCAGTTCGCCGAGGTAGCCCAGACCGCCCACTTGCGAGGTCTGACCTTCCTTGTCCAATTGCTCGGCAAGGGTCACGACGTCGATGGGGGAGTTCTGGTCGGCGAGCTTGGCGATCGCGCGGAAGATCAGGCGGTGGTCATGTCGATAGAAATCGCCGTCCGAGACCTGATCGAGCACGCGTTCCCAGGCGTTGTTGTCCAGCATCAAACCACCGAGCACGGCCTGTTCGGCCTCGATGGAGTGCGGCGGCACTTTCAGGGAAGCGGTTTGCAGATCGTATTGCTCGGGTGCAGAGATATCGTTCATGGCCACTTGGTTATTTTATGAAAAGCGGGGGAATCAGAAAGACAAAGGGCACGACCTGTAAACAGGATCGTGCCCGATGTTACCGGCAAGCACCCGAGGGTGCCAGCCGACAAGTACTACTTAAGCTGCTACCACGACAACGCGTACGGTGGCTTCAACTTCAGCGTGCAGGTGCACGGCTACGTCGAATTCGCCTACGTTGCGGATGGTGCCGTTCGGCAGACGAACTTCGCTTTTTGCAACTTCAACGCCAGAGGCGGTCAGTGCATCAGCGATGTCGTGAGTGCCGATCGAACCGAACAGCTTGCCTTCGTCACCGGCGGTGGCAGTGATAGTCACTTCCAGCTCAGCCAGTTGGGCGGCACGGCTTTCAGCCGAAGTTTTACGGTCTGCTGCGGCTTTTTCCAGCTCAGCGCGACGCTCTTCGAACGCAGCCAGGTTGGCAGCGGTCGCAGCGGTCGCTTTGCCGTAAGGCAGCAGGTAGTTACGACCGTAACCAGCCTTAACGTTCACTTTGTCACCCAGGTTGCCCAGGTTGGTGACTTTTTCCAGAAGGATCAGTTGCATGTGAAAATCCTCTTAACTTTTAACCTTCACCGTTCGCGTTATCGGCATCTTTCGGTGCCGAACGACCGCGAAAATCAATCAGGCTGTCGACGATGGCCAAGACCACCAGCAACGGATAGATCAGCTGCATAAACAGCAACAGCGTGACGTACAACCCCACCAGCCAGAACCTGGCCAGTCGCTTTTGCGCCACCAGCCCGTGAATCAGGGCCAGCCCGGCGAACACCAGCGGTACGCTGCACAACGGCGTTAACATGGCCATCTGTGGACCGATGTTCGGCCCCAGAAGCATGCACGCCAGCAGCAACATCGCCGGCAAAAGCGGGAATCGGATGGCACGAAACTCGCGACCAAAACCGCCCGGGTTGTACAACAACGCCTGCCAGTAGCGCCCGACAAGCAGGCTCAGCACACTGACGATTTGCAACAAGGCCGCAATCAGGCCGGTCAGGACCGGTGCAATCAGGGACGCAAAATGCGCTTGCTCGCCTACCGATAACTTCTCGTAGACATCACCGAGTAGCGACGGCATGACTTTTATCAAAGCCTGCGCCAGCATCTCGATTTGAGGGCCAAAAGTCGCCCCCAGCACCACTGAAAACACCACTCCCATCGCTATGCTGACCAGCAGCACACGGACCCAGGATTCGCTTGCGCGCAAAACCAACGCAAGACTCGAAGAACCCAACAGCACCAAAAGTGCCCGAGGGTCATCCGCATAAAGCCACCAGATCAACGCCGGCAGCACTCCCAGGGCAAGAACGCCAAGGGCGTCCTTCAATCCGCGCCGCAGAAGCACGAGGCATCCAGCGGCAGCACCCAACCAATACAACAACGGCAATGTTACGCATCCAGCCACTACGAGAGTGGCCTGCATGCGACCGCGCATAATGAACTCAGCTATGGCGCGCATGCATTCAATCCTTTGCTACGTGTCGACTGCCCGGTCTCAGCGGCCGTGGCTGTCGGTGTAGGCCAGCAGGGCCAGGAAGCGGGCGCGCTTGATAGCGGTGGCCAGCTGACGCTGATAACGTGCTTTGGTACCGGTGATGCGGCTTGGAACGATTTTGCCGGTCTCGGATACATAAGCTTTCAGAGTGTTGAGATCTTTGTAATCGATCTCTTTCACGTCTTCAGCGGTGAAGCGGCAGAATTTACGACGACGGAAGAAACGTGCCATGTAATAGGCTCCTCAAAAGGTCCGTGGATTACTCGTCAGCGTTATCGCTGTTGTCGCTGTCATCACTATCAGCGCTTTCAGCGCCTTCGTGCTCAGGACGGTCGCGACGCTCACGGCGCTCACTGCGGTTTTCTTCAGCCTTGAGCATCTCGGATTGGCCGGTAACGGCTTCTTCGCGACGGATGACCAGGTTACGGATCACTGCATCGTTGTAGCGGAAGTTGTCTTCCAGCTCGGCCAGGGCCTTGCCAGTGCACTCAACGTTCAGCATCACGTAGTGAGCCTTGTGAACATTGTTGATTGCGTAGGCCAGTTGACGACGGCCCCAATCTTCCAGACGGTGGATTTTGCCGCCGTCTTCTTCGATCAGCTTGGTGTAACGCTCTACCATGCCGCCGACTTGCTCGCTTTGATCCGGGTGGACCAAAAAGATGATTTCGTAATGACGCATGAATGCTCCTTACGGGTTGTAGCCTGCCGCTCAAAAGCGGTCAGACAAGGAGTGAATGACACTTATGGACTTGCTTGCGATAGACACATGCGTGCCTGCCGTCACAGCAAGGGGCGCAATTGTAGAGAAGGGACAGGATACGCGCAAGGCAATTGGTGATTATTTGAACAGTTCGTTCGCCCACCAATTTTTGCTTCACCACAAACCACTGTGGGAGCGAGCCTGCTCGCGAAGGGGGCATGACATTCGGCATTGATGCTGAATGTTACTCCGCTTTCGCGAGCAGGCTCGCTCCCACAGATATTGCGTACAGATCAGGACTTCTTGGCGGTTCCGGCGGCTTTGACGCTGCGCTGGCGCTGAGCCTCGAACAGACAAACGCCAGTCGCCACGGACACGTTGAGGCTACTGACACTGCCAGTCATCGGCAGGTGCACGAGGTAGTCGCACAGATCGCGGGTCAGGCGACGCATGCCGCTGCCTTCCGCACCCATGATCAGGATGGTCGGACCGGTCATGTCTTGCTGATACAGACTCTGCTCCGCTTCACCGGCCGTGCCGACAACCCACAAACCACGCTGCTTGAGTTTCTCAAGCGTGCGCGCCAGGTTGGTCACGGCAACCAACGGAATCACTTCCGCCGCGCCACAGGCCACTTTACGGACCGTCGGGGTCAACGTGGCCGACTTGTCCTTGGGCACGATCACCGCCAGCGCACCGGCCGCATCGGCCGAACGCAAGCAAGCGCCGAGGTTGTGCGGATCGGTCACGCCGTCGAGCACCAGCAACAGCGGTGCGCCTTCGGTACGGTCCAGCAGCTCGTCGAGCATCGCCTCACCCCAGACCTGACTCGGACTCACGTCCGCCACCACGCCTTGGTGCACGCCTTCAACCCACGCATCCAGCTCACGGCGCTCGGCCTGGCCGACCGCTACACGGTTTTCGGCAGCGAGCTGGATCAGCGTTTGCACGCGCGGATCGCTGCGACCTTCCGCCAGCCAGATCTGCTTGACGCGTTTCGGGTGGTGGCGCAGCAATGCTTCTACCGCATGCACGCCGTAGATTTTTTCCAACTGACTCATGGTTTGGCCTTAGGTTTACGCGCCCCGCCGCTTCTGCCGGCTGGAGCAGCACCCGCTTTTGGCGGGCCTTTACGATGTTTGCTCGGTTTTGCTGGCTTGCCGCCGGGAGCCTTGTCAGGCGCCGACCGCCCGGTCTTTCCCCCAGACGCCGCTTTACCGCCGCTTTTCGCTTCAGACAGCAACGCCTGCTTCATTTCCCGGCTTTTACGCAGCTCGGCGTTTTTCGCCGCGGCATCGCTCGGGCGATAGGCTTCGACAGCCTTTTCCTTGGCAGGACGACGACCGGTTTTTGCCGGTGCCGGTTCTGCGGCGGTTTTAGCAGCCGGAGCGGTTGTTTCGGTTCCGCGCTTCTTGCGGCCAATTGGCGCGCTGATGGTTTTTTCAGCCATCTCGAAGTCGATCTTGCGCTCGTCGAGGTCAACGCGCATGACGCGCACTTCAACGGTATCGCCCAGACGGAAGCTGCGACCGGTACGTTCACCGGCGAGGCGGTGATGCACAGGATCGAAGTGGTAGTAATCGCCCGGCAGCGCGGTGACGTGCACCAGGCCTTCGACGTAGATATCGGTCAGCTCGACGAACAGGCCAAAACCGGTCACGGCGGTGATCACGCCCGGGAACGATTCGCCCACGCGGTCTTTCATGAACTCGCACTTGAGCCAGTTCACTACGTCGCGGGTCGCTTCGTCGGCACGGCGCTCGCTCATCGAGCACTGCTCGCCGAGTTGCTCCAGCGCCGCTTCGTCGTACGGATAGATGCGCGCCTTCGGAATGGTCATCGCACCAGCACGACGAACGTGCGGGGTATTCATTTTCGAATGGATAACGCTGCGAATCGCCCGGTGCGTGAGCAAGTCCGGGTAGCGGCGGATCGGCGAAGTGAAGTGGGTATAGGCTTCATAATTCAGGCCGAAGTGACCCTGGTTATCAGCGCTATACACCGCCTGGCTCAACGAACGCAGCATGACGGTCTGGATGAGATGGAAATCCGGACGGTCCTTGATGCTTGCCAGCAAGGCCTGGTAATCCTTCGGCGACGGGCCGTCCTTGCCTTTGTGCAGGGACAGGCCGAGTTCACCCAGGAAGGCGCGCAATTTTTCCAGACGCTCCGGTGGCGGACCATCGTGGACGCGGTACAGCGCCGGGATTTCGTGCTTTTTCAGGAATTCGGCGGTGGCCACGTTGGCCGCCAGCATGCATTCCTCGATCAGCTTGTGCGCATCGTTACGAACGGTCGGGCGGATTTCGGCAATCTTGCGCTCGGTCCCGAAGATGATCCGGGTTTCCTGCGTTTCGAAATCGATCGCGCCACGCACGTGACGAGCGGCGAGCAGCACTTTGTACAGTGCATAAAGCTGCTTGAGGTGCGGCAGAACGTCGTTGTACTCGCCGCGCAACTGACGCGCTTCGGTGAGTTTCGGCGTTTCCAGCATCGCGCTGACTTTGTTGTAGGTCAGGCGGGCGTGGGAGTGAATCACCGCTTCGTAGAAGCAGTAGTCGGTCATTTCGCCAGACTTGGAGATGGTCATCTCGCAAACCATGGCCAAACGGTCGACGTGCGGGTTCAGCGAGCACAGGCCGTTGGATAGCTGCTCAGGCAGCATCGGCACAACGCGCTCGGGGAAGTACACCGAGTTACCGCGAACCTGGGATTCGTTGTCCAGGGCTGAACCGATCTTCACATAGCTGGAAACGTCGGCAATCGCCACGTACAACTTCCAGCCACCAGAGAACAGGCGCAGCTTGCCTGGCTTGGATTCGCAGTAAACCGCGTCATCGAAGTCGCGCGCATCTTCACCGTCGATGGTCACGAACGGCAGATGACGCAGGTCGATGCGCTTCTCTTTGTCCTTCTCTTCGACTTCCGGCTTGAGTTTGGCGGCTTCCTTCAAGACCGCTTCAGGCCAGACGTGAGGAATATCGTAGGTGCGCAGGGCGACATCGATTTCCATGCCCGGCGCCATGTAATTACCCACGACTTCGACCACGTCGCCTTGCGGCTGGAAGCGTGGTGTCGGCCAGTGAGTGATCTTCACTTCAACGAATTGACCGATCTGGGCGTTGGCATTGCGGCCCGGGGTGACCAGCACTTCTTGCTGGATCTTCGGGTTATCCGCAACGACGAAGCCGATGCCGCCTTCTTCGAAGTAGCGACCGACGATGGTTTCGTGAGCACGGGAAACCACTTCGACGATCATGCCTTCACGGCGACCGCGACGGTCGAGGCCGGAAACACGGGCCAGGGCACGGTCGCCGTCGAATACCAGGCGCATTTGCGCCGGGCTCATGAACAGGTCGTCGCTGCCGTCGTCCGGAACCAGGAAGCCGAAGCCGTCACGGTGACCACTGATGCGTCCCAGGATCAGGTCGAGCTTGTCCACCGGCGCATAAGTGCCGCGACGGGTATAGATGAGTTGAGCATCGCGCTCCATGGCGCGCAGGCGGCGACGCAGGGCTTCGATCTGGTCTTCGGTGGTCAGACCAAACTCTTCGACCAGCTGCTCGCGGTTAGCAGGCGAACCCCGATCAGCAAGGTGCTGAAGGATCAGTTCGCGGCTAGGAATAGGGTTTTCATATTTTTCCGCTTCACGAGCGGCCTCGGGATCGAGGGACTGCCAATCGGCCATTAGAGAGTTTTCACCTTGTCTATATGCGGGTTAGTTTGGCATAGGCGTAATGAAACGGGAAATTTCAAGCTATGACAGCCCTTCTAAAGCCCTTTATCGACATCGCATCGCTGATTTGAAGACCACTGGTGAAATTTTCCATGTTTTTTTGATGTCGGGGGTTTACAGTTAAAAAGACGCTCCGTATAGTGCGCGCCATCGACGACGCAGACGCGCTGCCGATACTGCCCAGATGGTGAAATTGGTAGACACGCCAGCTTCAGGTGCTGGTGACCGCAAGGTCGTGGAAGTTCGAGTCTTCTTCTGGGCACCAATTTCGAGCTTGAGATTAGTTCAATTTCAAGACTCACACAAAAACCCGCGAAAGCGGGTTTTTGCATTCTAAGCATCTGATTTATTAAATCTAAATCAGGGGTTTACAGATCAAAACGCTCTCCGTATAGTGCGCCACATCAACAGCGGCGACGCTGAAGATAAATGCCCAGATGGTGAAATTGGTAGACACGCCAGCTTCAGGTGCTGGTGACCGCAAGGTCGTGGAAGTTCGAGTCTTCTTCTGGGCACCAATTCAAATTCAAGGTCACGATCTTGAATTTCACAAAAACCCGCGAAAGCGGGTTTTTGCGTTTCTGGCATTCGAAAACAATCTCCCCCCTCGAGAAACTCACGATTTGTAGCAGCTGGCGAAGCCTGCGTTCGGCTGCGTAGCAGTCGTAAATCCTGAACGCGCGGATTTCCTGAAACACCGCATCGTCTGATTTCACGACTGCTTCGCAGCCGAACGCAGGCTTCGCCAGCTGCTACAGGGGTTGTGCCAGCCGCGCAGCAGCCACTTACCAGGCCCCCAAGGCGCACATGAGAAACAATATCGTTTATCATTGTTTCAAGTTTTTGCAATGCGACAGTGAGGAACCCTGCGAATGATGTTTCGAAATACCCTGCGCCGCGGTCTGACCTTTACCCTCTTCGGCCTGGCACTCGCCACACCCCTCACCCAAGCCGCCGATCCGGTATCCCTGACACTCTATAACGGTCAACACAAGGAAGTCGGCGACGCCATCGCCAAGGCTTTCGAAGCCAAGACCGGCATCCACATCAACGTGCGCAAAGGCAGCAGCAACCAGCTCGCCAGTCAGATCGTGGAAGAAGGCGATCGCTCCCCCGCCGACGTGATTTACACCGAAGAGTCGCCGCCGCTGAACAAACTGGGCGAGCAAGGCCTGCTGGCGAAGACCGACGACACCACGCTGGCGGTTTTGCCCAAGGAATATGTAGCAGGCAACGGCACCTGGATCGGCATCACAGCTCGGGTCCGGGTCGTTGCATTTAACCCCAAGCTGATTGACGAGAAGGACCTGCCCACGTCGGTGATGGAATTCTCCGATCCAAAATGGCAAGGCAAGGTCGGCTTCGTGCCTACCAGCGGCGCCTTTCAAGAACAGGCCGTCGCGATCATCAAAGTGCACGGCATGGATGCAGCGGAAGAATGGCTGACCGGCCTGCGTGCGTTCGGCAAAACCTACAGCAACAACATGGTCGCCCTTAAAGCTGTGGAAAATGGCGAAGTCGCCACCGTACTGGTGAACAACTATTACTGGTTCGCCTTGCAGCGCGAGAAAGGCCAGCTCGATTCGAAACTGCACTACTTCACCGGCGGCGACGTTGGCGGGCTGATCACCGTTTCCAGTGCAGCGGTGCTGAAATCCAGCAAACACCCACAAGAAGCCCAACAATTCCTCGCCTATATGGCCAGCGAAGAAGGTCAGCGCGTGATCACCCAGACCACCGCTGAATACCCGCTGCACAAAGGCATGGAGTCGGATCGTGGCCTCAAGCCGTTCAGCGAACTGCAAGCCCCAGATGTCACGCCGGCCGATCTTGGTAACGCCGAGCAAGCCCTGGACCTGGAACGCGACGTTGGCTTGAACTGATGAGCACACCGTTATCCACTCCCGCCTCGCGCGCGGGGTACGTGCCACGGCGCAAGCGGCCATCAATCTGGCTGCTGCTCCCGGTTCTGCTGCTGGTCGTGCTCAGCCTGTTGCCGCTGATGTACGTCGGGCTCAAGGCCTGGCAAGCCGGCTGGACCGAAGCGCTGCATCTGCTGTGGCGACCTTATGTGTTTGGACTGCTGCGTAATACGTTGGCGTTGATGGCTGGCGTGACACTGGCCTGCGGCGTGATCGGCTTGTCGCTGGCCTGGCTACTGGAACGCAGCAATCTGCCGGGACGTCGTTTGTGGGGCGTGATTCTGTGCCTGCCATTTGCAGTACCGGCGTTTGTCAGCAGTTTCACCTGGGTATCGCTCAGCGCTCACTTCGAAGGGCTGGGCGGGGCGATTCTGGTGATGACGCTGTCAAAGTACCCGCTGATCTTTTTGCCTGTGGCGGCGACGTTGCGCAATCTTGATCCCTCTCTTGAAGAATCTGCACGGACGCTTGGACAGAATCGTTGGGGCGTGTTTTTCAGAGTCACGCTGCCACTGCTCTGGCCATCATTGCTGGCGGGCTCACTGCTGATCGCGCTGCATATGTTGGTGGAGTTCGGTGCGCTGTCGATCATCGGCTTGCAAACCTTTACCACAGCGATTTATCAACAGTTCGAACTGGAATTCAGCAATGCCAACGCGGCGATGCTTTCAGCGGTGTTGCTGGCGCTGTGCCTGATATTGCTGTGGCTGGAACTGCGGGTTCGCGGCAAGGGCCGGCATGTTCGTACCGGCCAAGGCGCGGCGCGACAAGCGGAACAGGTTCAATTGGGGCCTTGGACCCGCGCCGGACAGCTTTACTGCCTGACCCTGGCGATCATCGGCAGCGGCATTCCGCTGGGGATGCTCGTGTATTGGTTGGCGGTCGGCTCTTCAGCCGCGTTCCCGGTGGCGGCGATTGGTGAAGCACTGTTGTCGTCACTTGCTCTTTCACTAGGAGGCGCGGCGCTCTGCCTGGTACTGGCCGTTCCGGTGGGATTGCTGGTGGTACGCTACAAAGGCCGATTGGCGATCTGGGCCGAGCGCTTGCCGTATCTGCTGCATGCACTGCCGGGCCTGGTGATTGCGCTGACGCTGGTGTACTTCGCCCTGCACTATGTGCCGGCGCTGTACCAGACATCAGCATTGCTGCTGATCGCTTATGCGCTGTTGTTTCTGCCGCTGGCACAGGCGCCGATTCGAACGGCCCTGAACAAGGCTGCGCCGCAATTGGAAGAGGCCGCGCGCACGCTGGGGGCTACGTCGCTCACTGCGTTTTGCCGGATTACCTTGCCGATTATTTTCCCGGCGCTGGGCGCGGCGTTTGCGCTAGTGTTTCTGGATGCAATGAAGGAGCTGACGGCGACGCTGCTGTTGAGCCCGACCGGGCTCAATACCTTGGCAACCGAGGTTTGGGCGCATACCGCGAATGTGGAGTTTGCGGCGGCGGCGCCTTATGCGGCGCTGTTGATTTTGGTGTCGGGGGTACCGGTTTATTTGTTAACCACCCGGATGTATTTGAGCCGTTGAGACCGCCATCGCGGGCAAGCCCGCTCCCACAATGTCTTCTGTTTCACACAACATTTGTGTTCACAGAAGCACCTGTGGGAGCGGGCTTGCCCGCGATGCGTCAGCCCAGACAACCGATTAAGCCCTGAACTGCCCCAGACTAGCCTTCAACTGCGCCGCCAAGCCATCCAGCACCTTGCCGCTGGCCGTGGTTTCCACTACAGCCTGAGCCGCTTTCTCAGCCTGTGCATGAATGGTCTCAACCCGCCCCCGCACTGCGTGCGCACCTTGCGCCTGATGCGCCGCGGCCTGAGTCGCCAGACCAATCGCCGCATGCACCTGCTCGACCGATGCCTGCACCGACTGCTGCAACCGCGCACTGTCGCGCAATACCAGCAAACCTTCGCTGGCCTGGCGCCCCGCCTGACCAATCGCAGCCACCGCCTCACGCGCGCCTTGCTGCAAGGCAACGATGTGCGCCTGGATGTCGCCGGTCGAGCTCTGCGTCTTGCTTGCCAGAGCCCGCACTTCGTCCGCAACTACCGCAAACCCGCGACCAGTCTCGCCCGCACGCGCTGCTTCGATGGCGGCGTTGAGTGCCAGCAGGTTGGTTTGCTCGGCGATCCCATGAATCACCGTCAACACCACTTCAATCTGCTCGCTCTGCTGCGCCAGCCGCTCGATGACTTTCGCACCGGTATCGACCTGGCCGGCCAACGCTTCGATCAGGCTGCCAACTTTCGCCGAGGTCCGGGTGTTTTCATCAGTGGCCGAACGAATGTCCACCACCTGTTGCAAAGCAGCTTGCATGGCGTGGCTTTCTGACTGGGCTTCATCAGCCATCCGCGACAGCGCGCGCAGGCTTTCGGCCACTTCATCACGCTGCATGCCCGCCGCCTTGTCAGCCCCGGCATTACGCAAAGTCATGGCGCCGATTTCCACGCCGGTGCGCTGGGCCACATCGCCCGCCTCGCGCACAATTGGCTGCAACTTATCCACAAAGCGATTGACTGCCGAGGCCATGTCGCCGATTTCGTCCTTGCTGTTGATCTGCACACGCTTGGTCAGGTCGCCCTCGCCCGCCGCCAGATCATCCATGGCACTGATCAACAACTTCAAGCGGGTGACTACTCGACGCCCCAGCACCACCGCCAGCAACAGCAACACACCGCAACCGACCAGCGCCAGGCCCATACCGATGCGCCAGCGCAAGGTCGCCGCCGCTTCCTGCACAGTGCTGGCGGTATTGGCTTTCATTTCAGAGGCCGTGGACTGCGCCGACTGCAAACGCGCACCCATGGCCGCTGCACTGTCTGCGGCCGCGCCCTTGAGACTGTCGCCGACCAGTTGATCACTGCTGGCAATCAGCGCCGAGAACCGCTTGTCCAGGGCCGCCAGATCGGTTTCCACCGAGGCGGTGGAGACACCCATCACGACCTTGCCGATTTCCACGCCATTAGGGTTGATCGAGGCTTCAAGGTAATAAACCGATGGGTCGTTCTTCGCCGCGTCCAGCACCTTGTCCAGCGCGCGCTCGCCTTGACCTTTTTCCAGCAAGGCCTTGTTGATCGGGTTTTCGCGATTCAGATAGCGCGTCAGGTGCTGCCCCGTTGCATCGTCGTAAACCACGAACAACACATTGGGATTACGCTGCGCCCGGCGGGCAAACTCAGACAGGGTGGGAACGTCGCTGTCCCACATGGCGCGGGGAGCGACCGAGGCAAGAAGCTGCGCCATATCATTGGCGGAATCCTTCAGGTCTTTTTCCAGCGTGGCTCGCAACTGTGCCTGCTCATCCTTCAATCGCGAGGATAAACCGGCGGTAAGGCGCTGACGCGTGCTGGTGGAGAGGCTGTCGAGGCTCGACGTGACCTCACGTCCCGCCTGCTCAAGCTCGCCAGAGAGTTTTTGACTGTCGGCGCCCAGGCGCACAGCCAGATCGGCTTCCAGCGCAGTTACTGTGCTCCGGGTCAGAGCAACAGCCACCAGCACCTGCACCAAAAGGGCGATACCCAGCGTAATGAATACAGGCCGCAATAAACGACTTTGTAACAATGAGAGAACGGCTGACACTTAAAATCCCTCTGCTTTGGCGCCATTAAATTGATGGCGCGCTGGAAGCGATGCTTTTAATCAAGATCACAGCAAAGGTCATGCCGTCCAACAGGCATAAACGACAAAGGCCCCGATTAAGGGGCCTTTGTTTTGTACATCAACGACTTATTAAGCGAACGGGTGACGCAGAACGATGGTTTCGTTGCGGTCCGGGCCCGTCGAAATAATGTCGATCGGCGCGCCGATCAACTCTTCAACGCGCTTGATGTAGGCACGAGCGTTAGCTGGCAGCTCTTCCAGGGTTTTGGCACCCACGGTCGATTCGGTCCAGCCCGGCACTTCTTCGTACACAGGCTGAAGGCCTACGTAGCTGTCAGCGTCAGTCGGGGCAACGGCGTTGCCTTGCGCATCTTTGTAGCCGACGCAGATGTTGATGGTTTCCAGGCCGTCGAGTACGTCCAGCTTGGTCAGGCAGATGCCCGAGATGCTGTTCACATCGATAGCGCGACGCAGGATAACGGCGTCGAACCAGCCGCAACGACGGGCACGGCCGGTGGTAGCGCCGAACTCGTGACCTTGCTTGGCCAGGTGCGCACCCACTTCATCAAAGAGTTCAGTCGGGAATGGACCCGAACCTACGCGAGTGGTGTAAGCCTTGGTGATCCCCAGGATGTAGTCCAGGAACATCGGGCCAACGCCCGAACCGGTCGCCACGCCACCGGCGGTGGTGTTGGAGCTGGTCACGTACGGATAGGTACCGTGGTCGATATCGAGCAACGAACCCTGGGCGCCTTCGAACATGATGTCTTTGCCAGCGCGACGCAGGTCGTGCAGCTCGGCCGTCACGTCCAGCATCAACGGCTTGAGCAGCTCAGCGTATTCCTTGCACTCGGCCAGGGTTTTTTCGAACTCGATGGCAGGCTCTTTGTAGTAACCCACCAGCATGAAGTTGTGGTAATCCACCAGTTCACGCAGCTTGTCTTCGAAGCGCGGCATGTTGAGCAGGTCGCCAACGCGCAGGCCACGACGTGCAACCTTGTCTTCGTACGCCGGGCCGATGCCGCGACCGGTGGTACCGATCTTCAGCTCGCCACGAGCCTTTTCACGGGCCTGGTCCAGCGCCACGTGGAAGGACAGGATCAGCGGGCAGGACGGGCTGATACGCAGGCGCTCGCGCACCGGTACGCCTTTCTCTTCCAGCTTGGTGATCTCGCGTAGCAGGGCGTCGGGTGCAACCACCACGCCGTTACCGATCAGGCACTGCACGCCTTCGCGCAATACGCCCGACGGGATCAGGTGCAAGACGGTTTTCTCGCCGTCGATCACCAGTGTGTGACCAGCGTTGTGGCCACCCTGGTAGCGCACTACGGCGGCAGCATGTTCGGTCAGCAGATCAACGATCTTGCCTTTGCCCTCATCACCCCATTGGGTGCCCAGGACTACGACATTCTTACCCATAACACTTGTCCTCATTCGCGCAAACTTGGTGCCGGCGGCGGCCGGCAGGAAAACTCAAGAAGCCAGCGGCAATACTTGCCAAAGCCCGTTCTGCTGAATCAATTGCCGGTCGCAGTCCGCTTCACGGGCGGCGGCCAATGGTTGCCCAGGCAATGCCTGAACGACACGCTGACCCTCACTGCGCAACTGGCAAACCTGCTGCCAGAGTGCCGCATCCGTACTGTCAGGCATCCAGATACCGCCAGACGGTAGCTCGATTTCAGCACGCCCCAGGGTCACCAGGGTTTTCAAATCGGTAGAGAAGCCGGTGGCCGGACGAGCGCGACCGAAGTCGGCGCCGATGTCGTCGTAACGACCGCCCTGGGCAATGGACTGGCCAACACCCGGCACGAACACCGCGAACACCACACCGGTGTGGTAGTGGTAACCGCGCAACTCGCCCAGGTCGAAATACAGCGGCAGTTCCGGGAAACGCACGGACAAACGCTCGGCAATCGCCAACAGGTCGTCCAGAGCAGCCAGAACAGGGGCCGGAGCATTCGCCAGACGCTCGCGGGCAGCGCTCAGCACTTCACGGCCGCCACACAGATCAACCAATGCGCGCAGCATGCCCGACAGATCAGCAGGCAGGCCTTCGGTCAAGGTAATGACCTCATCGATGGCCTTGCGTTGCAACGCATCGAACAATTGTTGCTCGACTTCGCCGGACAATCCGGCAGCGCGGGCCAGGCCACGGTAGATGCCGACATGACCGAGGTCCATGTGCACATCCGGCACATCGGCCAGTTGCAGCATAGCCAACATCAGGCTGATGACTTCCACATCGCTGCTCGGGCTGCCATCGCCATACAACTCGGCACCCAACTGGATCGGGCTGCGCGAGGACGACAACGCACGAGGCTGAGCGTGCAGCACGCTACCGGCATAGCACAGACGGCTCGGACCTTCGCGGCGCAAGGTGTGCGCATCGATGCGCGCCACTTGCGGCGTGATGTCGGCACGGAAACCCATCTGCCGACCCGATTGCGGGTCGATGACCTTGAAGGTACGCAAATCGAGGTCCGAACCCGCGCCGGTCAGCAAGGATTCCAGGTACTCGATATGGGGAGTCACGACAAACTCGTAACCCCAGCTCTGGAACAGATCCAACACCTGACGACGCGCCACTTCAATGCGCGCAGCTTCAGGTGGCAGTACTTCTTCGATGCCATCTGGCAGCAGCCAGCGGTCTACCGTTGCCATTACGCCATTCCCCTATGATCCGGGCGGCAAGCCCTCGGGCGAGCCTTGAGTGAAGCAGAAAATGATCGGCTCATGTGCAAACCACGCGCATGAACGACACGGCGAAAAGCCTCAAACCGGCTTCGCCAACCACTTTCCTCGAAAATCCTGTCGAGTCATTCAACTCGGTCTTCTGCCTGAAAACAGCAATCAAACGTGCAGACGCAAAAAAGCCGGGAATTTCCCGGCTGCCGCATCATACACACGTTTTCCCAAAGGATCACCCCGCCCGAGGCTTTAGCCGCCAGGCGGGGGAAGATTCAGGTCAACGCGGTGTCAAGGCTTGGCTTTTTCCAGGTAACGGAAGAAGTCGCTGCTTGGATCCAGGACCATGACGTCGGATTTGTTCGCGAAGCTTTCACGGTAGGCGCGCAGGCTACGGTAGAAAGCGTAGAACTCCTGGTCCTGGCCGTAAGCCTTGGAGTAGATCGCAGATGCCTGGGCATCACCGTCACCGCGAACCTCTTCAGATTCACGATAGGCCTCAGCCAGCAACACGCGGCGTTGACGATCGGCGTCGGCACGGATGCCTTCTGCCAGCTCGTTACCCTTGGCGCGGTGCTCGCGAGCTTCACGCTCACGCTCGGTGCTCATACGCTCGAACACGCTGCGGTTCACTTCTTTCGGCAGATCGATGGCCTTGACCCGAACATCGACGACTTCGATGCCCAGTTCTTTTTCCGCCATCTTGTTCAGCGAAGCGGTGATGTCAGCCATCAGCGCGTCACGCTCACCGGAAACCACTTCATGCAGCGTGCGCTTACCGAACTGGTCACGCAGGCCTGATTCCAGACGACGGGACAGACGCTCGTCGGCGATCTGCTTGAGGCCGGAAGTTGCGGTGTAGAAGCGCTCGGCATCTTTCACGCGCCACTTGGCGAAGGCATCCACCATGACGGCTTTCTTTTCCAGCGTCAGGAAGCGTTGTGTCGGTGCATCCAGCGTCATCAGGCGTGCGTCGAACTTACGCACCTGGTTAACGTAAGGCACTTTCACGTGCAGGCCTGGCTGAACATCGGTCTGGACTACGCGGCCGAACTGCAGCAACACCGCGCGCTCGGTCTGAGCCACGATGTAGAAGCAGTTCCAGGCAGCGATCGCCACGACGACAACGACAATAAGGGCGATCAGCGATTTATTGCTCATCAGCGACTCTCCCTGGTACGTGCTTGCTGTTGTTGCAGATCAGCTGCTGCACGTGTATTCGCTTCATTGCTGCTGGCTGCCGCGCCCGACACCGGAGCGCTGCTGGTATTGCGACCGCTTTCAACCATCTTGTCGAGCGGCAAGTACAGCAGATTGCTCTGGCCATTCTTGTTGCCGGTCACGAGTACCTTGCTGGTGTTGGTGAAGACTTCCTGCATGGTGTCCAGGTAAAGACGCTCGCGAGTGACTTCTGGAGCCTTGCGATACTCGGCGACCAGCTTGGTGAAGCGATCGCCCTCACCCTTGGCTCTCGAGACGGTTTCGTCACGGTAACCATTGGCATCTTCGAGGATACGCTGGGCCTGACCACGAGCTTCCGGCACGACGCCGTTGGCATAGGTCTCAGCCTGGTTACGCGAACGCTGCTCGTCTTCACGGGCACGGATCACGTCATCGAAAGCTTCCTGGACTTCACGCGGTGCCGCTGCGTTCTGAACGTTGACCTGGGTAACAGCGATACCGGTGCGATAAGTATCCATGAAGCGTTGCAGACGCTCCTTGATCTCGCTGGCCATCAACTCACGACCTTCAGTCAGCACCTGGTCCATGGCGGTAGAACCCACCACGTGACGCAAGGCACTGTCTGTCGCTTGCTGCAGGCTGATTTCCGGCTGATCAACATTCAGCACGAAATCCTGCAGGTTGCTGATCTTGTACTGCACGGTCAGTGGGACTTCGACGATATTTTCGTCTTCGGTCAGCATTTGCCCCTGCTTGGTGTACGAACGCTCACGCGTCACGTTTTCCATGTACTTTTTGTCGATCGGCGGGAAATAGATGTTCAGGCCAGGGCCAACGGTTTCGTAGTACTTGCCGAAGCGCAGCACTACGGCTTGCTCCTGCTCGTCGACGACGTAGACCGCGCTGTACAGCCAAACGGCCGCCAGCACGACAAGGCCGATGCCAAGAATGCCGCCGAAGCCGCCACTCTTGCCCGAACCACCGCCGTCATCACCGCGTTTCTTACCACCACCGAACAACCCGTTCAGGCTTTCCTGCAGCTTTCGGAAGGCCTCGTCGAGATCCGGTGGTCCCTTGCGGTCGCCGTTATTGCGGCGCTTGCCACCCCAAGGATCCTGATTATTCGAGTTGCCACCCGGCTCATTCCAAGCCATAGCGCTCTCCATCTGATAAAGCAAAGACGCACCCACGGCGCGCCGACCAATGCTACAGAATGCCTGTCACCACGGCACAACCGCTTTCTCAGGCTTTTATTGCAAAGTGTGTTGCTCGATGAAGTCATTCGGTTGCAAACCTTCGCGGCTCACCAATCGATTCAACTCGATCCGTGGCAAGCGAACGGCCAGCAGGCTGATGCCTTCTTCGTCGTGTTCTTCTTTCTGCACCGCACCGACTTCGAAAAACTGCGCACGCAGTCGAGCAAAACGTTGCGGCAAGCGCAAGGTACCGATAAACAAATCACTGCCGAGTAACTCGGCAATGGCTTGCTCAAGCAATTCCAGGCCCGTGCCATCACGCGCCGACAGCCAGACCCGCTGGGGTTTGCCGTTTTCGTCACGCTGGATTTGTGGCTCAACGCCTTCAAGCAAATCGAGTTTGTTATAGACCTCGAGGATCGGCAAGTCCTGGGCACCAATCTCGCCCAGCACCACCATCACCTGCTCGATCTGCAACATACGATCGGGTTCGGCCGCATCGATCACGTGTAACAAAAGGTCGGAGTTGCTCGACTCTTCGAGAGTAGACCGAAATGCCTCGACCAGCTTGTGGGGCAAGTGGCGAATGAAACCCACGGTGTCCGCCAGGACAATCGGCCCCAGATCGTCTAAATCCAGACGACGCAGGGTCGGGTCCAGCGTGGCAAACAATTGGTCAGCCGCGTACACGTCGGATTTCGTCACGTTATTGAAGAGCGTGGATTTACCGGCGTTGGTATACCCCACCAGCGACACGGTAGGAATATCCGCACGCATACGGCCACGTCGCGACTGCTCGCGCTGGCTGCGCACTTTCTCCAGCCGCCCCTTGATCTGTCGCAGGCGAACCCGCAGCAAACGGCGGTCGGTTTCCAGTTGGGTTTCACCCGGACCACGCATGCCGATGCCACCACCTTGGCGTTCAAGGTGGGTCCAGCCACGAACCAGCCGGGTGCTCATGTGGTCAAGCTGGGCCAGTTCTACCTGGAGCTTGCCTTCATGGGTACGGGCTCGTTGGGCGAAAATATCGAGAATCAGACCGGTGCGGTCGATCACGCGACACTCGAACACACGCTCGAGGTTACGTTCCTGGCTGGGCGTGAGGATGTGATTGAAAATCACCAGATCGGCCTCTTCGGCCTTGACCAGGTCGCGCAGCTCCTCGACCTTGCCGCTGCCAATCAGGAATTTGGCGGTTGGCCGATGACGCGGCACGTTAAAAAACGCAACGGTCTCGGCGCCGGCCGAATTAGCCAACTCCTGAAACTCCTGCGGATCTTCGCGCGCCTCAGGGTCCTGTCCATCCAAGTGAACGAGGATGACTCGCTCACCACCACCGTGGCGCTCAAAGAACAAAGGAGACTCCTATCAGGCGTTACCTGGCTCAGCGTCACCTGCTTCGGATTCGGTTGCGCTAGGCAGACGAATTGGACGAACCGGCACCACTGTAGAGATAGCGTGTTTGTAAACCATCTGGCTCACGGTGTTTTTCAGCAGGATAACGAACTGGTCGAAAGACTCGATCGTGCCTTGCAGTTTGATACCGTTGACCAGGTAGATGGACACCCCAACTTTCTCTTTACGTAAAGTATTCAAGTAAGGGTCTTGTAGCGAATGCCCTTTTGACATGTGCCGCACTCCTTTAAGGATTCAAAATAAAAAATAGGTAAACAGATGGCTTTAGCCGTCACACCCCCAAGGATAGACGGCAATTGAAAAGACTCATCTCAATATGGAGATGGTCCCCAAGTATTTCAAGGCGCGCGGCAGATTGTCGCAATCAAGGCTGTCCAGCCAGTGTAAATCAGCCCAACTGCGCAGCCAGGTGAACTGACGCTTTGCCAATTGGCGCGTGGCAATGATTCCACGCTCCTGCATCTCGGCTTGTGTCAGCTTGCCATCCAGGTAATCCCAGACTTGTCGGTAGCCTACTGCACGTATAGACGGCAACCCGGAATGCAGGTCACTTCTCTTGCGCAGGGCTACGACCTCGTCAATGAATCCCTGTTCCAACATATTCGTGAATCTTTGTTTAATTCGTTCGTGCAGTACCTGGCGATTTGCCGGAGCAATGGCCAAGTTCGCGACAGTATAGGGCAATTGTTGCAGTCCCGAAGCGGCTGCTTCAGTACTTTGCGCAGTTTGTCTCAGTCGCAGCTCGGTCATGCTCTGACCGCTGACGCGATAAACTTCCAGTGCTCGACTGAGTCGCTGCGGATCGTTCGGATGAATACGTGCAGCCGATACCGGATCAATGGCTGCCAATTGTTCGTGCAAGGCTTGCCAGCCAAGGCGTTCAGCCTCTTCTTCAATCTGTGCGCGAATTTCCGGATCAGCCGCTGGCATGTCTGCCAGGCCTTCGACCAAAGCCTTGTAATAGAGCATTGTGCCGCCCACCAGCAGCGGAATTTTTCCCCGCGCAGTGATCTCGGCCATCGCTTCAAGGGCATCACGGCGAAAATCAGCGGCCGAATAGCTCTCCGCCGGGTCGAGAATGTCGATCAACCGGTGCGGGAATTCGCACAGAATTTCTTTCGACGGTTTGGCCGTGCCAATGTCCATGCCCCGGTAGACCAGCGCCGAATCAACGCTGATCAGCTCGCAAGGCAGGACTTTGGTCAGTTCGATGGCCAGGTCGGTCTTGCCCGCAGCGGTCGGGCCCATCAGAAAAATCGCTGGAGGGAGCTGGCTCATCAACGACCGCGCAAGAAGAGTTTGTCCAGATCGTCCAGGCCCAATTGGGTCCAGGTCGGTCGGCCATGGTTGCATTGACCACTGCGCTCGGTGTTTTCCATGTCGCGCAGCAGGCCGTTCATTTCCGGGATCGCCAGGCGCCGATTCGCCCGAACCGCACCGTGACAGGCCATCGTCCCGAGCAGTTCGTTCAGATGGGCCTGAATCCGGTCGCTGGAGCCGTATTCCATCAGGTCCGCCAATACATCACTGACCAGTCGGTTGGCTTCAGCTTGCTTGAGCAAAGCCGGGATCTGTCGAATGGCTAGGGTCTCAGGCCCCAGGCGCTGCAACTCAAAGCCGAGACGCTGGAACCACGCGACGTGCTCTTCGGCGCAATCGGCTTCGCGCTGACTGACGGCCAAGGACTCCGGCACCAACAGCGGTTGACCGCTCAGGCCTTCACTGGCCATGGCGATTTTCAGGCGTTCGTACATGATCCGCTCGTGGGCTGCATGCATGTCCACCAACACCAGCCCCTGGGCGTTTTCCGACAGGATGTAGATGCCTTTGAGCTGCGCCAGTGCATAACCCAGCGGCGGAATGTCGTCCTGCCCGGCCGGCAGCGCGACCGCGTTGGCCTCGGGCAGCGGCGCAAAAAACTCGCGATAGGCGGCCTGAGCCTCGGCGACCGGCACCCCGGACTGAGGCCGTGGCGTGTATTGATACTGATAGCCGGCGCCGGCGCCCGAGCCAGCCGGGGTATTAAACGACGGCTGCGCCTGGGGCTGCTCCAGCAACGCATTGGCTGCCAGGCGCATCTCGCCCTGCGGGCCGAATTCACCGGCGTCGAGGCCGGTCGGTCGAACGATGGCCGTCGCGACCGGTGCAGCCAGATGATCTTCCGGGCGCACATCGCCCAAGGCGCGGTGCAAGGTGCCGTAGAGGAAATCGTGAACCATGCGCCCGTCACGGAAGCGAACTTCGTGCTTGGTCGGGTGCACGTTGACGTCGACACCGGCCGGATCAACTTCAAAAAACAGTACGAATGTCGGATGCCGGCCATTGAACAGCACGTCGCGATAGGCCTGGCGCACCGCGTGAGCCACCAGTTTGTCGCGCACCGCGCGGCCATTCACAAAGAAGTACTGCAAGTCCGCCTGGCTGCGATTGAACGTCGGCAAACCGACCCAGCCCCACAAATGCAGGCCATTGCGCTCGATTTCGATCGGCAGCGCCTGTTCGAGGAAACCCGAACCGCAAATGGCCGCCACACGCCGGGCACGCGCCGCGTCGTCATGGGCTTCGTGCAGGCTGAGGATGGTCTTGCCGTTGTGTCGCAAATGGAACGCCACGTCGAAACGCGCCAGCGCCAGACGCTTGATCACTTCCTGCAGGTGATCGAATTCGGTTTTTTCGGTCTTGAGGAATTTACGCCGAGCCGGAGTGTTGAAGAACAGGTCGCGCACTTCCACCGAGGTACCCACTGGATGGGCGGCTGGCTGCACGCGGGGCGCCATGTCCCGGCCTTCGGTCTCGACCTGCCAGGCCTGATCGGCATCGCGGGTGCGGGACGTCAGGGTCAGGCGCGCCACGGAGCTGATCGACGCCAGAGCCTCACCACGGAACCCCAGGCTCATGACCTGCTCCAGGTCCTCAAGGTTACGAATTTTGCTGGTGGCGTGTCGGGCCAAGGCCAGCGGCAGGTCATCGGCAGAAATACCACTGCCGTCGTCGCGCACCCGCAGCAGCTTGACGCCACCCTGCTCGACATCGACATCGATGCGTTTGGCGCCAGAGTCGAGGCTGTTTTCCAGCAGCTCTTTAATCACCGAGGCCGGGCGTTCAACCACCTCGCCGGCGGCAATCTGGTTCGCCAGTCGCGGGCTGAGCAGCTCGATGCGAGCGCTATTGATCACCACCTGATTCATTCTTTAGCCGCCAAATCAGTGCCTGGAATGGTCAGGTGCTGACCGATCTTCAGATCATCACTCGACAGGTTGTTGGCGCTGCGCAGCGTCGCTGGCGACACCTGATAACGCACGGCAATCATCGCCAGGGTTTCACCCGGATTGACCCGGTGATCACGTGGGCCCTGAGCGATTTTTCCGGAATCACGCAGCCACGCAATGTAAGTGCCTGGCGGCGGATTCTGCTGGAAGAACTGACGCACGCCGCTGCTGATCGAACGCGCCAGCGCCTGCTGGTGATTCGATGCCGCAAGCTTTGAGGCTTCGTTGGCGTTGGAGATAAACCCGGTTTCGACCAGGATCGACGGAATGTCTGGCGACTTCAGCACCATGAACCCGGCCTGTTCCACACGCTGTTTATGCAACGGAGTGACGCGACCGATGTTACTCAGCACTTTCTGGCCGACGTTCAGGCTGGACGTCAGCGACGCCGTCATCGACAGGTCAAGCAGCACGCCCGCGAGCATGCGGTCCTTGTCATCGAGGCTGACGTTGCCGGCGCCACCGATCAAGTCGGAGCGGTTTTCACTGTCTGCCAGCCAGCGGGCGGTTTCCGAAGTAGCACCGCGATCAGACAAGGCGAATACGGAAGCACCGAAGGCGGCAGCCGAAGGCGCGGCGTCGGCGTGGATCGAAACGAACAGGTCGGCGCCTTTCTTGCGGGCGATTTCGGTACGGCCGCGCAATGGAATGAAGTAGTCGCCGGTGCGGGTCAATTCGGCGCGGAAACCTTTCATGCCATTGACCTGACGCTGCAATTCACGGGCGATGGCCAATACCACGTCTTTTTCCCGCTGACCGCGAGAACCTGAGGCGCCCGGGTCTTCACCGCCGTGGCCGGCATCGATCACCACAATGATGTCGCGCTTGCCGGCCGGTGCAGGTGGAAGCTTGATCGCCGGCTCAACCGGCGTGACCGGCACTGCCGGCATCGTGGCGACCGAACGCGTCGGTACTGGCGACGGCGCCGGTGAGGCATCAGCGGCGCTATCAAACAGGTCAACCACCAGTCGGTTGCCGTACTGGGCATTCGGGGCCAGGGAGAAGCTTTTTGGGGTCACGGCCTTTTTCAGGTCGATAACCACCCGCAGGTCGGTCGGCGTGCGTTGAGCCGAGCGCATGGCGGTAATGGGGGTATTGGATGTGTTGACGTTCAGCGGCGCACCGAGTGTCGCACCATTGATGTCGATCACCAGCCGATCCGGAGCAGTCAGGGTGAAAACGCTGTGTTGCACAGGCCCGGTCAGGTCGAACACCAGCCGTGTGTTGTCCGGCGCCCGCCACAGGCGAACGCTATTGACCTTCGAGTCGGCCACAGCGTCGACGGTCACCGCCAAAAACAACAATCCTACGGCAGCTACCATTGCGCGAAAGCGCATACCTGACCCCATCATTTAATTGGTTTCCAATGCCAAAGCGGCACACCAGGCCTCGCCACGCGAGCCCTGGGATAAAATTTTCAGCGAACGCCCGCTGTCTTGCGGGCTAATGGTAATGGTCAGGTCGGGCTTTGGCAAAAAGCCTGCACCTTTATCCGGCCACTCGATCAGGCACAGCGCGTCATCATCGAAGTAGTCGCGAATGCCGAGGTACTCCAGCTCTTCCGGATCGACCAAACGGTACAGGTCGAAATGGAAGGCACGGATCTCGCCGATCTCGTAAGGTTCGACCAGCGTGAACGTCGGGCTTTTTACTGCGCCGACATGCCCCAACCCCCGGATGATGCCCCGCGACAGCGTGGTTTTCCCCGCCCCCAGGTCCCCTTCCAGAAAAATCAGACCGTGCCCTTGGGTGGTTTTTGCGATATGTGCGCCAAAAGCGGTCATCGCCTCTTCATCAGCCAGGTACAGGGTTACTTCAGACACGGTGCTTGCTCCTCCAACAACTGACGAATGGCCGGGATCAGATCACTGGCCGCCAGCCCACGGCCATTTTTACCTTGTTGCTCACCTGCGTTGGCGTGTAGCCAGACCGCCAGACAAGCGGCGTCGAACGCCGGCATGCCTTGAGCCAGCAGAGCGCCCACCAACCCGGCCAGCACATCGCCTAGTCCGGCGGTGGCCATGGCCGGATGACCTTGATGACACAACGCCAGACGCCCATCGGGGCTGGCGATCAGGCTGCCGGCGCCTTTCAACACCACGACAGTCGTGTATTTTTTGCTCAATGCATGTGCCGCTGCCGGGCGGTCAGCCTGCACTTGGGCAGTGCTGATCCCGAGCAATCGCGCCGCTTCACCTGGATGCGGTGTGATCACGCAGTCCTTGGGCAAATTCACACGTTCTTCGGCCAGCATATTCAATGCATCGGCATCCCAGACTTGCGGCAACGGCGCATTGGCCGCGGCCGACAGCAAACTACGGCCCCAGGAAGCCTGCCCCAAGCCGGGACCGACCACCAGTACAGAAACCTTTTGCAGCAGTTCCATCAGCTGGTTGGCCGATGACGTGCCCAGCACCATGGCTTCAGGGATTCTAGCCAGCGCGGCGCCAACATGCTCACTGCGAGTGGCCACGGAGACCATGCCGCCCCCGCTGCGCAGAGCGCTTTGTGCACTCAGCAGGATCGCCCCCCCTAACCCGCGATCACCACCGATCAGCAGCACGTGGCCGAATTTGCCTTTGTGGGACGTCGGTGTTCGGGGGGCAAGGCGCGGCAAGTTACTGGTCGTCAGGCGACGAGCGCTGACCGACGCGGCCTCAACCAGTTGTGGATCGGCGTGTAAATTGTTGAAAACCAGATCACCGACGACGTCTGCGGCATCACCGGTGAACAGTCCCAGCTTCAACCCGATGAAGGTCACGGTAAGATCGGCTTGCACCGCCGCCCCGAGAACGCGCCCGGTATCGGCGCAAAGGCCCGAAGGGATATCCACCGCCGCCACCGGCAATCCGCAGGCGTTGATCGCCGCGATAGCGTCTGCGTAAGGCACCCTCACTTCACCCGTCAGACCGGTGCCCAGCAACGCGTCCAGCACGATGCCGCGCAGTTCAGCCTGCGCAGTCCAAGGCTCAATCAAGATGTTCTCGGAAACGGCCTCGGCATGGGCCAACGCTGCGTCACCCTGCAAACGCTGGGGATCACCGACCGCCAGTACCCGCACCGACCAACCCGCACGTTGGGCCAGCACCGCCACCAGATAACCATCGCCAGCGTTATTACCGTGACCGGCCAGCACACTTAATTCACTCGCCGACGGCCACTGCCGGACCAGCGCACGCCAGGTCGCCCGGGCTGCGCGCTGCATCAACTCGAAGCCCGGTGTGCCGGCCGCAATAAGGCTCGCATCGAGCCCGCGGACCTGCGCAGCGCTATACAGCGCGTCGGGTAAATCATCTTTAGTGTGCGGCATGCGTCTTCGGGCTCCGATGTCTGGCAGAATTATACGCACCTCAGCTCCGGTTTCTCTCGCCTCATGCCCGCTATTCCTACAGACCTGTCCGCCCTCGCCCAATCCATCAAGGACTGGGGTCGCGAGCTGGGCTTTCAGCAAGTCGGCATCAGCGGCCTCGACCTGGCAGAGCATGAGCAGCATTTGGAGCGCTGGCTCGCCGCCGGCTACCACGGCGAAATGGAGTATATGGGCGCCCACGGCAGCAAACGTTCGCACCCGGAAGAACTCGTGCCCGGCACACTTCGGGTCGTTTCCCTGCGCATGGACTACCTGCCCGGCGACACTCAAATGGCGCAATTGCTGGCGCAGCCGGAAAAAGCCTACGTGTCGCGTTATGCCCTGGGCCGTGATTACCACAAGTTGATCCGTAAACGTGTGCAGCAACTGGCCGATAAAATTCAGGCCGAGATCGGCCCGTTTGGTTTCCGTGCATTCGTCGACAGCGCTCCAGTGCTGGAAAAAGCCATCGCCGAACAGGCCGGTCTCGGCTGGATCGGCAAAAACACCCTGGTCTTGAATCGCAAGGCCGGCAGCTACTTCTTCCTCAGCGAGTTGTTTGTCGATCTGCCGCTACCGGTCGATCCACCTCACACCACCGAACATTGCGGTCGCTGCACGGCGTGCCTCGACATTTGCCCGACCAACGCCTTCGTCGGCCCGTATGTACTGGATGCCCGGCGCTGCATTTCCTACCTGACCATCGAACTGAAAAGCGCGATTCCGGAAGATTTGCGCCCCCTGATCGGCAATCGGGTGTTTGGTTGCGATGACTGCCAGATCGTCTGCCCATGGAACCGCTTCGCCCGCCCCACTGGAGAAAGCGATTTCAAGCCACGACACAATCTGGACAACGCGGAGCTGGCAGAGCTGTTCATGTGGGATGAGGAGAAGTTTCTCAGCAGCACCGAAGGTTCGCCGTTACGGCGAGCGGGTTATGAGCGTTGGTTGCGAAACCTGGCGGTGGGCCTGGGGAACGCGCCATCAAGCATTCCGGTGCTGGAAGCGCTGAAGGCTCGGCGCGACTATCCGTCAGAACTGGTGCGTGAGCATGTCGAGTGGGCCCTGAAACAACACGGACTCCTGTAGCAGCTGCCGAAGGCTGCGTTCGAGGCCGCAGGACTCGCGGCGGATCTGATCACTTACGACTGCTTCGCAGCCGAACGCAGCCTTCGGCAGCTGCTACAGGGACCGTGTGAAATCAGGCTTCGTCGTTATAAACGAATTTCGGCATTTCCCAGTGAAAACGGATCGCCAGCAACCGCAGCAGGAAACCACCAAACAGCGTGATCAAAATCGCCTGTTCACCGGGTAATTGCAGGTAGATGCAGAGCATGTAGCACCACGCCGCGGCGAACGAGACGCTGGCATAGAGTTCGCGACGGAAGATCAGTGGGATGTCGTTGCAGAAGATGTCGCGCAGGATGCCGCCGAATACGCCGGTGATCACGCCACTGACCGACGCAACCAGCATGCCGTGGCCCATTTCCAGCGCGGTCATGCAGCCGATCAGGGTGAACGCCACCAGGCCCACGGCGTCGAGCACCAGAAATAGTGAGCGCAGGTGGCGCATCCAGCGTGCAGCGAAGACGGTAAACATCGCCGCGATCGAGGTCAGCACCAGGTATTCCGGGTGCTTGACCCAAGTCAGCGGGTAGTGGCCGAGCAGCACGTCGCGCACCGAACCGCCGCCCAACGCCGTGATGCAGGCGATCAACACCACCCCAAACCAGTCCATGCCGCGCCGGCCGGCAGAGAGCGCACCGGTCATGGCTTCGGCGGTGATTGCGATCAGGTAGAGCATCAGCAACATGGCGAGGCGGTCCTTGCAGAAAGGCGCGCAGTCTACTCACTTCATCGACGCCCCATAAGAGGGCGCCTGAGAATCAATTCATTCATCGAGGGTGTCTGTACGGACGCTATCGCGAGCAGGCTCGCTCCCACAGGGAAATCGCAATCCCATGTGGGAGCGAGCCTGCTCGCGATGGGGCCAGCACAGGCCCCCTTGAAATCAGAACTTAATGAAATGCTTACGGTAGTGCTGCAACTCGGCGATGGATTCGCGGATGTCGTCCAGCGCCAGGTGGGTGCTGCCCTTTTTGAAGCTGTCGCGCACGTCCGGTGCCCAGCGAGCGGCCAGCTCTTTAAGGGTCGAGACGTCGAGGTTGCGGTAGTGGAAGAAGCTTTCCAGGGATTTCATGTGCGTATAAAGGAAGCGACGGTCCTGACAGATGCTATTGCCACAGATTGGCGACTTACCCTTCGGCACCCACTGCTCAAGGAAGGCGATGGTCTCGGCTTCGGCTTCGGCCATGCTGATGCGGCTGTCACGAACGCGCTGGGTCAGGCCCGAACCGCCGTGTTGACGGGTGTTCCATTCGTCCATGCCGGCAAGGATTTCGTCGCTGTGGTGGATGGCGATCACCGGACCTTCGGCCAAGGTGTTCAAATCACTGTCGGTGACGATGGTGGCCATCTCGATGATGACGTCGGTATCAGGGTTCAGACCGGTCATTTCCAGGTCGATCCAGATCAGATTCTGCGGGTTTTGCATGTGTCGGCTCCTAGGCAATGCTGCGCAGTTTAGCCTAGGCAACCGGCGGGGCGTGCTAAACTCGCGGCCGTTTTACCTAATCGCTGCATTCTTGATACGGAACACCCATGGCCAAACGCCAACTCAATCGTCGTCAAAACTGGCGCATCGAAAAGATTCAGGGCGAACGCGCTGCCCGCGCCGCCAAACGCGAGTCCTCGGCTGTCGAGGCACTTGAGGGTGGCGACCTGGGTCCGGAACAGACGGGTCTGGTGATCGCGCACTTCGGTGTACAGGTCGAAGTCGAGGCTCTCGATGGCGAGCTGGCTGGCCAGGTGTTCCGCTGTCACTTGCGCGCCAACCTGCCAGCGCTGGTGACCGGTGATCAAGTGGTCTGGCGTGCCGGCAACCAGGGCATCGGCGTAATCGTGGCGCAACTGCCACGTAAAACCGAACTCTGCCGTCCGGACAGCCGTGGCCAGTTAAAGCCGGTAGCGGCCAACGTCGACATGATCGTCATCGTGTTTGCCCCGCTGCCCGAGCCACACGCCAACCTGATCGACCGTTATCTGGTTGCCGCCGAGCACGCAGGTATCCGGCCACTGCTGCTGCTCAACAAATTCGACCTGATCGACGAGCAGAACGCCCCGGCCCTGAATGCCTTGCTGGCGGTTTACCGCACACTCGGTTACCCGGTGCTGGAAGTGTCGGCGCATCACGGCAATGGCATGGAGCAACTTCAAGAGCAACTGGACGGACGCATCAGCGTGTTCGTCGGCCAGTCCGGTGTCGGCAAGTCGTCGCTGGTCAACAGCCTGCTGCCGGAAGTCGAAGCCCGTGTCGGCCCGTTATCCGAACTGTCCGGCCAGGGCACTCACACCACGACCACCGCGCGGCTGTTCCACTTCCCCGGTGGCGGTGAGTTGATCGACTCCCCGGGTATTCGTGAATTCGGTCTGGGCCACGTCAGCCGTGCCGACGTCGAAGCCGGTTTCATCGAGTTCAACGACCTGATCGGCACCTGCCGCTTCCGTGACTGCAAACACGACCGTGAACCGGGTTGCGCCCTGCTCAAGGCCCTCGAAGAAGGCCGCGTGCAGCAGCAACGGATGAACAGCTACCGCTCGATCATTGCCAGCTTGCCTGAGACCAGCTACTAAGCAGCAGCCTCCAGACACAAAAAAGCCGCGATCATCTCGCGGCTTTTTTGTGGGTCACGGCTTCGGCGGCTCCGCCGGTTTCGGTGCCGGGTTTTCGAAGATGTTCAATCGCTCGCGAAGCTCATGGGCCGGCAGCGGTTCTTTATCCGCCGGCAATGCGTTCGGATCGGCTGGCTTGGCCGGCACTTCGCCCGTACCGCTATGCGCTGGTGCTGGCGCAGGTTCCGCACCCTGTGAACCTTCGATGGCGCGCTGGGCTTTCTTGGTCAGCACCACAATGTCGATCCGGCGATTGACCGGATTGAACGGGTTCTCCCGGTCGAACAGCGCCGACGAGGCATAACCGACCACCCGCGCCACCTGTTGATCCGGATAACTGCCGGCGATCAGCGCACGGCGGGCGGCATTGGCACGGTTGGCCGAGAGTTCCCAGTTGCCGAAATCACCGGTGCCCGAGTACGGCTTGGCATCGGTATGGCCGCTGATGCTGATCTTGTTCGGCACCGCTTTGATGGTGTCGGCCATGGCCAGCAGAATGTCTTCGAAATACGGTTTGAGTCGCGCACTGCCGGAGTCGAACATAGGGCGGTTTTCCGCGTCCATGATCTGGATGCGCAAACCGTCCTGGGTGATCTCGAACAGGATCTGGTCCTTGAATTTCTGCAGTTGCGGATTTTCATCGACCTTGTTCTGCAACTCTTGCAGCAACAATTCCAGGCGTTCCTTCTCAACCAGCTCGGCCATGCCTTCGACTTGTTCGGTGTCGATGGTGACGCGGTCTGGCTGGGGCTCAGACTTAACTTCAGGGTTAAGGGTTTTCTCTGGCGCCAGAGTCGGAGAACCGCCCAGATCGATGATGTACGGCGTGCCACTTTCGGTAAAGCCGACCGGATCCTTGAAGTAACCGGCGATGGCGATTTTCTGTTCCGGTGTTGCAGTGGACAGCAGCCACAGCACCAGGAAGAACGCCATCATCGCCGTCGCGAAGTCAGCGAAGGCGATTTTCCAGGAGCCCCCGTGATGCCCGCCCGCGTATTTTTTTACGCGCTTGATGATTATCGGCTGGTTATTTTCCATGACTTAGCGACCGCGAACCGCTTGTTCCAGCTCAGCGAAGCTAGGACGGTGCGCCGGGTACAGCACTTTGCGTCCGAACTCTACGGCCAGCGATGGCGGCATGCCGGAGGCCGAGGCAACCAGCGACGCCTTGATGGCTTCGTAAACGTTCAGCTCTTCCTTGGCGTCGTGGGCCAGTGCATGGGCCAGCGGGCCGAAGAAACCGTAGGCGGCGAGAATACCGAAGAAGGTACCGACCAGTGCCGCACCGACGTGCACGCCGATCATTTTCTGATCGCTTTCACCCAGGGACGCCATGGTCACCACGATACCCAGTACCGCCGCGACGATACCGAAACCCGGCATGGCGTCAGCGATGCCGTTCACCGCGTGAGAGGGGTGATCCAGGTCTTCCTTGAGGCTGGTCAGCTCCATGTCGAACAGGCCTTCGAGCTCATGGGGCGCCATGTTGCCGGATGACATGATGCGCAGGTAATCGCAGATGTACGCGGTCATGCGGTCATCTTTGAGCACCGCCGGGTACTTGGCGAAGATCGGACTCGCCGCGGCATCTTCGATGTCGCCTTCGATGGCCATCATGCCTTCGCGGCGGCTTTTGTTGAGAATCTCGTAAATCAGCCCCAGCACTTCAAGGTAGAAGGTGTGGTTGAAACGCGAGCTGAACATCCCGAAGGCTTTCTTCAGCGTGAGTTTGACCATATGGCCTGGGTTGGCCTGCAGGAATGCGCCCAGGGCCGCACCACCGATAATCATCACCTCGAAAGGCTGAATAAGGGCGGCAATCTTGCCGTGTGAGAGCACGTATCCGCCAAGCACGCTTGCGAATACGACGATGATGCCGAGAATTTTAGCCATAGGTAGGAGAGCACTTACTGAGTCGGGTTCAAGGTCATATTCGGAAGTTGAAAAATCTCTTCTTCTCCTTATCGGCAAAACTGCGCCAGACTATAGGCCGTTCAAGCGAAAAGCTAATTTAGCCTACTCCGGGCATAGGTAATGCAGACGATGATTGCGTCCAACCATGGCTAACCCAACGAACATTGCGACTCAAAAACCGACCACACTTGAAGGCTGGGTCAAGCTTCTCGATGGCGTGCGCCTGCCAGTTCCGCAAGATGCCCATGACCGTGTCAGCAAGGCCATCGCCGATAACCGCAGTTCGCTTCGGGATATCGCAGAGCTCATGCAAGACAGCCCTGCCCTGGCCTTGAGCATCATTCGTGAAGCCAACCGTCACACCCACGGCAGCATGACCGAGCCCGCGGAAAACCTTGAAGTGGCGATCAATCGCCTCGGTTTGAAACGCACCGAAGAACTGCTCGCCCGCCTGCCCGCTGAGCCCCTGGCACAGATCCCGATTGCCTTGCGCCAGTTGCAGATGATCAGCCAGCATGCGACGCAACAGGCCAACGGTTTTTTTGCCAGTCGCCTCGCGCGACTGTGGCAGGACATTCACTGGGGCAGCCTGCTGTTTCTCTCGCCGCTATGGCCCATGGCGCTGACCCATCCGCAATTGCTTGAAGAGTGGGAGCTGCGGGTCTTCCATAAAGGCGAATCGGCACGCAAGGTCGAAAAGCAATTGTTCGGCGTGCGTCTGCTGGACATATGCCAGACCCTGGTGAGCCTCTGGCGCCTGCCGATTTGGGTGGAACAGGGATATCGCCTGCTGCTGACCGAGCAGCGCGAACTGGTCAAGGTCTTGCGCATTGCCCGCGACAGCGATCATCCCTTGCGCCAGCAAAACCGCCTCGATGACGATCCGACCCTGCGTCGCTGGCTCAATCAGCCGGCCAATACCGTGCTGTTGGCCAACGGCCTGGCGCTGTCGGCGCAACAGGCGTGGGACAGTCCTCACAGCGCGCGCTGGCAATACCTGACCAGTCTTTACCTGCAAATCCCCATGGCCGACGTGCAGCAGCAATTGCACCAACAGGCCGCCAACAGCGCCCGGCTACATACCATGCCGGACCTGTGGCACCCGGCCGTATCGCTGCTCTGGCCGCCGGGCATGAACCGTATCCACGCCGGGCTGCTACCGGCACCGGCGCCGACCACCGAAGACCTGGCGAAGTGGCGCAGCCAGTGCGCCGAGTTACTGCTGGAGCCAAGCCCCTTCACCAACGCCATGCACTTGACCACCTCCGCCCGGGACGCCCTGGTCGCGTGCGGCATGCGCCGGGTGATGATCTTGATGGCTGACCGCACACACGCCAATCTGCGGGTACATCAGGTTGCCGGATTGCCAAAAGAAACGGCCGGGTTGAATTTCGTGGTGAACCAAAGCAACGTCCTGCAACGATTGCTCTCGCAACAGGCTCAGGTGCGCCTGACACCGGCCAACACCGCCCAATTCTCAGCCTTGTTGCCTGCCAGCCTGCGCGCACAATTCCGTGGCGAACACCTGTTGCTGCGCTCGCTGATCAATAATGGTCGGGTGATCATGGTGGTGGTGGCAGATCAGGGTGGCGGACCGCTCTCGGAAATCACCGTGCAAGCCTTCGGCAAAACCGCGCAGTGCATCGAGAAAGCCCTACACACCTTTAGCCACCGCGGCCAATGACGCTGCGTTACAATCCTCCCTTTTGTGCTCTGGAGACCTCACATGTCTGACTTCTCTGGCTTGCCGCTGGTGATCGAGCCGAGCGACTTGCTCCCTCGTCTTGAGTCCCGCGACCTGATTCTGGTGGACCTGACCAGCAGTGCCCGTTATGCCGAAGGGCACCTTCCCGGCGCGCGTTTTGTCGATCCGAAACGCACGCAACTCGGGCAGGCGCCAGCGCCGGGGCTGATGCCACCGAAAGCGGCGCTCGAAGCGTTGTTCGGAGAGCTGGGCCACCATCGCGATGCAGTGTATGTGGTGTATGACGATGAAGGCGGCGGCTGGGCCGGGCGTTTTATCTGGCTGCTGGACGTTATCGGTCACAAAAAGTACCACTACGTTGATGGCGGCCTGCCGGCCTGGCTGGCAGAAGGCATGCCCATGTCGATCCAGATTCCGGCACCCGTTGGCGGCCCGGTGGCATTGACCCTGCACGACGAACCCACCGCCACCCGCGAGTACCTGCAAAGCCGTTTAGGTGCCGCCGACCTGGCGATCTGGGACGCGCGCGGGCCGCTGGAGTACTCCGGCGAGAAAGTGCTGGCGGCCAAGGCCGGGCACATTCCCGGTGCCGTCAATTTCGAATGGACCGCGGGCATGGATAAGGCGCGCAACTTGCGCATCCGCACGGACATGCCGCAGATCCTCGAACAGCTCGGCATCAGTAAAGACAAAGAAGTGATTACCCACTGCCAGACTCATCACCGTTCTGGCTTCACCTATCTGGTGGCCAAATCCCTCGGTTATCCGCGGGTCAAAGGCTATGCCGGTTCCTGGGGCGAATGGGGCAACCACCCCGACACCCCCGTAGAGATTTAAGGTTTTAAGGACAGTTAATGAATAAGCGTCTGTTTATCCTCAGCCAATACCTGCTGCCCCATCACTTGCTCTCGCGACTGGCCGGCTGCATTGCCGAATGCCGCGTACGCTGGTTCAAAAACGCCTTTACCGCCTGGTTCGCCAAGCGTTATCAGGTGGACATGTCCCAGGCCCTGGTCGAAGACCTGACCGCTTACGAGCACTTCAATGCGTTCTTCACCCGCGCCCTGAAAGACGGCGCTCGCCCGCTCGATGAAACCCCGGGTGCCATTCTCAGCCCGGCCGATGGCGCGGTCAGCCAGCTCGGCCCGATCGAACACGGTCGCGTGTTCCAGGCCAAGGGCCACAGCTTCAGCGTGCTGGAATTGTTGGGCGGTGATGCTGCGAATGCCGCGCCGTTCATGGGCGGTGATTTCGCCACCATTTACCTGTCGCCGAAGGACTACCACCGCGTGCACATGCCGCTGGCCGGCACTCTGCGTGAGATGGTCTACATCCCGGGCCGAATCTTCTCGGTCAACCAGACCACCGCCGAAAACGTTCCCGAGCTGTTCGCCCGTAACGAGCGCGTGGCGTGCATTTTCGACACCGAGCGCGGGCCGATGGCCGTGGTGCTGGTGGGCGCGATGATCGTTGCGTCGATCGAAACCGTCTGGGCCGGGCTGGTCACGCCACCGAAACGCGAGCTGAAAACCTTCCGTTACGATGAAGCCGCCCGCGCGCCGATCCATCTGGAAAAAGGTGCGGAACTGGGTCGCTTCAAACTGGGTTCGACTGCTGTCGTGCTATTCGGGCCAGATCAAGTGCAGTGGTCTGAAGAGCTGGCGGCGGGTTCGCCGGTGCAGATGGGCCAGGGAATGGGCCTGCCAAAAGCCTAAAGGCCAAACTGCATCCCTGCGGGATCTGGCTTGCCCGCGAAAGCGTCGGCACAGACAACATAGATGTTGGATGTTCCGGCCTCTTCGCGGGCAAGCCCGCTCCCACATTTATTTTTGCGGCGTCTAGAGCTGTCCGTCGCGATCGCGGAAGCCCAGCAGGTACAGCACACCATCCAGCCCAAGGGTGGAAATCGCCTGTTTCGCCGATTGCTTCACCAGCGGCTTGGCCCGGAACGCCACACCCAATCCCGCAATCGCCAGCATCGGCAGGTCATTGGCGCCGTCGCCGACTGCAATGGTCTGCTCCAGTCGCAATCCTTCCTTATGGGCCAGCTCACGCAGCAAGTCAGCCTTGCGCTGCGCATCGACAATCGGCTCGACCGCAACCCCCGTGACTTTCCCGTCGACCACTTCCAGTTCGTTGGCAAATACGTAGTCAATGCCCAGCTTGGTCTGCAATTGCTTGGCGAAGTAGGTAAAACCACCGGACAGAATGGCGGTCTTGTAGCCCAGACGCTTGAGTTCGGCGAACAGGGTCTCGGCACCTTCGGTCAGGCGCAGGGAAGCACCGATCGAATCCAGCACGCTGACGTCCAGACCTTGCAACAACGCCAGACGCTCTTTGAAGCTCGCACGGAAATCCAGCTCACCGGCCATCGCTCGCTCGGTGATTTCCGACACTTGATCGCCGACACCCGCGGCCTTGGCCAGTTCGTCGATCACTTCTGCTTCGATCAGGGTCGAGTCCATGTCGAACACCGCCAGGCGACGGTTGCGACGGAACAACGAGTCTTCCTGAAAGGCGATGTCGACGTTCAGTTCCTGCGCAACGCTGAGGAATTCGGCCCGCAGCGCCTGCGGATCAGCCGCTTCGCCACGCACGGAAAACTCGATGCAACCCTTGCCCTTGTCAGCCGGGGTGTCGAGCGGCATGCGCCCTGACAACCGATCGATGTGATCGATGTTCAGGCCATATTTGGCGGTAATCGAGCTCACGGCCTGCAATTGCCCGGCAGTCACTTTGCGGGTCAATAGCGTCACGATGTGGCGTTTCTTGCCCTGGTTGCCGACCCACTGCTGATAGTCCTCTTCGGATACCGGCGTGAAACGGACCTGTTGATCGAGCTCGTAACCCTTGAACAGGATGTCTTTGAGCACCGACTTGCCTTGCTCGGTATCCGGAATTTCAACCAGGATGCCGAACGACAGGGTGTCGTGGATCACCGCCTGACCGATGTCGAGAATGTTCACACCACCCTGGGCCAGAACGCCGGTTATGGCCGCAGTCAGACCCGGACGGTCGACTCCCGTGATGTTTATCAGGACGATTTCGCGCAAGGCGCACCCCCGCAAGTGGAAAAAAACCGCATTCTACCCACTTTCAGTGACCATCGGGCACCGTGAGCGCTTTGCCGGCCTATGGCCTGTCGCTATACTGCGCGTCAACTTCACGGACAAAGAGCCGAGCGCAAGTGAACCGGCCCACGCCAGTAAAAACCGATAACTTCTTTCTGCTGATCTTCCGGGCACTGCGCCACCGCCGTGTACCGATTGCATTGCGCATCGCCAGCCATAACGTGATCCTGGTCGCTCTGGCCCTGGTGATCTACGCCGGTGTCATGGGTTTGCAGTTCAAGCAGGCCATGCACGAGCAGGCAGATGCGCTGGGTGAAAGCCTGACCACGCAGACCGCCACCTCCGCTACGGAGCTGTTGGTGTCCAACGACATCCTCAGCCTCAACGTGCTGCTCAACAACCTGACCAAAAACAAGCTGGTGGCCCACGCCGCCATCTATAGCGTGGATAACCGCATCCTCGCCGAGGCCGGTCAGCGTCCCAAGCACAGCCTGCTGGGCGAAGCCGAGGGCATGTACCAGAGCAAGATCACGTTCCAGGACGTGACCGCAGGGCAACTGCGCATCAGCCTGGACATGGATCAATTCCAGCAACCCATGACCATCAGCCTGCAAAGCATGGGCATTTTGAGTGCGATCCTGTTGGCATTGTCCCTGGCCCTGAGCCTGCGCCTGGGTCGGCACATCTCTACGCCGCTGCTGCAATTGCGCGTATGGCTGCGCAATATCGACGAATACACTCCGGCCACCGACCGTCAGGACGAGATCGGCGACCTTGCCCGTCAGTTGCACGCCAATTTCGCACCGGAGCCTGCCGAGCCGGAACCAGTACCGGAGCCTGAATACGACGACAGCGATGAAGACGCGAACGACAACGAGCCGACCTTCGAAGTACGCAACTTGCGTGACCCGAGTTTCGATGAAACCAAACCGGTCGCCAGCCTGAAACCCGCGCCACGACAGATTGTCAGCACTGTTGAAGATGATGATGACGATGACGCTTTTGCCGATCTGCGCGACGAGTCGATCGCCGTCGCCCTGAAACCCGCCGCAAAACCGGTGATTTCGAACGCGCCACAACACAGCGCCGTCCTGGCCGTGCAACTGGGCGCTCAGGACCAACTGCGTCGCCTGCCCCGCACCCGCCTCGAAGAATTGCTGAAACGCTATCGCGACTGCCTCGATCAGGCCGCTTCGCTCTACCAGAGCGAACTGCATACCCTGAACGATGGCAGCACACTGATGCTGTTCCACACCGAAGACAGCGGCGACGACTACCTGACCAACGCCATCTGCTGCGGTGAGTTGTTGCGAGCCCTGGGCCATCAGTTGCAGATCGAAGTCGCAGACAGCGGCATCACCCTGCAATTGCAGTTGGGTCTGACGCTGGGTGAGGAGTTGTACGGTATGACCCAGATCGACTTGTTGCTGACCGAACCCGCTCAGGACGCACTGGCCCTGTCTCAACACAGCCGCAATCTGCTGCTGGTGGAGCGCAAGATCGGTGACGACGTGCTGATTCGTCAGCGTGCGCGGATTCGCCCGATTGCGAGCCCTGAGGGTGCTTGCTGCGTGGAGCGGTTGATGGAGCCTTATCCATCGATGCTGGAACGGCAATTGGCGCGGATGCATGAGCGTCGGGCGTAAGCACTAGCCCCGATATAAAAGAAACCCGCAGATGAGGGATCATCTGCGGGTTTTTTGTTGGTTCTATGTAGCAGCTGCCGAGCCTGCGAGGCTGCGTTCGACTGCGCAGCAGTCGTAAAGGGCAATGGGTGCATTCAGACAGACCGCACTTATAGGACTTGCGAGGACTTCCTCCTCGAACGCAGCCTCGCAGGCTCGACAGCTGCTACAAGCCCCCGCAGAAACAACAAAGCCCGCATCACTGCAGGCTTCGTGTTGAATCATTCCTGATTTAGAACCTGAACACTTCCATATCGGTCCGGATCGGCGAAGCCATCGGGATCTTCGGCTGTTTCTCTTGCTCAGCTGCCGGAGCGACAGGTTTGGGCGTCGATTTACGCGGTGCATCGGCAATCGCTGGCTGGTTGGCCAATGGCTTGAGCGCCACCGACAACTGCTCCGCCAGACGCTGCAACAACACCCCTTGCGCCTGAACCTGCGCCGCTGTGCCGCCTGCGTGATCTTCTTGCAGGTGAATGATGCGGTTATCGCGAACTTTTCCGCGACGGTCGATCAATCGCCATTGCGCATCAAGGATTGCCGGTTGCGACACACCCGAGTCCAGCCGGGTAATCGTCAGCAGAACCTGAACATCCGGGGTAAAGCCCGCTGTGGCAGGCGCCAGCACCACGCGCTGGCTGTCCAGACGACCCGCTACCTGACGCAGCAACAGCTGATCAATGTCGGATGACAGGCTGCCCGCCCAACGACCATCCGTGGCAGCTTGCAGACTTCCATCGGGCTGACGCTGCAACAGGGTTTCGCGTTGCAGGTAATCGGCAACCGTTACCGGGCCCAACAATACCGCCATACCCCCGCTTTGTGCGGGTGGAACCGGATTTCCGCTGTCCAGCTGATACAGCGACACCGGTTGATGAACGCTGCAACCCGCCAGGCCTAAAACGCTGGCGAGCATCAAAATAAAAGGAAGGCGCAGAGCAGTCATCGTCCCATCCAGGTGGCTGCCACAAGGCTAACCACAGTGAAAATACTCAAAACATATGAAGAACGCTCGGCCACGCCGGCGCTTGAAAGGCCCTATCATCCGTGAATATGCGTTCCGACTCCAGCGCCAAAGCATTGATCTACGCGTTAAATCGCAGATCGAACGCTCTTGAGGGCATTAGCGACTGTGTTCCCCGCAGGAGGGAAACCGTCGAAAACGCCCCCTGGGACGCTTAATTGAGGTTTTCGACGAGCAGCGCATCCACCCGCTGAAAGCCACGTGGCAATTTGTTACCACGACGTCCACGCTCACCTTTGTAGTGCTCGAGGTCGTCGGCTTTCAGTGACAAGGTACGTTTACCGGCCTGCAACACCAAGGTGGCACCCTCCGGCAGTACGGCGATGTCCGTGACATATTCTTCGCGGTTGGCCACACGTTCACCGGTGATACCGATGATCTTGTTGCCTTTGCCCTTACCTAATTGTGGCAGGTCGCTGATTTTGAAGATCAGCAGGCGACCTTCGGTCGTGACCGAGGCCAGCCAGTTGCTCTCGCGATCAGCCACCGGGCGCGGAAGAATGACTTTCGAGTTGCTCGGCAAGCTCAGCAGCGCCTTGCCAGCCTTGTTCTTGGCCTGCAAATCTTCACCTTTGACCACGAAACCATACCCGGCGTCGGACGCAATCACATACAGCGAATCGTCTTCTGGCATCAGCACGCATTCAAAACTCGCGCCAGGCGGTGGCGTCAGACGACCGGTCAACGGCTCGCCCTGGCCACGGGCCGATGGCAACGTGTGCGTTGCCACCGAATAACTGCGACCAGTGGAGTCGATAAAGACTGCAAACTGGTTGGAGCGACCGGCCGCCAGGGCCTTGAAACCGTCCCCGGCCTTGTAGGAAAGCCCGGTGGCGTCGATCTCGTGCCCTTTGGCAGAGCGAACCCAGCCTTTTTCCGACAGAACGACCGTCACTTTCTCGTTTGGCAGCAGATCGTGCTCGGTCAGGGCCTTGGCCTCGGCGCGCTCGACAATTGGCGAACGACGGTCGTCGCCATAGGTTTCGGCGTCCTTGATCAATTCGGTGCGGACCAGTTTTTTCAACTTGGCTTCGCTGCCCAGCAACGCTTGCAGCTTGGCTTGTTCCTTGAGCAGCTCATCCTGCTCGGCACGCAGCTTCATCTCTTCCAGCCGCGCCAATTGACGCAAACGGGTGTCGAGAATGTAGTCGGCCTGGATTTCGCTCAGGGCGAAACGCGCGATCAGGGCAGCCTTTGGATGCTCCTCGGTACGGATGATGTGAATCACTTCATCCAGGTTGAGGTAGGCAATCAACAAACCGTCCAACAGGTGCAGGCGACGTTCGACCTTATCGAGGCGGAATTGCAGGCGCCGACGCACGGTCTGCACCCGGAACTCCAGCCACTCGACCAGCAGCGCCCGCAGGTTTTTCAGCTGCGGCTTGCCGTCCAGGCCAATGATGTTGATGTTGACCCGGTAGCTCGACTCCAGCTCGGTGCTGGCGAACAGGTGCGTCATCAGCGCATCGTGGTCAAAGTTCTTGCGCGCACCCGGGATGATCACGATGCGGCACGGGTTTTCGTGGTCGGATTCATCGCGCAGGTCAGCGATTTGCGGCGCCTTGGATGGCTTGGCCTGCATCATCGCTGCGATCTGTTCCAGCACCTTGGCACCTGACACCTGGTGCGGCAGTGCGGTGACAATGATGTCGCCGTCTTCGATGTGGTACACGGCGCGCATGCGCACCGAGCCCTTGCCGGTTTCGTACATTTTCAGCAGGTCGGCGCGCGGGGTGATGATTTCCGCTTCGGTCGGGTAATCCGGGCCCTGGATGTGTTCACAGAGCTGTTCGACCGTGGCTTTGGGTTCATCGAGCAATCGAACGCACGCCGTCGCGACTTCGCGCAAGTTGTGTGGCGGTACGTCGGTGGCCATGCCCACGGCGATGCCGGTGGTGCCATTGAGCAGGATGTTCGGCAAGCGCGCCGGTAATACCAGCGGTTCGTCGAGGGTGCCGTCGAAGTTCGGGCCCCAGTCCGCGGTGCCCTGGCCCAGTTCGCTGAGCAGCACTTCGGAATAACGCGACAGCCGCGCTTCGGTGTAACGCATGGCGGCAAATGACTTGGGATCATCCGGCGCACCCCAGTTACCCTGACCGTCGACCAGCGTGTATCTGTAGCTGAACGGCTGAGCCATCAGGACCATGGCTTCGTAGCAGGCCGAATCGCCGTGCGGGTGGAACTTGCCGAGCACGTCACCGACGGTACGCGCCGATTTCTTGTGCTTGGAGTCGGCGTCCAGCCCCAACTCGCTCATCGCGTAGATGATGCGTCGCTGTACCGGCTTCAGGCCGTCGCCGATATGCGGCAAGGCACGGTCCATGATCACGTACATGGAATAGTTGAGGTAGGCATTTTCGGTGAAGTCAGCCAGTGACCGGCGTTCTACACCGTCCAGGCTGAGATCAAGGGAGTCGCTCATGCGGGCCTCATCGGTTCGTTGTCTGGCGCAGCAGCATGGTGCCACCGCGCTGGGTAAATTCAAGTTTGTTCAGTGCGCTCATGCCGAGCAGCACCTGTTTGCCTTCCAGGCCTGGGGCAACCAGCGCGCGAACATCACGCAACACAATGTCGCCCAGTTGCAGCCGGTCGATGCGGGTTCGATAGCCCTCGCTCAGACCATTGGCCGTGCTCAGGGTCACCCCGATGCCTTGTTCCAGTTTCAATCCTTCGGCCACACTGGCCGGAATTGACACATCCGTCGCTCCGGTATCGAGCATGAAATCCACCGGGTGACCATTGATGGCACCGCTGGCGACAAAATGCCCCTGGCGGTTGCTGACCAGTTTCACTTCGATAAACCCTTCGCCCTGCTCCGAGGTGACGACGACATTGGGGTTTTGCTGGCGCTCCTCCCATTGCCCGAAAAACCGAGTTGCCAAAAACAGCGCAGCGCACCAGGCCAACACCAGCATGACCCGGCCGGCGCGTTTGCCCGCCGTTTGCTGGCTCACGGCTTGGCGCTCCAGCCACCTTCAGGCGCGGCAAAACGATACACCACCGGGCGACTTTCACCATCGACCCGGGCACCGTTGTTGTTATCCACACCAATCCACGCGCCGTCAGCGTCCACGAGCAATGCTTCTTCCAGCCCGTAGTTCTGTGGATAACGACGGTTTTCCTGCAAAAGCTCGGCCGCATACGACCAGCAGCGCTCGACTTTGGCCGTCTGCGTGTCGCGTCGACAAATCTGGTACGCATTGCGCTCAAGGGTGAACAGTTTGCCGTTGAACAACGACACATCGGAAAAATCCCGGGGCGCCGGTTTGGCCTTGGGAAATTTCGGCGGCTGCATTTCCATGCCCGCTTCGCTCAGCAGCACACAGCCATCCTCGCAGTCCCAAACGGTCTGTTTGCGCTTGATCGTTAACAATCCGCGGCTTTGACGTTCGGCAGCGAACCACATCTGATCTCCCGCCGGGTTTATCGCCAAGCCTTCAAACAGCGCATTGAATTGCAACAGCAAGCCACTGGCCCGCGCTTCGCGAACCAGCAGCGGCGAGATTTTCAACCAGGTCGCCGGCCCTGTCAGCGGTACTTGCAGGACGGCCGCATGGGCTTCACTGACAATGTAGCGATTGCCGGCGCTGTCGCAGGTAATGGCTTCGAAATCCAGATCACCGCCACGCACGAACGACGCCAGCCAGGCGCGCGAGCGCAACCCCCAGGGCAAACCGCTGCCCGGCACCGGAGGCACACCGATGCCCACGGCTTCAGCCTGCCAGACCGTATCGCGGGTATCGAGACGATAGATCTGATCGTCGTCGCGATCGGACACCGTCCACAGGTCCTCGCCGCATTGCGCAAGTCCCGACAGGTTGCCGCCATGCATGCCGTCAACGGGATGCTCGGCGACCACGCGCAATTCGGGTGCCGCTTCAGCAAATGCCAAAACCGGGGTCAGAAGTAACGCACACGCCAGGGCAAAGCCACGCCGCATCAACCAAGAACCTCGGCCAGGTTGCCCTTGGATTCCAGCCAGGATTTGCGGTCGCCGGCGCGTTTCTTCGCCAGCAGCATGTCCATCATTTCCGACGTCGCTTCGAAATCGTCCAGGGTCAACTGCACCAGACGCCGGGTGTTCGGATCCATAGTGGTTTCGCGCAGCTGCGGCGGGTTCATTTCACCCAGGCCTTTGAATCGGGTGACCTGCGGCTTGCCGCGTTTTTTCTCGGCGACCAGACGATCCAGGATGCCGTCGCGCTCGGCTTCGTCGAGGGCGTAGTAAATCTCTTTGCCCAAGTCGATGCGGTACAGCGGCGGCATGGCGACATAGACGTGCCCGGCATCCACCAACGGGCGGAAATGCTGAACGAACAACGCGCACAACAGTGTGGCGATGTGCAGGCCGTCGGAGTCGGCGTCGGCGAGGATGCAGATCTTGCCGTAGCGTAGCTGGCTCATGTCTGCGGCGCCCGGATCGACACCGATGGCCACGGCGATATTGTGCACTTCCTGGCTGGCCAGCACTTCGCTGCCGTCGACTTCCCACGTGTTCAGAATCTTGCCGCGCAACGGCAGGATGGCTTGAAACTCCTTGTCCCGTGCTTGCTTTGCGGAGCCACCGGCGGAATCACCTTCCACCAGAAACAGCTCGGAGCGCATCGGGTCCTGCCCGGCGCAGTCAGCGAGCTTGCCCGGCAGCGCCGGCCCTGCGGTGATGCGCTTGCGCTCGACCTTCTTGCTCGCCTTGAGGCGACGGCCGGCGTTGTTGATCGCCAACTCCGCCAGCAGCATGCCGGTTTCCGGGTGGGCGTTGAGCCACAGGCTGAACGCATCCTTGACCACACCGGAAACAAAAGCCGCCGCTTCACGGGACGACAGACGTTCTTTGGTCTGACCGGAGAATTGCGGCTCCTGCATCTTCATCGACAGCACGAAGGCAATGCGTTCCCAAACGTCTTCCGGCGCCAGCTTTACCCCGCGCGGCAACAGGCTGCGGAATTCGCAGAACTCGCGCATGGCATCGAGCAAGCCCTGACGCAAACCGTTGACGTGAGTACCGCCCTGGGCCGTCGGGATCAGGTTGACGTAGCTTTCCTGCACCGCGTCGCCACCTTCCGGTAGCCACAAGAGTGCCCAGTCGACCGCTTCTTTATTACCGGCCAGGCTGCCGCAGAACGGCTCGTCCGGCAGGCGCTCGAATTCGCTGACAGCGTCTACCAGGTAGGAGCGCAGGCCATCTTCGTAATGCCATTCGACTTTTTCACCGGTGGCCTTGTCTTCAAAACTGACCAGCAGCCCCGGACACAGCACAGCCTTGGCCTTGAGCACGTGCTTGAGGCGGCTGATGGAGAATTTCGGTGAATCGAAGTACTTCGGGTCCGGGGCGAAGAACACGCTGGTGCCGGTGTTGCGTTTACCGACCGTGCCGATCACTTCCAGCTCGGTTTTCTTGAAACCGTCGGCAAAGGTCATCTGGTATTCGTTGCCGTCACGCTTGACGCGCACCCGGACTTCGGTCGACAAGGCGTTGACCACCGAAATACCCACCCCGTGCAAACCGCCGGAGAACTGGTAATTTTTGTTGGAAAACTTGCCACCGGCATGAAGCTTGGTGAGGATCAGCTCGACCCCGGAAACACCCTCTTCCGGGTGAATGTCCACCGGCATGCCACGGCCGTCATCGCTGACTTCCAGGGAGTGGTCGGCGTGCAGGATAACCTGCACCGATGTCGCATGCCCGGCCAAGGCTTCGTCGACGCTGTTGTCGATGACTTCCTGGGCGAGGTGGTTCGGCCGACTGGTGTCGGTGTACATGCCGGGGCGTTTACGCACCGGGTCGAGGCCCGAGAGGACTTCGATGGCGTCTGCGTTATAAGAGCTAGCGCTGGGAGTGGCCATGGGGTCTCGTCGTCAAATGTTCGTGAAATAGAGGCGACGGTTCACAGTGCTGTGAAATCGATCGCCTGATACAAATCTGCGCCGATACCGGCAAAACTCAGCATGGCCGGCAATTGCGCGGCAAAGCCCTGGAAACTATGGTCACCGCCGGCCTGGATGCGCAAGGCACAGGCCCGGTAGTACTGCTGGGCGAGGCGATAGTCCAGCGTTTCATCACCGGTCTGCAACCACACCTGATACCGCTGCGGGTCCTGGGGCGCCGGCACTTCCAGCTCGGCCAGGGCCGTCACGTGGTCGTGGGTCAATTCCCAAGTCTCATCGGTATACAGGTTTTTCTGCGTTCCCACGAACCCGTCGAACATCCGGTGTGGACTGACGGCCGGGTTGATCAGCAAAGCCTTGAGGCCATGGCGCTCGGCCAAGTGAGTCGCATAGTAGCCGCCGAGGGAGCTGCCGACCAGCAGTGGCCGTTGCAGCTCGACAATAGCCTGCTCCAGCTGAGCGATGGCCTCGCGCGGGTGGTGATGCAAGGCTGGCACACGCAATTGATCGCTCAAACCCAGGCGCTCCATCACTTGCATCAACTGCGTGGCCTTTTTCGACGCAGGCGCGCTGTTGAAACCGTGTATATAAAGGATCGAACCGGACATTTGAGCTCCCTGTGCGTCGGGTAAAGAGGCGCAGTTTACAGGGAGATGGGGGGATCGGGGATATCCTCGGGATTATGGCGTCCCCACGGACGCCATCGCGAGCAGGCTCGCTCCCACAGGGGTACGCATTCCAAGGTGGAAGCGAGCCGGTCCGGGCGGCGTTCCGACGAAGAACGATGACCCGGTCTGACAGTTATGACGGATCAACGTTATCCAGCTCCCGATTCACCGCCAGCTCGGCCAGCATGACCAGCTGCTGAATTGCCATCGCCGTATGCCGATCAGGCCCAAGCAGGCGCGCCGCAAAATCGCTGGCCATCACACTCGCCGAAGCCAGTGACTCACAGGAATGGGCCAAAAGGCTTTCCGTATCCATTTCGGGGACGATCATGTACATCGTGCTGGGTTTGCGGGCAGGGGGATTGGGTGTTGGTTTGAACATGGTGACACCTCAGTTCATTGATAAGGCGCCACCCCAATTGCCGCGATGCAATGTAAGGGTGGCAGCTGTACGCGGGTTCGCGGACCGAGAACTGAGAATCGGCATACCCGAAGGTATCCCACGCACAGCCGCCATGACACAAAACGACAGACACCCGAAAGTGCTGCTGTAAAGCGCGGCGATTATGCCTCAGTTCATAGGGCCGCGAAGCCCGATCGCTGAATGGGTCAGCGACGGACAAAAGGCTAGAGATGCCACGTCTGACGGGCAACCTGAAAACTTCGTGGGAAGGTTCTGAAATTTTTGCTGACCATTAAACAGCGCCGCCAGTGAGCCCGCCTTCGCGAGCAGGCTCGCTTGTATGTTTAGACTTGAAGGGGTGGGCGGCGTTCCGACGAAGAACGATGACCCGGTCGGACAGTTATGCCGGATCAACGTTATCCAGCGCCCGATTCACCGCCAGTTCGGCCAACATGACCAACTGCTGAATCGCCATCGCCGCATGCCGGTCCGGCCCATACAGGCGCGCCGCAAAATCGCTGGCGATGACACTCGCCGAAGCCAGTGACTCACAGGAATGGGCCAAAAGGCTTTCCGTATCCATTTCGGGGACGATCATGTACATCGTGCTGGGTTTGCGGGCGGGGGGATTGGGTGTTGGTTTGAACATGGTAGTACTCCAGAGGAAGAGTGGAGCCACTTACAAATTACCGCGAAGCAATTTGGGTGGCAGCTGTACGCAGGTTCGCGGACCGATCCTCTGGCAACTCGGCATACCCGAAGGTATCCCGCGCACAGCCGCCATGACACGAAACGACTTACAGCCAAAAGCGTCGTCGTTAGGCGGGGGGTGATTATGCCTGAGAAAACGGACCGCGAAGCCCGATCGCTGAATGTGTCGGCGACAGACAAAAGGCTAGAGATGCCACGTCTGACGGGCAACCTGAAAACTTCGTGGGAACGTTCTGAAATTTTTACTGACCATTAAACAGCGCCGCCAGTGAGCCCGCCTTCGCGAGCAGGCTCACTCCCACAGGGAATGATGTACACCTGCTAGAAATTGGTCGGCTGTCAGGCCGCCATCGCTAGCAGGCTAGCTCCCACAGGGAATGATGTACACCTGCTAGAAATTGGTCGGCTGTCAGGCCGCCATCGCTAGCAGGCTAGCTCCCACAATGAACCGGCGTACACCGACTGCTCCTCACCACTCATCAGGCCGAGCGTTAGCTCGCCTGCAGCTCTTGATCTTGATCCACCCGCCCCTTCGGGAGGCTGAGTGGAGGTGTTCATCCGGGGAGTGGCGCGCAGCGCCGTTCGACGCAGTCGAACACGCTGCATGTAGGTCGTCGCGAAGCAGACCGGAGGGCAGTGTCCCCGGATGGATACCGGAGCGAAGGAACGCCGAGCCTTAGCGAGGGGCCGGACGCTCGGGGCGAGCCTTTTTGGGTACTTTTTTGGCGTTTGAAAAATCGGCATAGGAGGCGGCCATCTGGCCGCGCCCCTGCCACACCACCCGGCATGCGGGTCCGCACCGGGCGGTTCGAGAAGTTGAGGTCAGC